>DFXC01000081.1:570-2091 GCA_002383105.1 Hyphomicrobiaceae bacterium UBA4118
AGGTTGATGCCCGACGCCTTGCCCTCGGCATCCTCGAACACGGTGTAATTGCCGAGATGCGGGTCGCCGTGGATCACGCCGTAATGGCTGAACGGATACCACCAGGCGCGGAACATGGCGCGGGCGATTTGGTTGCGCTCTTCGAGCGGCCGGTCACGATAGTCCAGCAGCCGCTTGCCGTCGAGCCAGGTCATGGTGAGCAGCCGCTTGGTGGAGAGCTGAGCGACCACCTCCGGCACGCTGATGAGCGGATCGGCCTCGAAGATGAGCCGATAGAGCCGCATGTGGCGGGCCTCGAGATCGTAGTCGAGCTCCTCGCGGAGCCGCGCCGCGATCTCCTTCAGCATCTCCGAGGTCTCGATGGCAGGGCTCATGCGGGCGTGGATGGAGAAGAGGACGCCAAGCTGGACGAGATCGGCCTCCACGGCAGACTGCATGTCGGGATATTGCAGCTTGGCGGCAAGCGACCGCCCATCATGGCTCTTGGCGCGATGCACCTGGCCGAGCGAGGCAGAGGCCGTGGCTTCATGCGCGAAGCTTGCGAACTTGGATTCCCACTCTGGCCCAAGCTCCGCCGCCATGCGGCGCCGCACGAAGGGCCAGCCCATGGGCGGCGCCTGGCTCTGCAGCTGACCGAGCTCTGCGGCATATTCGGCCGGCAGCGCCTCGGGGATGGTGGCAAGCAGTTGCGCCACCTTCATGATTGGGCCCTTCAGCCCGCCAAGGGCGGCGGCGAGCGAGGCCGCGTCCTTGTCGCGCTCGGGGTCGAGCCCAAACAGGCGCCGGCCGGCGATGCGCGCCGCGACCCCGCCGACATTGGCGCCGACGGAGGCATAGCGCATGGCACGTGCGGTGAACCTGTTCTTCTCCTTGTCGGATGGCCGGTCGTTCATGGACGCTGTGACAACTTCACTCTGGGGTAAGGTCTCCCCTCATATAGGAGCCCGGACCAAGATGCGCCCGCTGGTGTCGAGAGGCAATTCGTGCAAGCCCAAACCCTACCTCTCGTCGTTGCCGGGGATTTCAACATGAGCCCGTGGAAAGGCCGGAGAGCGCGAGCCTTCATTCCTTGCCAAGATCGCTGAGCGCATCGCGATAAGATCGCAGCGCCTCTCGGGCAACCTCCAGCTCAGCCTCTAGCGCAAGCGTTGCCAGCGATTTCGGCCGCCACCTTCCACTCGCGAAGAAGAGGAGCACGAAAACGGCGATGGGCGTGAGGAAGTCGGTGACCATGATCGGACCCGCGTTGCCCGGAGCGAAATTGCCGGCTTCGACGATGTCCCTGATATGGCCGATGCCAGCGCCCCCGAGGAAGCAGGCGGCGGCGATGGCCACGGCGAGCCGCGCCTCGAAGCCTCTGAACGCCGCATAGAGCGAAGCAAGCCCGAGCCCGAGATTGGCGACGCCCACCTCGTATTGGAATGGGCCCGACGCCCAGCCGATCGAGGCCGCTGATTCCTCGGCGAAGAACACATGGCCGACAAAGGCCCATAGCCCCTGTAGCCCAAGCGGGAAGACGAA
>DFXC01000081.1:2382-3111 GCA_002383105.1 Hyphomicrobiaceae bacterium UBA4118
CCCGCCGCAACAGCGAGAATGATCGCAGTGGCCTGCGCCTGATCGGGGCGAAACGCGATGCCGTTCTTGCGCAGAAAGGCCACCATGGCGATGAATGCGATGCGCTTGTTACCGTCGACGAAAGCGTGGTTCTTGGCGAGCCCGAACGCGTAGGCCGCCGCTAGCTCCGGCAGATCTGCGCTCTCATAGTGCCACTTGTTGACCGGCCGCTCCAACGCTGAACGTAAAGCGCCCTCATCCCGCAAACCGGGAGCGCCGCCGTAGCGGCGAAGCTGAAGGCTGTGCGCGGCGATAGCCTGCTCGTAAGTGAACCACTTAGGCTCGCTCACTTCGCAAGGGCTGCCAGCGTGTCGCGGTACTCGTCGATGATCTCGTCGACGATCTCCATCGTCTTCTCGAAATCGGGATCATAAGGGAGCGCCTGGAAGCCGCCGCCAGCCAATTCCGTAATGTGCAGCTCTTGCCCACGCTTCAGACCGAGCCGCTGCATCAGCTCGCGGGGCAGGATGAAACCCTCAGAATTGCCAATTCGTTTGATTTCGATTTTCATGGCCGATCTCCGTTATACAGCCTGTATATCTGTTATACAGGCTGTATAACATAGTTATACGAAATGTACAACGAAGCTTCCAGTTACCGCTTGGCAGCCCCCTTCTCATCCATCCCCTCGAGCTCGTCGATCAGGCCCTCGATGACCTTGAGCCCCATCGACCAGAAATGCGGCTCCGA
>DFXC01000021.1:0-1774 GCA_002383105.1 Hyphomicrobiaceae bacterium UBA4118
GCTGCGCCGGCGACCGTGACAGCGCCGGCTCCGGTTGCCGCCCCGGTGCCTGTAGCTTCACCTGCAACACCGTCGGCAGCAGCCACGCTCGAGGCTAGCGCCGAGCCGGCGCCGAATGCCATTCCCTCCGTTGCCGAGACGAAGATCGATGGCGGGACGAAGGCCGCAGCCACCTTTGCTGCCGAGCCCCGCTCCACTGCGCCGCTGCGCATCCTGGTGACGCGGCGCACCCAGCGCGACCGCATCGTTGGCGTGCAGCACATCCTGGCCGACCTGGGCTATCTCCCGGCCCAGGATTTCGACGGCACGCTCGGCAAGGCCTCGGTGGTCGCCATCAAGGCCTTCCAGAAGGCGAACGGCATGCCCGAGACCGGCGCCTTCACCGACGCGTTCGTGAATAAAGTCTATGAGGTCTCTGGCAAAGGCGAGCCCCCGGTCGGGCAGCTCTGGGTCAGACAGGACTTCGGTCGCGTGTTCGAAGCGCCCGTCACGTTCCGCGATCCCAAGCGGCCGCTGGGCACCCACATCTTCACCGCCATGAAATTCGCCCCCGGCGACACCACAACGAAGTGGGTTGCGCTCAGCCTGCAAGGCGACGACCCCATGGCAGTGCTCGACCGTCTCGAGATCCCGAACGATGTGCGGCAGAAGATCTCGGAGAGGCTTACGCCTGGCTCGTCTCTTATCATCGGTGACACGGCGATCAATACGGCGGGCCTGCCGAAGGGCGCCGATTTCCTCGTCTGGGTCAACGGCACGCCGGCCAAGATCACGGCGGCCAGCGCCGATTCCGGTGCCGTGGATCAGCCGGCAAAAAAGAAGAAATATCGCAGCGTCAAGCGCAGCAACAATTACAACTATAGCTACAGCTACCCGCGCAGTTATCGGCAGCGCAGCTACCACGGCTACCCGAATTGGCCTTGGTAGGCGAGAGGTCGAGACCTCCGCGTCAAGGACGCATTGCAAAAGAACGGCCCCTGAGAAGGGGCCGTTCGCATTTCTGGGCGCTGACCGGCGTGCGCCGCAGGCTTAGCCCTTCTTCTTGACGTCGCTAGCCACCGATTTGGTGCCGCGCAAGAGATCGAGGGCGTATTGGAGCTGAGTGTCCTTGTCCTCCTCCGGAGGCACGTAGGATGAGCTGCCTCCCTCCTCCTGGGTGCTGTTGTCCTCGCTCTCATCCTCGCCTTTGAGGTGACCCCGCAAGTTGACCTCGCCCACTGAGTTCGCAGCCGTCTTCTTCAGCTCGTCAGGAAGCTCCTCCTCGACCACGACCTCGGGCTCGATGCCCTTGGCCTGAATCGAGCGGCCCGACGGCGTGTAGTACCTTGCGGTGGTGAGCCTCAGGGCTCCGTTGCTTCCAAGCGGGATGATGGTTTGCACCGACCCCTTGCCGAAGGAACGGGTGCCGACAATGGTCGCCCGGTGGTGATCCTGCAGCGCGCCGGCCACGATCTCAGAGGCCGAAGCCGAGCCGCCGTTGATCAGCACCACGATCTTCTTCCCCTCGGCGATGTCACCGGGTCTCGCGTTCGACCGCTGCGTCTCCTCGATGTTGCGGCCCTTGGTGAGGACGATGGCGCCCTGGTCGAGAAACGCATCCGACACCGAGATCGCCTGATCGAGCAGACCGCCGGGGTTGTTGCGCAGATCGATGATATAGCCCTTGAGTTTCGGGCCGATTTTTTTCTTCAGATCGTCGACGGCCTTTTCCAAGTCGGCGGTGGTCTGCTCGCTGAAGCTGGTGATGTGGACATAGCCCACGTCGTCTTCGGCA
>DFXC01000021.1:1889-15230 GCA_002383105.1 Hyphomicrobiaceae bacterium UBA4118
AAGGGATTGTCGACACCTTTGCGCTCGATGGTGAGCGTGATCGGCGCGTTCACCGGCCCGCGCATCTTTTCGACGGCTTCTTCGAGCGTGAGGCCCTGGATCGGCTTCTTATCCAGCGCGGTGATCAGATCGCCACTGAGGAGCCCGGCCTTTGAGGCTGGCGTATCCTCGATGGCGGAGACGACTTTGACCACGCCGTTCTCCATCGTCACCTCGATGCCGAGGCCGCCGAACTCGCCGCGGGTCTGCACCTGCATGTCGCGGAATTCTTGCGCGTTCAGATAAGAGGAATGCGGGTCGAGCGCCATCAACATGCCGTTGATCGCCGATTCGATCAGCTTGGCGTCGTCGGGCTTCTCGACATAGTTGGAACGAACGCTCTCCAGCACCTCACCGAAGAGATTGAGCTCCTGATAGATTTCCGAGTTGGGCGACTGTGCGGTCTCGCTGCGCGCCCGGCCCACCATCATCGAGCCGACGGCCAGCAGGGCCAGAATCAAAAGCGTCAACACCGCAGAGCGGGATTTTTGCATCATCCATGACCTTTCGGAACCTCGACCCCGAGGTCCCAGATTTCAGCCCTGGCGACCAGCGATCGCGCCAAGAAGCTACTCCTATGGAACGGCGCGTTGGTGCGACACGCTGTCATCGGCTTTGATGCCCAGCATAGCTCCGGCGCCGGGTGCTGACCAGCCACGGCCGCCGCCAGCGTTCCCGCAAGCCATGGTTCCGTTAATGGATTGCTGTTGTGGAGGAAATTGGAGCGGGCGAAGGGATTCGAACCCTCGACCCTAACCTTGGCAAGGTTATGCTCTACCCCTGAGCTACACCCGCACTCCAAACCCGTCGGTCGCGCTGCAAATGTCTTCGTCTTAGGCGCTTCCATTGGCCGTTTCGGGTTGTAGTTGATCGCTGTTCCGATGTCTACAAGAGCCCTTTCCCAAGTAGCTAGGACGCCGGCGGCCACGTATCAAGGCCGATCCGAGAGCGCTTGCGAGACACCGATGGCAGCCGACCGAAAGACCTTGTTTGCCCGCCTCGACGAGCTCGGCATCCGAACGACCACCGTGGAGCACGCGCCGATGTTCACGGTTGAGCAGTCGGCTTCCTTGCGCGAGAGCCTGCCTGGCGCCCACACCAAGAACCTGTTCCTCGTCGACAAAGAGGGCCGCATGGTCCTGGTGGTGGCCAAGGACGACACCAGGGTCGACCTCAAGTCGCTCGCCAACCGGCTTGGGCTCGGACGCTTCAGCTTCAGCAAGGCGGAGCTGCTCGAGGCCGTGCTCGGCGTCCCGCCAGGCTCGGTGACGCCGTTTGGCCTCATCAACGCGACGGCAAACCCGGTCATCGTGGTGGTCGATGCCGCGCTCATGGATTTTGCCGAGGTCAATTGCCATCCGCTCGAGAACAGCGCCACGACCAGGCTCTTAACCCACGACCTCATCGCCTTCATCAAGGCATGCGGGCATGCGCCCATGGTTCTGCCACTCGGCTGAGCCCGCCTCCCCTCGCCTCCCGACAGGTTGCCAAACGCCGCGCGGCGGGCCATCTTCCGGGGCGAATGGCGGAACTTGGCCTTGGCGAGAGTTGGCTCTAGGGTCCCTACCGGGCAAAGGAAGCATGAGCGTAGATACCCCAATCCTTAGCAAGGGCGGCGCTGGCGGAGCGAACGCCGACCTCATCAAGGACAGCACCACTAAGGACTTCATGCGCGACGTCATCGAGGCCTCGCGCGAGGTGCCGGTACTGGTCGATTTCTGGGCGCCGTGGTGCAGTCCCTGCAAGCAGCTCACGCCGATCCTGGAAAGGACCGTGCGCGCGGCAAAGGGCGCGGTCAGGCTGGTCAAGCTCAATATCGACGATCACCCGCAGATCCCGGGTCAAATGGGTGTGCAATCGATCCCTGCGGTGTTCGCCTTCCAGGACGGCAAGCCCGTCGACGGCTTCATGGGGGCGCTGCCTGAATCCCGCGTGGCGGACTTCATCGCGCGGCTGATCGGCGACAGCGCCGGCGATATCGCCGCCGATCTCGAAGCCGCAGAGGCAGCGCTTGCCGCCGGAGACCTCAACACCGCGGCTCAGACGTTCGGAGAAGTGCTGCAAAAGGACCGTGAGAACGCGCAGAGCCTTGCCGGGCTCGCCAAGTGCTACATCAAGACCGGCGACCTTGCCCGGGCCGAGCAGACCTTGGCGCTCGTGCCGCCAGCCAAGGCCGACAGCGCGCCCGTAGCCAGCGCGCGGGCTGCGCTCGAGCTTGCGCGCAAGGCGCCGAGCACCGGAGACATCGAGGGCTTGCGCGCCAAGCTCGCCGCCAATCCGCAAGACGCGCAAAGCCGCTTCGACCTCGCGCTCGCGCTGAATGCCAAGGGCGACCGCAACGGCGCGTTGGAGGAGTTGCTCGCCCTCGTCGCCAAGAATCGGAGCTGGGACGACGACGCGGCGCGGAAGCAGCTTCTGCAACTATTCGATGCCTGGGGCGTTGGCGACCCCGCGACGATTGCGGGGCGCCAAAGGCTCTCCTCACTCCTATTCGCGTGACAGCCAAGGAGCGTATCTCTTGGGGGTGACCGACCGCTATCGCAACGCCGCCGACCTGCCCAAGGCGCTGCCGCTGTTCCCTTTGCGTGGCGCCATTCTCCTGCCGCGCGCCTCGCTCACGCTCACCGTGTTCGAGCCGCGCTATCTTGCGCTCGTGGACCACGCTCTGGCCGGCAACCGCCTGATCGGCGTGGTGCAGCCGGCGCCCGAGGCTGGACCCGGCGAATCGCCTCCCGGAAAGAGCTTTCCCCTGCGGCGGGTGGGCTGCGCGGGACGGATCTCCTCCTTCACGGAGAGCGACGACGGCAGGGTGGTCATCTCGCTTGCCGGCGTCGCGCGCTTTCTCATTGTGCGCGATATCGACGGAGAGGAGCCGTTCCGGATGTGTCAGGTGGATTTCGCGCCCTATGCCGAGGACTTCGTCGGCGGCTGCGGCGAGGACGACGTCGACCGCCCGCGCCTCATCGCCACGCTCAGAAGCTATCTCATCGCCAACAATCTCAATGCCGACTGGGAGCGCATCAACAGCGCGAGCAACGAGCGGCTGGTGAATACGCTGTCGATCCTGAGCCCTTACGGCCCTGAGGAAAAGCAGGCGCTGCTCGAGGCGCCGGACTTGCGGGCGCGCGCCGAGGCGCTGGTGGCGCTCGCCGAGATGGAACTTGCGGCAACCGACGACGGCTCGGGGACATCGCTGCAATGACGACGGAGAACTCAAAGTGACCAACGCGCCCGAGCGCAGCGGCGAACGCCGCCTCGATCCGAAGCTGCTCGAGATCCTGGTCTGTCCGCTGACCAAGACCTCGCTCGACTACGATGCCGAGCGCCAGGAGCTGATCAGCCGCGCCGCGGGCCTGGCCTACCCGATCCGCGATGGCATCCCGATCATGTTGCCTGAGGAAGCGCGCAAGCTCGACGCGGGCTAGAGATCGCGGGTCACAGAGTGATGAGCGCGGTGCCGAACACTACGACGGCAACTTGCAGCGCCAGCGCCACGCCCTGCAAGGTCAGGAGCCTGCGGGCGCCCGACACCCGTGGCTCGACCTCTCGCCCCGCCTTGGCCTTGGACAGCAAGCCAAGCTCGAGCAGCGCTGCGTCGAGCTTGCCGAGATCGAGCGCGCCCCGCTCCTCGTCGCCAGCGAGCCAATGGAACAGCGCGGCGTCGAAGCCGGTGCGGAGCGCAAGGTAAGTCTCCATCAGCCCCGCCAAGGCGACCAGCAGCAATCCGGCGGTCAGCAGGGCGCCGAACTCGACGCCAAGCCCGGCGACGAGGCCGATCAGAGCGGCGATGGTAAGCGGGCGGGACAGACGGTCGATGACTTCGCCCTGGTCGAGCAGGCCGGCGGCGGCGGCGAGCAGATAGCGGGGCTCGGGCTCTCCGGTCGCGGCTGGTTTGAGGTTCATGACGCTGGTCTTCCTATGGTTCTACAGCCTTTCGCCTCTCAGCAAACGCGGCACGTTCCCGGTGGCGCCGGCGGCCTCGCGCACGAGGAAGCGCTTCAACCCGGGGACCCTCTCGACCAGCCCGAGCCCGAGATCGCGCAGCGCCCTGAGCGGGGTGCTGTCGTTGGAGAAGAGGCGGTTTAGCCCGTCCATCACCACGGCCGAGAAAGCGCTGTCGAATCGCCGCCAGCGCTCATATCGCTCCAGGCTCGGCGCCGCGCCGATATCGAGCCCAAGGCGCGCGGATTCGACGATGATCTCGGTAAGGGCCGCCACGTCGCGCATGCCGATATTGAGGCCTTGGCCGGCGAGCGGGTGCACCACGTGGGCCGCTTCGCCGACCAGGGCCAGCCGGTCGGCGACGAAGGCGCGCGCGATCTGAAGATCGAGCGGAAAGGATTGGCGCGGACCGGCGAGCGTGATCTCGCCGAGCCGATGGCCGAAGCGCTTGCCGAGCTCGGCCGCGAAGTCTGCCTCGCTTGCGGCCATGATCGTCTCGCCTTGCGCCGCACTTTCCGTCCACACGATGGAGGAGCGGTTGCCTTTCAGCGGCAAGATGGCGAAGGGCCCCGCGGGCAGGAAATGCTGCACGGCTCTCCCATGGTGGGGCTTTGCATGCGCCACGGTGGTGACGATGCCGAGTTGCGGATAGGACCAGCCCACGCATTTGATCCCCGCGCGCTCCCTCAGCCGCGAGCGCTTGCCGTCAGCCGCGACCAAGAGGCGCGCTTCGATGGCGCCCCCGCTGCCGAGCCTCAACGCGATGCCAAACCCATCAGAGCTGTAATCGGCGACGGTGTTGGGAGCATAGACGTCGATGGCTTTCTCATCAGCGACCGCGGCAGCAAGCACGCGGGCAAGGTCGCCGGCCTCGACCATATAGGCGCCCGGCTCGCCGGTCTTGAACTCATCATCGAAGCCGAGGAAATAGGGGCGCAGAACCGCGTTCAACGGACTGTCGGTGATCTCGATCGACTCTATGGCCTGAGCGTTGGACGCAAGTGCCGGCCACAGCTCGAGCACGGCGAGCAGGCTCTTGCTCGCGGCAGAGAGCGCCAGGGCGCGGGCATCCCGAGGAGCTTCGGCTTGCGGCGCCTCGGCGTCGATGAGCGCGATGCGGAAGCCTTTCGGCGCGAGCCAGGCAAGCGCAAGCGCAAGCGTGCGCCCGGCGAACCCGCCGCCGGCAATTGCCACGTCGTAGCGCCTGTCGCTCTGCATTCCTTCCCTATAGGGGAGGGTGGCGAGCAAAGCCACTTGTGGCAACGCCACCCATGGCAAAGCGAGCCTGGCTGCGGCTTTCTGGGCAAAGCGCGTTCCGCTCAGGCGGCGAAACTGGTAAAGGGCGCGCGAGCCGTCCTGCCCACGAAAGGTCACGCTCCATGAGCCGCGCTCTCGATCAGCTTCTCTCCATCCTCGACATCGAAACGCTGGAGCAGAATCTGTTCCGCGGGCTGAGCCCGCAGGTCGGCTGGCAGCGGGTGTTCGGCGGGCAGGTGATCGGGCAAGCGCTAGTGGCGGCTCACCGCACCGTCGAGGGGCGCCTGGCGCATTCGCTCCATGCTTATTTCCTGCGCGCGGGCGATCCCGCCGTGCCCATCATCTACGAGGTCGATCGCATTCGCGACGGAGGCAGCTTCTCGACGCGCCGGGTGGTCGCCATCCAGCACGGCCAGGCGATCTTCTCCATGGCCGCCTCCTTCCACAAAAAGGAGGAGGGGCTCCACCACCAAGTGAAGATGCCCGAGGTGCCGCCACCGGAATCGCTGCCGAGCGAGGCGGAGCTCAAGGAGTGTCTCATCGATCGCCTGCCCGAGCCGGTCAAAGCCTATTGGCAGCGTGAGCGGCCGATCGAGATCCGGCCCGTCGACCTGTCCCGCTACCTTTCGCCCGAGAACCGCGCCCCCTCTCAGCAGGTCTGGATCAGGGCCACGGGCAGCATCGGGGACGACCCCAGCCTGCACCAATGCGTGCTCGCCTATGCCTCGGACTTCACCCTTCTCGACACGGCCCTGATCGCCCATGGCCGCTTCATCCTCGACCCCACGCTGATGCTGGCGAGCCTCGACCACGCCATCTGGTTTCATCGGAGCTTCAGGGCCGACGAATGGCTGCTTTATGCCCAGGACAGTCCAAGCTCCGGGGCCGGCCGGGCCTTCTGCCGCGGGACTCTTTTCACCCGGGAAGGCGAGCTTGTGGCCTCGACGGCGCAGGAAGGGCTCGTAAGGGAGCGGAACTCGCGCTGAGTCTGCCTATATTCTAAGCAATCCTGCAGTTTTGCCTATTCTATAAGCCAATATGCCCTTGTCGTGGGCGGGGCCCCCCATGGGCAACCCGTAAAAGACTCCTTAAAGCCAATGACTTGCCGCCTTTCCACCGAGTTGGCACGGGGCTTGACTCTGCTTTCGGGTTCACGCGGCTGGAACGGACGCAGTCAAGAGCCTGGCAGCCGCAAACATGGAGGGGTTCGAAAGATGAAGCTGGTGATGGCGATCATCAAGCCATTCAAGCTCGATGAGGTGCGCCAAGCCCTCACTGAGCTCGGCCTGCAAGGCATGACCGTGACCGAAGTGAAGGGCTACGGGAGGCAAAAGGGCCATACGGAAATCTATCGGGGCGCCGAATACGCCGTGAACTTCCTGCCGAAGATGAAGATCGAGGTGGTGGTTCCTGCCAAGCTGGTCGACAAGGCGGTGGACGCCATCGTCGCCGCGGCCAAGACCGGGCAGATCGGCGACGGCAAGATCTTCGTCGTTCCCGTCGAGCAGACGGTGCGCATCCGCACCGGCGAAACGAACGAATCAGCGCTCTAGAGGGGAGGAAGAAGATGACCCTGATGAAATATCTTTTCGCCGCGGTCGCAGCGATCGTTGTGCTGTGTCTCGCTCATTTTGATCCGGCCTTGGCACAAGATGCCGCCGCCGGGACACCGGCTACTCCACCGCCCTCACCGATCAATACCGGCGACACGGCCTGGATGCTGACATCGACGGCGCTCGTGCTGATGATGACCATCCCCGGCCTTGCCCTGTTCTACGGCGGCATGGTGCGCAAGAAGAACGTGCTTGCCACCATTGGGCAGGCGTTCGGGGCGACCTGCATCATCACGGTGCTGTGGATGGTCATCGGCTATTCGATCGCTTTCACGACCAATGACAGCGAATCGCTCAACAAGTGGATCGGCGGCTTCAAATATTTCATGCTGAAGCCGATGACCATCGATGCGGTGAGCCCGCTCGCGGGGACGATTCCTGAATCGGTTTACATGTGTTTCCAGATGACCTTCGCCATCATCACTCCCGCGCTGATTGCCGGGTCGCTCGCGGACCGCATGAAGTTCTCCGCTTTCATGGTGTTCATGGGTGCTTGGCTGGTCTTGGTCTATTCCCCGATCGCGCATTGGGTTTGGGGGGGTGGCTGGCTCGGTCAGATGGGAGCGCTCGACTATGCAGGCGGAACCGTTGTGCATTTGAACGCCGGAACCGCGGGCCTCGTCGTCGCCCTTGTGCTTGGCCCGCGCTACGGGCTCGGCAAGGAAAACATGGCCCCGTACAACCTCGTCTACAGCGTAATCGGCGCCTCGTTGCTGTGGGTCGGCTGGTTCGGGTTCAACGCGGGTTCGGCCGTCACTGCCAACGTCAATG
This sequence comes from Hyphomicrobiaceae bacterium UBA4118, assembly GCA_002383105.1. Taxonomy (GTDB): domain Bacteria; phylum Pseudomonadota; class Alphaproteobacteria; order Rhizobiales; family Methyloligellaceae; genus Methyloceanibacter. Next base: position 9,512 of record DFXC01000021.1, read on the forward strand.
CCGGCATGGCCATGGCCGCGACCCAGATCGCCACAGCTGCTGCGGCGCTTTCTTGGATGGTCTGCGAATGGATCATCGCCAAGAAGCCCAGCATTCTCGGCATCGTCTCAGGCGCGGTGGCGGGCCTCGTTGCCATCACGCCGGCATCGGGCTTCGTCAATCCGACCGGCGCGCTGATCATCGGCATTGCCGCCGGCGCCGTTTGCTACTTCGCGGCGGTGCACGTCAAGAAGATGCTCGGCTATGACGACGCGCTCGATGCCTTCGGCGTGCACGCCGTAGGTGGCGCGCTTGGCGCCATGATGACCGGCATGTTTGCCTCGAGTGCCATCAACTCGGTCGGCAAAGGCTGGCTGATCGACGGCAACGGCCACCAGATGCTGATCCAGTTCTATGACGTCGCCGGCACGTTCGTGTACTGCGCCATCATGACTTTCATCATCCTCAAGGTGATCGACATCTTCATCGGCTTGAGAGTCCCGCAGGCGGTGGAAGTCGAAGGCCTCGACATCAACCTGCACGGAGAGGTGGTGCAGTGACGTTCTAAGCGCGCGAATAAAGCTGAGGGACAATGACGTTGTAAGACGAGAGCTAAGTCTCCTCCTCCCTTGACTTTGGCTCTGACCTAAGCCCCGGCACTTTGCCGGGGCTTACTTATTTGGCGGGGGCCCCACACGGCCATTGCCGCAAACGCCGCCATCCCGTAACACCGGTCGCATGCCGCCGGACGTTGCGCTGACCCGCCTCGACGAACTGGTCCGCTCTCCGTTTGCGCGGCTTGCTGTCTTGCTCGAAGGGATGGCGCCCGGTGCCTCCCCGATCGACCTCTCGCTCGGGGAGCCACGGGCGATCATCCCGCCGTTCCTCGGCCCGACGCTCGAGCGGCATTTGAGCGAGTTCGGCCGCTACCCGCCGATCAGGGGCATCCCAGCGCTGCGCCAGGCGATCGCCGATTGGATCGGCCGCCGCTACCCAACGCTGGGAGGCCGGATCGATGCCGACACCCACGTGCTGCCGCTCAACGGCTCACGCGAGGGATTGTTCTCGGCGATCTTCCCGGCGCTGGCGCGAAAGCCGTCGATCGAGGGGCCGGTCGTGCTGATCCCCAACCCCTTCTATCAAGCCTATGCGGCCGCAGCGGCAGCCTCGGGCGCCGAGCCCATCTTCCTGCCCAGCACGAGAGAGACCGGGTTTCTCCCAGAGCTCGAGGCCATCGACGAGGCGCTTCTGAAGCGCACCATCGCCTTTTATCTCTGCTCGCCATCGAACCCGCAAGGCGTCATGGCGGACCGCGCCTATCTCGCGCGCGCCATCGCGCTGGCGCGGCGCTTCGACTTTCTGCTGTTCGCCGATGAATGCTACTCGGAGATCTATGGGGGCGCCCCGCCTCCCGGTGCGCTCGAGACGGCCTACGGGGAGACCGCAAACTTCGCCAATGTCGTGGTGTTCCAGTCGCTCTCCAAACGCTCAGGGCTGCCGGGCCTCAGGTCCGGCTTCGTTGCCGGCGACCCAAACTTCATCGCGTCCTTTGGGCGCTTCCGCAACGTCGCCTGCCCGCAAGTGCCCCTTCCAGTGCAGCACGTCTCTGTGGCCGCTTGGGGAGACGAGGACCATGTCGAGGCGGGGCGCGCGCTCTATCGCGCGAATTTCGACGTCGCCGACGCTCTGCTGGAGGGCCGTTATGGCTACCGGCGACCCGCAGGAAGCTTCTTCCTTTGGCTCGATTTCCGGGCTTTCGGGGGTGGGGAGGAGGCCGCGACAACCCTTTGGAAAGGGTGTGGTGTCAAAGTGCTGCCGGGAGCTTATCTCGCACAAGCCGAGCCCGATGGCGTCAATCCGGGCAAGGATTACGTCAGGGTCGCGCTCGTGCATGACAAGGACACCACGCGCGAGGCGTTGACGCGCATCGTCGCCACATTGGGTTGAGGGATGGCCACGAGGGGCAGAGCGAAGGAGCGGCGGCGGCTCCTGCCGGGAGCGGTCGAGTCGGGACTACGCCGTCTCGTGCTCGGCACCTATGGTCTCGGCATCGTCACCGTCGCCTGCGCGGCCTGGGCGAGCCTCGCCACCTGGTCGGTGCACGACCCGAGCCTCAACAACGCGACGCGCGCGGCGCCACGCAACGTGCTCGGAAATTGGGGCGCGGTGGTCGCCGACCTCGCCATCCAATCCTTGGGGCTGGCCTCGATCATCCTCTTCCTGCCGCTTGCCGCCTGGGGATGGCATCTTGTGTTCCGCACCGTGCCGAAGCGCCGCAGGCTCAGGCTGCTCGCTTGGCCCGCCGCCGTCATCTTGCTCGCAGCGGCACTCGCCGCTCTGCCGCAGCCCAGGAGCTGGCCCCTGCCGAACGGCCTTGGCGGCATTTTCGGCGATTTCTTCATGGCCGGCGCCCATGTCATCGGGCCGTTCCTGCCTGACGCCGCGGTTTCGTTCGTCGCCGGCCTTGCCTTTCTCGTCGTCGGCACCATGCTGCTCCTCTTCGCCTGCGGCACGAGCACGTCGAGGCTGATTGCGCTCTGGGCGCCGCGGAGCACCGCCGCCGGCGAATGGGCGAGCGCCTCGCTTGGCGCCGCCATGCATTTCGTCATGCATGCGGGCGCCAGGCTCAAGCGCATCGTCCGCATCTTCCCCCGGCGCCAGGCGCAACACGATGAGGATGCCAAGGATTTCGACGAGGGCGAGGAGGAGACTTGGGAGGAGCCCGAGCCCGACGCTGACGGCCGCATCGAGCCTTCCTTCGGTCCGGCGCCGATCGGCGCGGCCGGCGACTACGACGAGGAGGAAGGGGACGACGAGGAGGACATCACCTCGCCGAGCTACCGCATCACCCGCCTCAACGCCAAGGACAAGGCGAAGAAGAAACACACGGGCCTCCGCTCGCCGCGCATGGAGACGCCTTACGACCCGCCGCCGATCCGCCTCTTGCAGCAACCGCGCACCCCGCGCGGCCGCGGCGTGAGCGACGAGGTGCTGCAGGAGAATGCCCGCGAGCTTGAAGGCGTGTTGCAGGATTTCGGCGTCAAGGGCGAGATCACCAATGTCAGGCCCGGTCCCGTGGTCACCCTCTACGAGCTCGAGCCTGCGCCCGGGACCAAATCCTCGCGGGTGATCGGGCTTGCCGACGACATCGCCCGGTCCATGAGCGCCGTCGCCGTCCGCGTCGCCGTGGTGCCCGGCCGCAACGTGATCGGCATCGAGCTTCCTAACGACCGGCGCGAAGTGGTGATGCTGCGCGAGCTGATGGAGGCCTCCGACTTCCAGGAGGCCGACGCGAGGCTGGCGCTGGCGCTCGGCAAGAATATCGGCGGCGAGCCGATCATCGCCGATCTGTCCCGCATGCCGCATCTTCTCATCGCCGGCACCACCGGCTCGGGCAAGTCGGTGGGCATCAACACCATGATCCTGTCGCTGCTCTACCGGCTCTCGCCCGATCAGTGCAAATTCATCATGATCGACCCCAAGATGCTCGAGCTCTCCGTCTATGACGGCATCCCGCATCTGCTCGCACCGGTGGTTACCGACCCCAAGAAGGCGGTAGTCGCGCTCAAATGGACGGTGCGGGAGATGGAGGAGCGCTACAAGCGCATGTCGAAATTGGGCGTGCGCGACATCAAAGGCTACAATTCCCGCGTCCTCCACGCCGAGGCAAAGGGCGAGGTCCTGACGCGAACCGTGCAGACGGGCTTCGACCGCGCAACCGGCCGCGCCGTGTACGAGCAGGAGGAGATGGATTACGACGCGATGCCCTATATCGTCGTCATCGTCGACGAGATGGCCGACCTGATGATGGTTGCCGGCAAGGACATCGAGGCCGCGGTGCAACGGCTGGCGCAGATGGCGCGCGCGGCCGGCATTCACCTGATCACCGCCACGCAACGCCCGAGCGTCGACGTCATCACCGGCACGATCAAGGCAAACTTCCCGACGCGGGTGAGCTTCCAAGTGACCTCAAAGATCGACAGCCGCACCATTCTCGGCGAGCAGGGCGCCGAGCAGCTGCTCGGACAAGGCGACATGCTCTACATGGCGGGCGGCGGCCGCATCATGCGCGTGCATGGGCCCTTCGTGGCCGACGAGGAGGTCGAGAAGGTGGTGCGCCACCTGAAGAAGCAGGGCATGCCGGCCTATCTCGATGCCATTACCGACGAGGCGGACGACGAGGCCGAGGGCGGCGAAGGCGGCGAAGAGTACGGCGAGTCGGGCGATGATCTCTACGATCAGGCCGTGGCGCTCGTGCTCCGCGACCGCAAGGCCTCCACAAGCTATGTACAGCGGCGGCTCGGCGTCGGCTATAACCGCGCCGCGACCCTCGTCGAGCGCATGGAAAAGGAGGGCCTGATCGGCGCCGCTAACCATGCGGGAAAGCGAGAGATTCTGGTCGGCGGGGACGAGGCCACGACACCCTATTAGCCGCTTCATCTTACTACCGCCAAGAAGTTGACCAGATTTGCCGGAATCATCTATCGATTGTCTCTGTCCAAAGCCGCGCCGGTCCCACGGAGGGGGTTTATGATAAGCCGCAGTGCCGCCGGGCTACTCTTCGGTCTGCCGCTCGCCTTTGGCCTCTCGTTCGGGCCAGCGCTTGCCCAAGACGGCGCGGCCTCCACCGTGGCGAAGAGCCCTTCCGCCCCCACGGCCACCCCCACGACCACCACCACCGGCTCGGTCACCCCGCAGAGCCTGACGGAGCCCCAAGACGAGCTCCGGCCTGCCCTTGGGACTGACGGTTCGCCAACCGGCGCAACGGCCCCTTCGGAGGAAATCACCCCTTCTGCCACGGACGAGGGCGCCGGCTGGGAAGCCGCAGTCGAGGCGGCGCAGGCGGCAACGCCTCTGATCGGACCCGAGCAGGCTCAGGCGGTTCAGCGCATCAACGACTATTTCAACAACATCACCAACCTGCAGGGCAGCTTCGAGCAGGTCGACTCCGCCGACAAGCGCTCGGCTGGCCGCTTCTACGTGCAAAGACCGGGGAGGATCAGGTTCGACTATGCGCCACCCAGCGCGCTGCGCATCGTGGCCGATGGACATTTCCTCGCCATCGAGGACTCCGATCTGAAGACGGTCGAGAAATATCCCATTGAATCGACGCCGTTCCGCCTGCTCTTGGCCGATGCCGTCGATCTTGGCCGCGATGCGCGTATCGTCGGTGTCGAAAGCCAGGAGGGGACGCTCGCCATCTCGCTTGAGGACAAGTCAGGCGACGCGACGGGAAGCATCAAGCTCCTCTTCGATAACGGGCCCGAGCTCAAGCTCAAGCAGTGGCTCATCACCGACGCGCAAGGCTTGTCCACCACCGTCACAGTCAACGACGTGATCTCGGGACGAAAGGTCGCGGCCGATTTCTTCACCTCGACGGAGAGCTTCCAGCCGTTCCGTTAGGCCAAGAAATGGGTGTTTCGGGCCCTGGAGCGCCGCTCCAGGCACCGTTGCCAAGCCTTTTGGTTTGAAAGAAAACTGAGCCGAATCAAAGCCCTGGGTTAGGGCTGCCGCCCTTCTTTACGCCGCGTTAAATTTTTCAAGGGGCTGCGGTTGAAATCGGCCCGAAACCTACTTATCTCTGGGCGCAGAAGCGGATCACATCGTTTTACATCGGTAGTGCCCCCCGTCTAGCCGAAGATGTGGTTCGTCTCGCGCCGGCTTCCCTCCCGGCGCGCGCGCGAAAAAAAACGCGCTTCTGGGCGCCCAACCACGCGCAGCGGTTGGGCGCCTTTTCTTT
>DFXC01000061.1 GCA_002383105.1 Hyphomicrobiaceae bacterium UBA4118
CGCGAGCGCCGGGCGTGGGGAGATGCAGAGTGCGGCAATAAGCGCCAATGCGGCGAGGACGAGAGGCGCTGCTTCCGCCTTGGGCTCATCCATCACCGGACCTTCCTTGCGCTCTTGCCGGGCACTACCGCTCCCGATCGCGGCGACTCGTCGGCGCCTCGCCGAACCTCCTTGGGAAACTTTTTTCGAGGTCATTTTGTCCTCGAGGCCAAAAACCTCTTGCATCGCTGGAACGTGGGTGTACATAGCGCCTCGTTTAGACTTGAACATCTGCTGGTTGGGGAGGACGCCATGTCCAGTGACGCCCTCTTCCAATTGGGGATGGACTTGGATCATGGTTCAAGCACCGCCCAAACGGAAGAAAAGCATTCCCGGTGCCTCTCTCCTGACGGAGAGCGACGCAAGGACTTTTTCTGTGAGCGCGATGGGGTCCGCTATGCGGGCACTCATCTCATCATCGATCTCGTTCGGGCAGAGCGGCTCGACGACCTAGAGCACATCGAGCAGACGCTCAGACGATGTGTCGAGGTCGCGGGTGCGACGCTTCTGCACATCCACCTCCACCACTTCACCCCCAATGGCGGGGTATCGGGTGTTGCGGTTCTCGCCGAATCGCACATCTCGATCCATAGCTGGCCGGAATACGGTTATGCCGCACTCGACGTGTTCATGTGCGGCCAGACCGATCCGCGGGCGGCTATCGATGTCCTGAAAGAGGCCTTCTCGCCTGGCAGGGTGGTGGTCAAGGAGCATATGCGCGGCAAGGAAATGAATCGATGGAACGCTGGGTCGAAGAGACGCTCCACCGTGGCTTCCGTGTCCGCCTGAAGGCAGACCGCGTTCTCTTCGATAGCGAGACCGAGCACCAGCGGCTCATCATCTTCGATAACGCCGATTTCGGGCGGGTGATGATGCTCGACAACGTCGTTCAGGTCTCGACGGCGGATGAGTTCGTCTACCACGAGATGATGTCGCATGTGCCGCTCTTCGCCCATGGTCGGGCGAAGAGGGCCCTGATCGTAGGCGGCGGCGACGGCGGGGTGTTGCGTGAGGCGCTCAAGCATCCTGACCTTGAGCAGGTTACGCTGTGCGAGATCGACCAGAGCGTCATCGATCTCTGCCGCGAGCATTTCCCGGACGTGTCGGCTGGTGCTTATGACGATCCGCGCACGCGCATCGTCATCGCCGACGGCACCAAATTCGTGGCCGTGACGAACGAGCGCTTCGATGTGATTTTGGTCGATTCGACCGACCCGATAGGACCGGGCGCCGTGCTCTTTACCAAGGAATTCTATACGGACTGCCGGCGCTGCCTCGCGCCGGGAGGCCTGCTCGTCACCCAGAACGGGCTGCCCTTCCTCCAGGCTCCTGAGCTGAAGCAAAGCATCGGGTACTTCTGCGAGCTGTTCGACGATGCCTTCGCCTATCTCGCCACCACGCCGAGCTATTTTGGCGGGCCGATGTCGTATGGCTGGGCCACCGACGACGTGGACTTGCGGCATCTCCGCCACGACGCCATCGAGCGGCGCTACGCCGATGCCGGTGCCTTCCCGACGCGCTACTGGCGCCCCGACGTCCATGTCGCGGCCTTCGCGTTGCCCACCTATGTGCGGGAATTGGTCGAGGGGTAACGCCTACAGCTTCTGAAGCTTCGGCAGCTCGCCCACCAGCGGGCGGCAGTAGGCGTGGAAGACGGCGCTCACGTCGTTAGACCCTAAGATGAACTCAGCCGGCACATGCCGCGTGCGGTGTGCCACCGCCGACAAATCCGCGCGCGCGCATTCGCTCCGATAGGCGTCAAGCGCGTTGCTGGTGCGCACGATGATCACCGAGGCATGTGCCTCGCCCCCGGCGGCAAGCTCTGCGGCATAGCGGCCGACGGCGCGCGCCTCTTCAGAATCGACAGGCGAGGGGTGCGGCCAGCAGCGCTGGATATAGCCGAAGGTGTCGGCGCGGACGCGCGGGGCCTTGCCGCCTTTCGGCGTCAGTCCTGACTTGACGAGATCGGCGAGCCCGTCCCCAAGCGTGCCGGTCCCTGAGAGTTGCACATTGCCATGGGCGTCCACCTCGCCAGCCACGCGCATCAGCTTCGGCCCGATCTCGGCGCCCGTCTCGTCGCGGATGCCTTCGCTCACGGCGATCTGGCAGCGCCCGAGCTTGGCGTAGACCGCCTCGACATCGGCGAGGAAGGCGTCGGTCGAGAACGGCACCTCAGGCAGGTAGATGAGATGCGGCGCTGGCCGGTCCGCGGGCGCCGCGCCAGTGCTCGCTTGCCCGCGGGCAAGCGAAGCGGCCGCCGTGAGGAAACCCGCGTTCCGCCCCATGATGACGTTGATCTTGATGCCGCCGAGACTGGCATTGTCGAGCGCGTCTCCCATGAGCGCGAGGCTCACGAATCGCGCGGCTGAGGGGAAGCCCGGCGTGTGGTCGTTCTCCAGGAGATCGTTGTCGATGGTCTTCGGCACATGGAAGCAGCGGAGCTCATAGCCGGCGGCTGCCGCCATCTCGCTGACGATGCGGCAGGTGTCGGCCGAATCGTTGCCGCCGATATAGAAAAAATAGCGGATGTCGTTCGCCCGGGCGCCCGCGAGGATCCTCTCGCAATAGGCCTCGTCGGGCTTGTCGCGGGTGGAGCCAAGGGCGGCTGATGGCGTCCGGGCGATGGCTTCGAGCTTCGCCGCGTTGATCCCGGTGAGATCGACCAGCCCGTCGGAGCCTGACTTCACCAGCCCGCGCACGCCGTGGCGCATGCCGAGGATGCGCTTCACCTTGCCGGAGGCGGCAAGGCCCGCTTTCAGGCCTTCGACGACGCCGGCGAGCGATTGGTTGATGACGGCGGTCGGGCCGCCGGATTGGCCGATGGCCGCATTGCCGGAAGGAAGATCAGGCACGCTTGTGACTCCATGTTGCGTGAGCGGGCGACAATGCCCCGGAGGATTGGTCTGACGCAAGGGAGCGCGGTGGGCCGATGACTGTTGGGGTCAACGCTCGGTCCCCAGCGCCCTCAAGATGAGCTTGGACGGCCCTTCAACATGCCGGCAATAGAGAGGTCCTCGTCGACACTGGGCCAATGGATGCCCATTGGCATGATCTCATAATCCGCGCGATCGGCTGCGGATGCCCTCAACAGCCGTGGGTACCATTTAAGCGGGGTTACGATCTTACGTCCGTCGGCCAGTGTGACGATCAAATCGGCCGTCGTGAACTCCACCGACGTTGCTTGCAAGTCACCCACCTCAATCTCCAAAGTAGTCATGCCAGGCTTCCAGAACGTCGTTCCGATGTGCTTCCAAGTGGCGGATGATACCGCTGAGTTCGTGTGCCGGGAAACGGAAGTTGACCGTAACGGTCATGTCGCTCAGCCAAATTTTGGCCTCACGGTCGGCCGAACGGACATGAAGATGCGGTGGCTCATCGCCCTCATTGGAATAGAAGAAGGCTCGATGGCGGGCCCAGCGCAGCACGGTGGGCATCCCGGTCCCCCACAGTTGAACGCCTTCTCATAAACGCAGCAGATGCAGGCTGAAGAGGCGGTCGGGGTCGGTCCAGGCCCTGACCGGGCGCCAGCCCGAGGCGCGCGCCAGAGCTTGGAACTCGGCCACCGTGTATTTGTGCGAGTTCTCGGTGTGGATGCGCTCGCCCTCGGCGAAGGTGAACGCGCGGCCCTGCACGCGCACGGTCTGGTCGCTGAGGCTAACGAGACACATCTCGATGCGGCCCTCTGCCTCGTTATAGACGGCGTCATGGGCGAAGCGGGTCAGGTCGAAATCGCCGTCGAGCTCGCGATTGATGCGGGCGAGCAGATTGAGATTGAAGGCGGCCGTCACGCCACGCCGGTCGTTATAGGCGGGGATGAGGATCGAGACGGGCTTCTTGAGGTCGACGCCTAGTAGAAAGGCGCTGCCTTTACCGAGCAGTCGCGCGGCATTGGCGAGGAAGGCATCTGCCTCGGCGTGGCTGAGATTGCCGATGGTCGAGCCCGAGAAGAAGCCGAGCTTCCGGCGCCTCTGCGCGGCCTTGGGCAGGTCCCGTGTCTTGGTGAAGTCGGCAATGAGCGGCAGGATGGGGAGGCCTTCGTGCTGCTCGGACAGCCACCCCGCCGCCTCTCTCAGGCTCTCGGCGGCAATGTCGATGGGGATATAGGCGGACACCTTGGCAAGCGCGCCGATCAGGAGGCTCGTCTTGCGGCTCGACCCCGATCCGAACTCGATCAGGACGCGGCCAGCGCCGACCATGCGCGCGATCTCGGCGCGATGGGTCTCGAGCAACGCCGTCTCGGCGCGGGTCGGGTAATACTCTTCGAGCTTGGTGATCTCCTCGAAAAGTTCGGAGCCGACCGCGTCATAGAAGAACCGGCAGGGGATGCTGCGCCGTTCCCGCGCCAAGCCGGACAGCACGGCTTCCGCAAAGTCGTCGCGGGCGGCCTCGTGCTTGGCGCGCAAGGCCTCGGAAGGAGCAAGCTGGCCCGCAGGCAGCTGAAGCGAGATGTCGCCCTCCATCAGGCCTCGCCGGCCAGTCTGAGCCCCATGAACTGCCAGCGCTGATGGGGATAGAAGAAATTGCGATAGGTCCGCCGCACATGGCCCTCAGGCGTCACGCAGGAGCCGCCCCTGAGCACGAACTGATTGCACATGAACTTGCCGTTATACTCGCCCACGGCGCCCGGTGCGGCCTTGAAGCCGGGATAGGGCAGGTAGGCGCTCCCCGTCCATTCCCAGACGTCGCCGAACATCTGTTGCAGCCCGCCGCCGGGCTTGGCAATCGGCCGCAAATGCGCCTCGCCCAGCATGCGGCCCTGAAGCGGAACGCTTGCCGCCGCCACCTCCCATTCGAACTCCGTGGGCAAACGGTATCCAGCCCAGCGGGCGAAGGCGTCGGCCTCGTAATAGCTCACATGGGTGACGGGAGCGGCCGGATCGACCGGCCTGAAGCCTGACAGGCTCATCTGCATATAGCCGCCGTCGGCCTTCTCGAGATAGAGCGGCCCCTGCCAGTCCTGGGTGCGGACCGTGTTCCAGCCGTCGGCGAGCCAGAGCGTGGGCGCGCGGTAGCCGCCGTCCTCGATGAATTGGACCCACTCGGCGTTGGTCACGCAGCGAGAGGCAAGCTTGAAGGGACGGAGAAGCACCTCGTGAAGCGGCCCCTCGTTGTCGTAGGCGAAGCCCGCCCCGTCATGTCCCACGTCGAAAATCCCGCCGTCGAAAGAGACGAAGTCGAGCGCCGCCGCATCGCCCACGCCGACGCCAGGGCTTGCCTGCCGGTAGGCGGGCTTGAGCGGCCCGGCAGCGAACAGGCTCAAAATATCGGTAAGCAACAGCTCCTGATGCTGCTGCTCGTGATTGATGCCGAGCTCGATAAGTTCCGCCGCCTCAGGCGGAAGTGGCGTGTCGAACAGGCGGTCGAGCGCCTCATCGACCGAAGCGCGATAGGCGCGCACCTCATGGCCGGAGGGCCGCGTGAGCAATCCGCGCTTCGGCCGCGGGTGCCTGGGGCCGACGCTCTCGTAATAGGAATTGAAGCAGTACTCGAAGCGCTCGTCGAACACGCGATAGCCGGGCAGGAAGCGCTTCAGCACGAAAGCCTCGAAGAACCAGGTGGTGTGGGCGAGATGCCACTTGGTCGGGCTCGCATCGTCCATGGCCTGGACGACCTGGTCCTCGTCGCTCAAAGGGCTCGCAAGCCCGGTGGAGAGCGCCCTCGTCTCGATCAGGCGGTCGCGTAAGGAGGACGGTTCCGAATTGATGTGTCGCTTGGGCTTGGCGAGGGCGGCGTTCCTGAGGCTCATCATCACTCCCTCGGCTCGGGCCCTGTTGCTCGAAGAAAGCCCGGATGCGCCGAGCCGACTTCACGCCCTGCACCCAACGCGAGATTTACCACCTTGTTCCGCCACGCGGAATGCTTAACCATGCACAACTCTGTGAGGGATTTGATTTCGCTGGAGTGTTCAGTGCTGGAAACCGATACCGATCAGACAGACCCGCTTCGGCCCTTCGACGGACGGCAATCGGAGGTCGCCGCCGAGCTACAGCGCGGCGTCTGCCGGGCCTTCCGCGCGCGCGGCCATTCGGTGGTCACCGAGCTTTCCCTGGCCAACGGCCGGCGCGCCGACGTGGTCGCCCTGTCGCCGGGCGGCGACGTCCTCATCGTCGAGATCAAGTCCTGCCTTCTCGATTACCGAAGCGATGCCAAGTGGCAGGACTATCTCTCCTATTGCGACCGCTTGTATTTCGCGGTGGCCTCGGACTTCCTGTGCGAGGTCATTCCCGTCGCGGCCGGGCTCATCCTCGCCGACCGCTACGGTGCCGAGCTGATGCGCGAGCCAATCGAGGAGCGGCTCTCGGCTGCGCGCCGTAAGGCCATGATGCTGTGCTTCGCCCGCGCCGCGGCGCTGAGGCTTCAGCGCCACCTCGATCCCGGCTGCGGCTTCGAGATTTAGGCAGAAGCCGAAGGCGTCGTTCCGGCGCAAGCCGGAATCCAGCGCGTAAAGCGCGAACAAAAAAACTGGATACCGGCTTTCGCCGGTATGACGAGTCAAAGGCAGTTCCGATAGAACCGGGATGGCGCTACTTAGGGGCGCGCTTGGCGAGGATGCGTTGCAGCGTACGGCGATGCATGTTGAGCCGGCGTGCCGTCTCCGAGACGTTGCGGCCGCAAAGCTCGTAGACCCGTTGGATGTGCTCCCAGCGCACCCGGTCGGCCGACATCGGGTTCTCCGGCGGCGGCGCCTTGGCGGTCGTGGAAGCGACGAGCGCGTTATACACGTCGTCGGCGTCGGCGGGCTTGGCGAGATAATCGACGGCGCCAAGCTTCACCGCGGTGACGGCAGTGGCGATATTGCCGTAGCCCGTGAGCACCACGGCGCGGGCCTCGGGACGCACCTCTTTCAGCGCGGCGATCACGTCGATGCCGTTGCCGTCGTCGAGACGCATATCGACCACGGCAAAAGCCGGAGGCCGGCGCCGAAGCAACGACAAACCCTCCTCGACCGAGGCTGCCGCCTCGACCTCGAAGCCGCGCGTCTCCATGGCGCGGGCAAGCCGCGCGAGGAAGGCGCGATCGTCATCGACGATCAAAAGCGTATTGTCGTCCGGCACGCCAAAGCTGCTCAGCGGCGTGGGCGAAATCTGTTGAGCTTCCATGTCCCGAGCTCTCCTAATGGCGCTGCCCTAGCCCAATCCCAAGGCGTAAACTCCCATTCGATAGAAGGGTTCTTTGAATCGCCCTGCGGCGCGATACCGTAGAGCTAGGCGCTTTTTCGCCCCCCAGCAAGGATATCAAGGTAGGGGGTCCGGGCGGTAGGCGACCGTCAGCGGGGCGCTGCCGCCGCGTGCCTGCCTCTTGAAGTCCTTACGGCGGCCCGTTTCTCCGCATCGGTCGCGATGTTCCCGCAAGGATCGAGCGCGTCGCTTTCAGGCCGCCATGATTAACTGAATTTAATGTGATGGCTCCGTCAGCGCGGGCCCGGGCCTGAACTCGGCCATCTCCGGCACCTGCTCGAACTTCGCCCGCGGCCAAATCACTGTGACCACGGCGCCGCCCAGGGGCTGGGACTTGTTGGCAAGCTCGAGCCTTGCGCCGGAGCGCTCAAGCAGCGTCTTGGCGATGAAGAAGCCAAGGCCCATGCCGATATGCTCGTCGCGTTCCTCCTGCCGCCAGTTCTGGCCTGGCCGCGTGGTGACGAAGGGCTCGCCAAGCTGCTCCAGCACATAAGGCGGAAAGCCCGCGCCGTCGTCGGCAATGATTATTCTGACCTCGTCCCCCGACCAGCGCGCATCGACCTCGACCTTGTTGGCGGCAAAGTCGACGGCGTTCTCCACGAGATTGCCGAGCCCATAAAGCACGCCCGGATTGCGCTGGGCCACGGGCTCCTGCGCCGGGGGGCTGCCCGGCACCACGCCTTGGGCGGGACCGGTCGTGACCTCGATCGGCCCCGCGACCAACCGGTGCGGGGACACCACCTCCTCGATCAGGTGGCTCACCGCGAGCCGCGACACGATGATGTCGAGCTGCTCGCCGCGCCCGGCAAGCTCGGCCAGGATCTCGCGGCAGCGTTCGGCCTGTGCCCGCAGCAGGACCACGTCATCGAAATGGGGATCGGTGGGCTTGGCGTCGCGCATCAGCTCCTTGGTGACGACGGCGATGGTCGCAAGCGGCGTGCCGAGCCCATGGGCCGCCGCCGCCGCCAGCCCGTCGAGCGCCGAAAGCTTCTGCTCGCGGGCCAGCACCATCTCGGCGGCCGCCAACGCCTCCGCCATGCGCCGCGCTTCCTCCGCCGTGCGCCAGGAGTAGAAGCCGATGAAGAGGATGCCGGACACCAGCGCGGCCCACACGCCCATCACATAGGGGAAGGGCAAGAGCAGGTTCGCATGATGGAACCAGGGGAGGGGGTGATGAAAGCTGGTGAGGATGGTCGCCGCGCCAATGGCAAGCGCGCCGAGCGCCGTCGTAATGCCGATCGGCAAGGTGGAGGCCGACACCGTGACCGGCGCGATGAGCAGGAAGGCGAACGGGTTTTCCAGCCCGCCGGTCAGATAGAGGAGCGCCCCAAGCTGCAAGATGTCGTAGCCGAGCATGGCGAAGGCATAGGTGCTTTTGAGCCGCTGGCTCGCCGGATAGCGGATACGCAGAGCGACATTGATCCAGGCCGAGAGCGCGATAACCCCGAGGCAGCCGCCGATCGGCAGGTCGATGCCGAGCACCCAATAGGCGCCGGTCACGGTCAGGGTCTGGCCGAGCACCGCGAGCCAGCGCAAGCGGACGATGGTCTGCAGCCGCAATCGGCTCTCGCCTTGCCGTAACCATTCCGGCATCGTCGCGCGGCGCCAGGTTTGACTATTGTCCAGGGTAGCCATAGGTGAAGTCTAGCACGGGGGATTGGGCCATAATTCCGACAAAGCGGACACGCAGCGCAAGATCATGGACGAGAGAGTTAAGAGTTCGGGTGGCGAGACCGGCGCGGGCGGCGAGGACGCAAGCGTCCCCGTGGCGGTGCGCGACCTCACCAAGACCTACGGCGCCATCACTGCGGTCGACCATATCAACTTCGCGCTCGAGCCGGGCACGACGGTCGCTCTGCTCGGCGGCAACGGCGCCGGCAAGACCACGACCATCGCCATGCTGCTCGGCCTGGTCATGCCGACCTCCGGCGAGGTCAAGGTGTTCGGCGCCGATATCAGCCGGAACCGTGACGAGGTCGCCCAACGGCTGAATTTCCAGAGCCCTTACGTGGACCTGCCGGCGCGACTGACGGTCAGGCAGAACCTCACCGTCTATGCCGGCCTTTACGGCATCGCCAACTGGGCCGAGCGCATCGCCTTTGTCGCCGAGGACTTGCAGATCACGCCCTTGCTCGACCGGCAAACCGGCAAGCTGTCGGCCGGCCAGAAGACCCGCGTGGGGCTCGCCAAGGCACTGCTCAACGCGCCTGAGCTGTTGCTGCTCGACGAGCCTACGGCCTCCCTCGATCCCGACACCGCCGACTGGATCAGGCGCAAGCTTCGGCAATACGCGAAAAGCCGCCGCGCGACCCTGCTGCTCGCTTCCCACAACATGGCGGAGGTCGAGCGGCTCGCCGACCGCATCATCCTGCTCGACGCTGGCCGCATCATCGAGGACGGGACGCCCGCCGCGCTGATCGAGACCTATTGCAGAGAGACGCTTGAAGAGGTGTTTCTCGATGTAGTGCGCGGCCGCTCCAAGCGCGCCGAGAAGCCGGAAGAAGACGCGGCCCCGGCCCGGAGAGCGTCATGAGCACGGCACGCGCAACAACTGTCGGCGCCGAGCCCATCCTCTTGCCGCCTACCGGCCTGCGCGCCTCGCTCCGCCGCATCGGAGCGCTGGTGAAGCGCTACATGTATCTGTTGCGGAGCTCGGGCGTGAGGCTGGTGGAGCTCATCTATTGGCCGTTCCTGCAGATGCTCACCTGGGGCTTCCTGCAGAAATATCTGGCCGGGACCACGAGCCCATTGGCCCAAGCCGCAGGCGTGCTGATCGGCTCGATGCTGCTCTGGGATATTCTGTTCCGCTCCAACATCGGCTTCTCCACCACCTTCATCGAGGAGATGTGGTCGCGCAATCTCGGCAATCTCCTGACGAGCCCGTTGCGCCCCTATGAGCTTGTCGCCGCGTTGAGCTTATGGAGCGTGATCAGGCTTGGCGTGAGCATGGTCCCGGTCGCCGCCGCCGCCTATTTCATCTTCGGCTTCAACCTGCTCGATCTCGGGCTGCCGCTGGTGGCCTTCTTCGCCATTCTCGTGCTGACGAGTTGGTCGTTGGGATTGATCGCGGCCGGGGTCATCCTGCGTTACGGCTTGGGCGCGGAGGAACTCGCCTGGTCGCTGGCCTTTCTGCTCCTTCCGCTCTGCTGCGTGTACTATCCGGTGTCGGTCCTGCCGGATTGGCTGAAGCCTGTTGCCTTGGCGCTCCCGCCCACCCATGTGTTCGAAGGCATGCGTTCGATCCTGCTGCACGGCACGTTCGACCCGACCGAGCTTTGGTGGGCGGTGTCGCTGAATGCGGTCTACCTGGTGGTGGGCTATGTGACCTTCAGCCGGTTCCTGGTGAGCGCGCGGGTCAACGGGACGCTGCTGCAGCTGAGCGAATAGATGCGAGGCCGTCTCCTCACCGTGATCCTTGCCGGCTTCCTCATCGGAGCCCTGGTGGGCGTGGGCGCGCTTCTTCTGACCAGGGGCGTGTCCGGTCCGAGCGTCGAGACCAGCGGCAAGGCGCTGATCGGCGGTCCGTTCACCCTGACCGATCAGACGGGAAAGACGGTCACCGACCAGGATTTCCGCGGCCGCTACATGCTGGTGTTTTTTGGCTTCACCCATTGCCCCGATATCTGCCCCGCCGAGCTCCAGGTGATGTCGGCGGCCCTCGATGAGCTGGGCCCCAAGGCTGCCCAGGTCGTGCCGGTCTTCATCACGCTGGATCCGGAGCGCGACACGCAAGCGGTCGTGGGCGAGTACGTCAAAAATTTCGCCCCAGGCTTTGTCGGCCTTAGGGGGTCTCCAGAGGCAATCGCGGAAGCCGCCAAGGCTTATCGGGTGGCATACTCAAAATTTCAGGAAGATAAAACGACAGGCGATTATAGTATCGATCATTCTGCACTTGTCTATTTCATGGGGTCAGACGGTAATTACATCACTCATTTTGCCTATGGGACCCCTGCCGCAAAAATCACCGAGACTCTCCGCCGCTACTTATAGCCGCGCGACCGATGCGCCTCCGTGGCAAGTTGTCATTGCGCCGCAACATAGAATCACCATTTGATTCCGCGATGCAGCATTTAAGATGCATCACAGGCAGGAGGTCGATCCGTGCTCTACCATCTCTATGAATTGAACCAGGCCGCCTTGAGCCCAGCCCGGGCCGCGGCTGACGCCTATAGGCTGCTGTTCCGCAATCCGCTGAACCCGGCCGCCTATACGACCCTTGGCCGCAGTGCCGCGGCGGCGCTCGAGCTGTTCGAGCGCACCACGCGCCGCTACCGCAAGCCCGCTTGGGACATCCAAGAGACCGAAGTGAGCGGCCGCAAAGTCGCCGTCCACGAGCGCACGCTGCTCACCAAGCCCTTCTGCAATCTCGTTTATTTCGAGCGAGAGGTGTCGGCGCGCCGCCGCAGGAACGACCCCAAGCTCTTGGTCGTGGCGCCCATGGCGGGGCATTTTTCAACGCTTCTCCGCGGCACCGTGCGCGATCTCCTCCCGCACCACGAGGTCTATGTCACCGAATGGCAGGACGCCCGCTTCGTGCCCCGCGCCGACGGCCCCTTCGACCTCGACGACTACATCGATTACATCGTCGAATTTATCCGGGTTTTCGGCGGAAACGTGCATGTAATGGGGGTCTGTCAGCCGACTGTCCCGGTCTTCGCCGCCGTGGCCCTGATGGAGGCCATGGGCGATCCCGCCGTGCCGCGCTCCATGATTCTCATGGCCGGCCCCATCGACTCGCGCCAAAGCCCGACGGCCGTCAATGAATTCGCCGAGGCTCGGACGCTCGCCTGGTTCCGCCGCAACGTCATCACCCAGGTTCCGTGGCCTTATCCCGGGGTTATGCGCAATGTCTATCCTGGCTTTCTCCAGCTCAGCGGCTTCATGGGCATGAATTTCGACCGCCATGTCACGGCGCACCGCGATCTCTTCCACAATCTCATCCGTGGAGACGGTGATTCAGCCGACAAGCACCGCGAGTTCTACGACGAATTTCTCGCGGTGATGGACCTTTCGGCCGATTATTACCTGCAGACTATCGAGACCGTGTTCCTTGAGCACAAGCTCCCCAAGGGGCGCATGGTCCACCGCAACTATCTCGTCGATCCCAGCAAGATCCAAAGAGTGGCGCTGATGACCGTCGAAGGCGAGAAGGACGATATTTCCGGGATCGGTCAGACCTATGCTGCACAAATTTTGTGCAAGAAGCTCCCGGACACCATGCGCGAGCACCATTTGCAGCCTGGCGTCGGCCATTACGGGGTTTTCAACGGCTCCCGCTTCCGCGCTGAAATAGCACCGAAAATCCGCAATTTCGTAGGGTCTCACCAGCGCCGCAGGGGGGTGCTGGCGCGGGCCTTCGGCCGATCTGCCTAAAGCAGGGGCGAGCGCTCCCCCAAATCCCTATGCTACTGTGTTGGCCGCCGATTCGGGGGGCCGAACGGTGGCAGTAGGGAGCGTCACATGCTTAAGCGGCTCAATCTCGCTCGCGGCGAAACCATCGAGGTCAAGATCCGCGGCCTAGGCATTCCGATGGTACTGAAGCGCAGCGCGCGCGCGCGACGTTTCAGTCTGCAGGTGAGCGAGGCGCGACGCGGCGCCGTGCTCACCATGCCGGTCTATTCGAGCTTCGCTGACGCCGACGAGTTCCTGTCGCGCCATCTCGATTGGCTGAAGGAGCGCGTCGCCGGCCTGTCGGAGCCAGTGCCCTTCACCCACGGCGCCATCGTTCCGTTGCGCGGCTTCGCCCATGTGCTTCGCTTTGCCGGGTCGGTGCACCGGCGCGGCGTGGTGTGGATCGAAGCAGCGGAGGACGCCAAGGCCGCACCCGCTTGGCCCGAAGGCGCACGCGTGGGCATCAAGAGGCTGCCGCGTCTCTATGTGGCGGGCGAGGACGAGCACGCGCCGCGCCGCCTGCTGGATTGGCTGAAGCGCCAGGCCCATCTCGACCTCAAGACCCGCGTGGCGCTCCATGCCAAGCGCCTCGATCTCACGCCTAAGCGCCTTTTCGTGCGCGACCAGACCACGCGCTGGGGATCCTGCTCGACGTCGGGCGCTTTGTCCTTCTCCTGGCGTCTCGTGCTCGCGCCGCCCTTCGTGCTCGATTATCTCGCCGCCCACGAGCTGGCCCATCTCGGCCACATGAATCACGGTCCGCGCTTCTGGGGCCTCGTCGAGCGCACCATGCCGCGTTACGAGGAGGCGAGGAACTGGCTGCGCAAGCATGGCGCCAGTCTTCACCGCTACGGTGCCGAGGGGATGCAGCCTTACTCGCGCGGCCAATCGCCGAAGCGCAGCATCGAATAGCCTACTGGCTGGAGAAAGCGCCCAGCACACGCTGGAAGAGCGGTGCATCGTCGCCGCTCTTGGCCGGCGCATGCCACGGCTGCGACGCCACCGCCTCCTGGAGGCGCGCGGCGCTCGTCCCGGGGAGCGGCAGCGGCGTCTTGTTCTGGTGGGCGTAGAGCATGATCTCGTGCCACAGGCGGGCCGGGAGCGTGCCGCCGGTGACCTTCCGCATGCGTGAGCCGTCGTCGTTGCCGACCCACACGCCCGCCACGTAGTGTGCGGTATAGCCGACGAACCAGGCGTCGCGGTAGCTCTGGGTGGTGCCGGTCTTGCCGGCGGCGACATGGTCGGGGATCGCCGCCTGCTTTCCCGTGCCGCGCACGATCGTCGCGTTCAGCATGTCGTTCATGGCGCCGACATAAGGCAGCGCCACGACCTGGTCGGTGGTCGAGTGCTGGCGCTGATAGAGCACCTTGCCGTCGCCGTTGCGCACGCGGGTGATGATGTGGGGGAGCACGCCCTGGCCGCCATTGGCGAAGGGCGTATAGGCGCCGGTGAGCTCGAGCAGCGTAACCTCGGCGGTGCCGAGCGCGATCGAGGGCCGGTCGTGCAGCCTGGAATGGATGCCGAGCCGCCGCGCCGTCCGCACCACCTTCCACGGGCCTACCTCCGCGGCAAGCCGCACGGCGACGGTGTTGATCGACTGGGCGAGGCTGTCGCGCAAGGACACCTCGCCCTGATAGAGACCGGTGTAGTTCTTGGGCGACCAGCCGGCGACTGTGGTCGGCCCGTCATAGGCCATGGAGTCCGGCGTATAGCCGCTCTCGAGCGCCGCGAGATAGACGAAGGGCTTGAAGGCCGAGCCCGGTTGCCTGAGCGACTTGATGGCGCGGTCGAAGGGGCTCGCACTGTAGGAGCGGCCACCGACCAGCGCCTTGACGCCGCCTGTCGGGTCGAGCACCACCACGGCGCCTTCGCCGGCGGCAAGATCCGCCCCCTCCTCGTCGAGCATGTGGCGGAGCGCCTGTTGCGAGACCCGCTGCAGGCCGGCATCGATGGTGGTGTCGACGATCAGGTCGCCGTCGCTCTCGCCCACAAATTCCGGGAGCAGCTCGGCCACCCAATCGACGGGGTAGGGATAGCCGGTGTCGTCGCCCTTGGCGCTGAGCGTGAGCGGCTGCTGACTTGCATTGCGGGCTTGCTCGGGTGAGAGGAAGCCCGCCTCGACCATGTTCTCCAGCACCTCGTCGACGCGGACAGTGGCAAGCTTCACGCTTCGCGTGGGGGCGTAGTGGGAGGGCGCCTTGAGCAGCCCCGCCAGCAGCGCGGCTTGCGAGAGCGTGACGAAGCGCGCCGACTTGCCGAAATAGTGGCGCGACGCCGCCTCGACCCCATAGGTGCCGCCGCCGAAATAGACGCGATTGAGATAGAGCTCGAGGATCTCGTCCTTGGAGAAGCGCTGCTCTAGCCAGATCGCATAGATCACCTCTTCGAGCTTGCGCGTCATGGTGCGCTTGGGGCTCAAGAACAGATTCTTGGCGAGCTGCTGGGTGATGGTTGAGCCGCCCTCGACCACGGTGCCGGCGCTAGCGTTGCGGAAGGTGGCGCGGATGAGCCCGAGTGGGTCGATGCCGAAATGGTGATAGAAGCGGCGGTCTTCGGTGGCGATCACGGCTTGCAGGAGGTAAGGCGGCAGCGCGTCGAGGCGCACATGGCCGCGGCGCAGTCCCCGCTCCGCGAGCACGGTGCCGTCGGCGGCGAGGATGGTGACGTTGGGCGGCCGGTCGTCGAGCGCGGCGATGATGGGGTCCGGTACGCGGGCAAGGAAATAGACCACCGCCAAGCCGAGCACGATGGTGCTCCAGATGAGCGTGACCAGTGAGAGCCGGAGGCCCTTGTAGAGCAGGGGATGGCGGGCTAGCGCCCGTTTGAGCCTGGACGGCCTGCGGGCACGTGATACGCGCGGTCGCTTAGGCAGCCCTCGCCGGGCGCCGAAAGGGGGCTCGGTGCGGTTATGCCCCTTGTCCGCCGGCCTCACGCTCCGCCGCGCGCCTTGCATGGATTTCCGCAGCCCTTCCCGAACGAGCGAAGGCGAGCTTCGCCTGGACCGAAGAGCCCCTCGCGAACCTCCAAGCGGAAAGCCTAGGCGTTCCGGATTGACACAGCGTTAAAGGATTGAGGCACCAGCCCCGCTTGGGGTGGGAGGACTTACTTGGCCCGTGCAACAAGTGGAAAGCGCTCCGGGTGCTCGATGATCTCCTCGGTGAGGTCGACATCGAGATCGGGCCAATAGAAATGCCCGCGCCGAGGCTCCTCGACATTCAGGATGGCTTCGACGGGAGCATTCTTGAACCAAGGGAACTGCGCATAGGGCAGGAACAGCTCCTTGTCGCTGGCAAGCAGCCAAACGCCCTGGGCAGAGATATGCGTCACTTCAACTCCCGAAGTGCTCGTGCCAAGCGCGAACGATCCGGTCATATTTGTTCTCCACAATAACTTCAGCTTCCTTGAGCTGCTTGCGCGACAGCCCGTAGTTCCGAGCCAGCTCTAGTTCTGGTTCCAACCAAAACTTTGCCTCACCGCCGCGAGCTTCGACATGAATGTGGCAGCGTGGCTCCTCTTTTGAAAAGAAGAAAAAGCGATAGCCCTTCTCTTGAAGGACGGTAGGACTCATTGCCCTACACTATCCGCTATTGGCCTCCTCTCACACATCAAGATTGGCCACATAGAGCGCGTTGGCCTGGATGAACTCGCGCCGCGGCTCGACGACGTCGCCCATGAGGCGCGAGAAGATGTCGTCGGCGTCCTCGCCCTCCTTGATCTTCACCTGAAGGATGGTGCGCGTGTCGAGGTCGAGCGTGGTGTCCCAGAGCTGGCCTGGATTCATCTCGCCGAGGCCCTTGTAGCGCTGCAGCGTCAGCCCCTTGCGGCCGGCCGTCATCACCGCATTCAACAACTCGCTCGGGCCGTGCACGGCGAGGCTCGCGTCCTTGCGCTTGAGCGTGGCCGGCTTGGCGTAGACCTCCTGCAGATGGGGCGCATGATGGTCGAGCTTGAGAGCGTCGGCGGAGCCGATGAACGGCCCGTCGATCAGGTGAGACTCCATGACGCCGCGAACCTCGCGCCAGAAGCGCAAGCCCCCTTCGGGAAGAGCCTCGCCGTGCCAGCCCCGCTCGGTCTCCTCCGACAGGGCATCGAGGCGCTTGGCGATATAGGCGGCTGCGGCTTGCGCCTGCTTGGCGTCCTTCAGGACTTTGGGGTTCAGCACGCCCGCGATCGCCGCCTGCTCGACGATAAAGCGCGAGTAGCGGCTGTGCAGGCCTTTGAGGATCGCCCCGATCTTGCGCGCAGTCTCGACGATGTCGCGCAAGTCGGCGCCGGCGCGGGTCGCGCTGTCGCCGGTGACGAGCAGCGCATCTTCGAGGCCTTCGCCGATGAGATAGTCCTCGAGCGCCCTCTCGTCCTTGAGATAGCGCTCCGACTGGCCGCGCTTCACCTTGTAGAGCGGCGGTTGCGCAATAAACAGATGCCCGGCCTCTACGAGAGTCGGCATCTGCCGGTAGAAAAAGGTGAGCAGCAGCGTGCGGATATGGGCGCCGTCCACGTCGGCGTCGGTCATGGTGATGATCTTGTGGTAGCGCAGCTTGTCGGGATTGAACTCGTCGCGCCCGATGCCGGTGCC
>DFXC01000085.1:0-142 GCA_002383105.1 Hyphomicrobiaceae bacterium UBA4118
GTATTTTCAAGCGAATTCCAGAAAGGTCCCCGTCGGAATCCCCACGCGTGGAGGCATCAATAGCTCGACGCATTGCCGCCCGAGACGCCCTTGTAGCTGTCGGGCGCGGCCGGGTGGAACGGATCGTCGGCGGGGGGGGGGG
>DFXC01000085.1:378-8577 GCA_002383105.1 Hyphomicrobiaceae bacterium UBA4118
GCGGCCGCCGGGGCGTCGGCCGCGACGTGGGGCGTAAGCGGCTTCGGCCGGGCCGACGCGACTTGATCCTCCGGCCTCTTGTCTGAGGGATCGGGCTCGGGCACATCGGCAACCGGCTCGACCTCGTCCTCCGACTTGCCGAAGACCTTGTCGAGAAGGGTCGGCTTGCCGGCATAGGGGTTGGTCGGATCGGCTTCAGCGTCGACCTTTGCCTCCTCCGCCTTCTTTGCCTTGGCGATGCGTTTCCCTGCCTTCTCGGGATCGTCCGGCCAGTCAGCCCGTGCCGTGGCCACGGCGACGCCGGGTCCCGGCTGCGGCAGAGCCTTAGAATTGGGGGGAAGCAGCAGCGGGGGACGCTCGGCCATGCGCACGTCAGTTTTCTCACGGTCGCCGGAGATCCCCATATAGTCGAAGACCTTGCCCTTGAATTCGACGCCGCCACAACCGCCGAGGGCAAGCGTGCAGGCAAAGGCTGCCGCGAGCCGCAAGGCGCGCTCAGAGCGAGATATGGCTGCGGAGTGCCCCAACGTTCCCCTCAACATCCGGAAAACCGGATTTGGCTACATTTTAGAAGGGTTTCCGACCTTTTTGTGACCCCTGAACAGGGACTCATATAGAAGTCCCGCAACCCCGGCAACAATAGCGCAATCGGCGATATTGAACACGTACCACTCAAAGCCGAAGGCGTGGAGCGAGAAGAAATCGGCCACCGCGCCATAGGCCACGCGATCGATGGCATTGCCGATGGCGCCCCCGATGATCAGCCCGATCGAAGCTGCCGCGAGCGGCGAGGTGATCCGCGCGAGCCAGACGGCAAGGGCAAGGCTTGCGCCGAAGGCGAAGAGGATGAGGCCCCAACGCCCGAGCGCGCCTTCCTGCGGAAGGAGCCCGTAACTGATGCCCTGGTTCCAGACGAGCACGAGGTCGAAAAAGGGCGTAAGCGCGACGGTACCCTTGGCGGCGATGTCATAGACGTAAAGCATCGACGCCTTGTGGGCCTGATCGAGCAGGATCACCAAAGCGGCGACGCCGAGCCCGAGCGGCGACATCGGACCCCAGAGCCAATGGCGCAGCATGACGCTACTCCGCGGCGGCGGCGCGGCGGGCATCGAACTGCCGCACGGCCGCCGCATCGCGCAAAGAGAGCTCGGGAAACTCGGGGTCGCTGCCGACCTCCTCAAGGATCTTCCACGATCTTGCGCATTTCGTGCCCATGGCGCGCACGAAGACGACGGCGACGCCCGGCACCTCGTCGAGGCGGAAGGCCCCTCCAGGACCAGCTCCCGGCAGGAGCGTTGCTCCGCTGGTGATGGCGATCTCGGCGAGATCGACGCCGCGCAAGGCCGCGCGCAGCTCCTTATCGGCGACATAGACCTTAGGTGCGGCTTCCAGGCTCGAGCCGATCCGCCCCTCTTTCCGCTCGATCTCGAGGGCGCCGGTCACCACGCGGCGCACCGCCCTCACCTTCCGCCATTTCTCGGCGAGTGCCTCGTCGCGCCAGGCGGGCGGCACATCGGGGAATTGTCGGAGATGCACGGAGCCTTTGTCGTCGGGGAAGCGATTGAGCCACGCCTCCTCCATGGTGAAAGCGAGCATGGGGGCAAGCCAGGCAGTGAGGCTCAAGAAGATCTGATCCAGCACGGTCAGTGCCGCGCGGCGCGGGAGACTGTCGTAAGCGTCGCAATAGAGGACGTCCTTGCGGATATCGAAATAGAAGGCGGAGAGATCGTTGACGCAGAAATTGAGAAGCGCGTGAAAGATGCGCTTGAAGTCGAAGGCGTGGCAGCCGGCGCGTACCACCTCGTCGAGTTCGGCGAGGTGGGAGAACATGTAGCGCTCAAGCTCGGGCATTTCGGCATAGGGCACGGCGAGGCTGGCGCGATAATGGGCGAGATTGCCGAGCAGGAAGCGCAGCGTGTTCCTGAGCTTGCGATAGGACTCCACATTCGCCTTGATGATGTCGGCGCCGATGCGCAGATCCTCGGCGTAGTCGGAGCTCATGGCCCATAGCCGCAAGATGTCGGCGCCGGACTGGCGGATGACATCCTGGGGCGCCACGACATTGCCGAGCGACTTCGACATCTTGCGCCCCGACTCATCGACGACGAAGCCATGGGTGAGCACCGCGTCGTAAGGAGCGCGGCCACGCGTGCCGCAAGACTCAAGAAGCGAGGACTGGAACCAGCCGCGATGCTGATCAGAGCCTTCGAGATAGAGGGCGGCCGGCCAAGCGAGGTCTTTGCGTTCCTCAAGCACGAAGGCGTGGGTCGAGCCTGAGTCGAACCAGACGTCGAGAATATCGTCGACCTTCTCCCAATCGGCCGGGTTCTCGACGAGGCCTGCGAGGAAGCGCTGCTTGGCGCCCTCCTTGAACCAAGCGTCGGCGCCTTCTCGCGCGAAGGCCTCAACGATCCGGTCTCGCAATGCTTCAGACTCCTTCCTCCAGACGGGGTGGGCTCCGGGGATAACAGTTCCCTCGTGCTCGCTATTTCTGTTTGTGTTGCGGAACACCGTTATGGGCACACCCCAGGCGCGTTGGCGCGATACCACCCAGTCGGGCCTCGTCTCGATCATGCCTTTGATGCGGTTCCCGCCTTGCGAGGGCACGAAGCGCGTGTCGCCGATGGCCTTCAGCGCGCGGGCTCTCAATGTGTCCGGCTTTTCGCCGACGCCCTTGTCCATGGCGATGAACCATTGCGGGGTGGCGCGGAAGATCACCGGCTTCTTGGAGCGCCAGGAGTGAGGATAGTCGTGCTTATAACGCGAGCGGGCAATGAGCGAGCCCGCATCGGCGAGCGCGGCGATCACGGCGAAGTTCGCGTCGCCGAACTTGCCCTTGTCGTCGATGACGCGCTTGCCCTCGAAGCCCCGCGCCTCCTTGGTGAAGAAGCCGGCCTCGTCAACCGTGAACGGGATGGTCGTATCGATGTCCCTCCCATCAAGCTCCCAACGATGGGCTTCCCAAATCTCGAAGTCTTCGGTGCCGTGGCCGGGCGCGGTGTGCACGAAGCCCGTGCCGGTATCCTCAGTGACGTGCTCGCCCGCGAGCAGCGGCACACTGAAATAGTATCCGGTCTCGCGGAGTGGATGAGAGACAGCAAGGATGCTTCCAGGCAGCACATCATGACGACGCTCGAATGCACTAACGCGCGCAGCAGTCATGACGCTTGCCGCTAAGGCGTCTGCCAGTACCAGTTTCTCGCCCTTCTTTGCCCTGTTGTCGTCCGGTGCGTCCGTCACCTCGTACAAGCCGTATGAGATGCCCTTGGAGTAGCTGATCGCGCGGTTGCCGGGGATAGTCCAGGGCGTCGTGGTCCAAATCACGATGCTCGCGTGCGTCAGGTCTCGGTAAAGAGCTTCGTCGGTAGCGTCTCCTGTCAGGGTTTTCACGGGGAACTTCACGTAGATCGCCGGGCTTTCGATCTCGGCATATTCGACCTCGGCCTCGGCGAGAGCGGTGCGCTCGACCACCGACCACATCACCGGCTTAGACCCGCGATAGAGAAGCCCGTTCATGGCGAACTTCATCAGCTCCGCGGCGATAGTCGCCTCCGCGTCGAAGCTCATGGTGGTGTAAGGGTGGTCCCAGTCGCCCTCGACGCCGAGGCGCTTGAACTCCTCGCGCTGCACGTTCAGCCAATGCTCGGCATAGGCGCGGCACTCGGCGCGAAAGGCGATCATCGCAGCGGAGTCGGCGAGGTCGGGCTTCGATTTGCCCTTGGCGCGATAATTCTCCTCCTCGACCTTCCACTCGATGGGGAGCCCATGGCAGTCCCAGCCCGGAACGTAATTGGCGTCCTTGCCCATCATGGTCTGCGAGCGGACGACCACGTCTTTGATGATCTTGTTCAGGCCGGTGCCGATATGGATGTTGCCGTTGGCGTAAGGCGGCCCGTCATGGAGGACGAATTTCGCGCGGCCCATCGCCTCCTCGCGGAGCCGGTCATAAAGACGAAGCGTGCGCCAGCGCTTGAGGAGCTCGGGCTCACGCTCAGGTAGCCCCGCCTTCATGGGGAAGTCGGTCTTGGGCAGGAACAGGGTCTCGCTCCAGTCCCGCCCGGTCCGAACTTTGAGATTTTGCGCTTCAATCCTGGCTACGAGGGATTGCAGCTTAGGCGGCTGAGGCTTCCTTGCTCGGGCGCGTGATGCTTTCGGCCTGGCCTTCGCTGCGCGGCGCGGCTTGAGCGCGCTCTCCCGAGCCCGTTGCGCCTTCGGCGTGGCCTTGGCTCTGGCCTTGGTCCTTTCCTTGGCTCTGGCGGCTTTGGCCTTCACCGCCGCGGCCCTGAGCTTCGCCTTCGTCTCGGCGGCTTTCGGCTTCGCTGCGACCTTCCTCGCCTTAGGCTTCAGCGCGGGCTTAGATTTGCGCAGAGCGTTGCCGGCCCGCGCGGTCTTTCCCCGCGTGGTCTTGCCCCGCGTGGTCTTGGCGGCCGTCCTGCCGCTCTTGGTGCTTTTCGCCATGGTCCTTGCTTCTCGCCGCCTTGCGCGCGCAGCGCCTTCAATCCCCGCGGGGTTCTAGCAACCGGGCTCCTTACAATCCAGTGCCGGCTCTGCACGCCCCAGAGGAAAACGCAGCATGGGATCGTCGGCGTCGATCCTGGCGAGGATCGCGCGCGCGTCATCGCAGTCTCTACGCATCTGCGCGGCAAGCGCCTCGGGGCTGGCGAAGGTTTGGTCGTCGCGGAGAAAGGCGATGAACTCGATCTCGACCTCCTCGCCATAGAGGTCGCCCGTAAAATCGAGGAGATAGGCTTCGAGCACCGGCGCGCTATCGCCGAAAGTGGGGCTTGTGCCGACATAGCCCGCGGCATGATAGCGGCGCCCGCCATTCTCGACGCGCATGGCATAGATGCCGTGGCGAACGTCCTGGCCGGGATCGAGCGCCACATTGAGCGTAGGGAAGCCGAGCCCCTTGCCACGGCCGGCGCCTTTCCCCACACGTCCGCGCACACGCCACCAGAAGCCGAGCTGCTCGGCGGCGTCCCTCACCTCTCCCGCGCGGAGATGCTCGCGAATTCGGCTCGAGGAGAAGATACCCTCGGCAGCGCCCACCGGCGACACTACATCGACGCCGAAACCAAGCGTCCGCCCAAGCGCCGCAAGCCCCTCGGTCGTGCCCGTGCGTCCCTTGCCAAAGGAGAAATCGTGGCCCACCACCACATGGCTGGCGCCAAGCCCCTTCGCCACCACGTCGGTGGCGAAGGCCTCGGCGCTCAGCGACGACAGCGCACCGTCGAAGGGAATGACGAAGGTCTGATCGAGGCCGAGAGCCTCGAGCAGCTCGAGCTTCAAAGGAAGCGGCGTCAGCCGGAAGAACGGCAGATGGGGCGCGAAGAATTCGCGAGGGTGCGGCTCGAACACGACGGCGCCGGCGCGGCGCCCTTCAGAGGCGGCGATGCGCATCGCCTCGCGCAGCACCGCCTGGTGGCCGCGATGGACCCCGTCGAAATTGCCGATGGCAAGCACGGCGCCTTTGAGAGACACCGGCACGTCCCGCCAGAAGCGGACAATGTCCATCACCCACCCTTCGATCTCGCCCTATTGGCGCGGGGTCCGGCGGTCGACCATCATCACGGCTTCGCCCTCGACCACGGTCTTGCCGTTTACGGCACCGGCGCAGGCAAGCGTGGCGCGAGCCTTTTCGGGGTCGAGGCTCGTGACGCGGAGCGTTGCCACCACCTCATCGCCGATATGCACGGGAGCGCGGAATTTGAGGCTTTGCGAGAGATAGATGCATCCAGGCCCCGGCAGCTTGGTGCCGAGCACGGTGGAGAACAGGCTCGCAGTCAAGAAGCCGTGGGCGATGCGCTGCTTGAAAATGGTGCCGGCGGCGAAATCGTCGTTCAGATGGACGGGATTGATGTCGCCGGAGATATCGGCGAAGGCGAGGATGTCGTCATTGCTGATTTTCTTGGCATAGCTCGCTTCCATGCCGACGGAGAGGTCCTCGAAATAGTAGCCGTGCCCCAGGCCGCTAGCGCCGTTGCCATTGCTCGTCATGTGATTTTTCCTGCTCCCTGCTTGTGTCAGGGCAAAATAGCGAAGGCTTTGCTGCACCGCAATATGGCTGGCAGGCTTGCGTCAAGGGCAAAAATGCGGCCGCGGCAAGAGGCTTAACCCTCCGTTCACGGCCAATCTCTAATCTTGGCGCGTCGGTACCTGCCCCGTGCCCGTAACACAGGCCCGGGACTGGCCAACGCGCCTTTGCTGGTTGGGAGCCTCACGCAACGCCAGAACGAAGGCCGGATCCCGTGAGGATCGGAGGAGACAATGGCTGTCGATCATACCATGCCCGTGCTTATCGTCGACGACTACAAGACGATGATCCGGATCATCCGCAATCTCTTGAAGCAGCTCGGCTTCGCCAATGTCGATGAGGCCGGTGACGGGACTGCGGCACTCGACATGATGCGGCATAAGCAATATGGGCTCATCATCTCCGATTGGAATATGGAGCCGATGACGGGCTATGAGCTGCTGCGCGAGGTGCGCGCCGACGATCAGCTGTCGCGCACGCCCTTCATCATGGTCACCGCAGAATCCAAGACCGAGAACGTGATCGCGGCCAAGAAAGCGGGGGTCAACAACTATATCGTCAAGCCGTTCAACGCAGCGACGCTCAAGTCAAAAATCGACGCCATCTTCGGCGAATAGCAAGAGCGACAAGGGGACTAGCCATCATGCCAGGGCGCGGGGGATCAACCGCAATGCGCCGGAAAGCGGCTCGCGCGCCGGCAGCGCGCGAGGATAGCGGCCGCACGGTTTCAGAAGAGATTACGGTGCTCGTCAATACCTTGCGCGAGCTCGCCGCCATCCGCTCGACCGCCGAGGACGCAGCGGGGCGCATTCTCGCATCGGCCGAGGGCTTGCTCGCTTTCGCCGACAAAGACGAGGCGAAAAAGGCGGAAGAGGCCATCATGTCGATCATGACGGCGTGCGGTTTTCACGATCTCGTCGGCCAGCGCGTCACCAAGATCGCCGAGACGCTGGATCGCGTCATCGCCACGCGCTTGAAGGGTGCCGATCGTGGGCGGCGGGTCGAGGCGCAAGCCCGTAAGCGCAAGTCGAAGCTGACCCTCGAAGGGCCCGGCCATCCCGGTGCAAGCCAGGCAAGCATCGACGAGCTGCTGAGCAAAAACTAAGGCTCACCAGGCAAGCGCGCGCATGGCGCCGAGCGGGCGCCGCTTGGCGTGAGCGAACAGCTCCGCAAGGTGCATGCCATCGAGCGCGTCCTCGCCCGCATCCCCGCCGCGGTTTGACGGCACATGCAGCCCGCTCGCCACGAACACGGCATCGATCCCAAAGCTGGCCGCGCCGGCAATGTCGGTATTGACCCCGTCGCCGATGGCAAGGACTTGGTCCTTGGCGATGCTCTCGCCCGCTAGGGCAGCGACGGTCTCGAGCGCCAGAGCATAGATCGGCGCATGGGGCTTGCCGGCATAGAGCACGCTGCCCCCTACTCGCGCATAGATCGCCGCGAGCGCGCCGGCGCAATAGACGAGGCGATCGCCCCGCTCGACCAGATGATCGGGATTGGCGCAGATCATGGGTAGCTTGCGCGCGGCAAGCTCGCTTAAGAGCCCGTCATAGTCCTCCGGCGTCTCCGTCTCGTCGTCAAACAGCCCAGAGCAGACCACGAGCTCGGCTTCCTCGGGCGTCCCGAGCCTGACGTCGATGCCTTGGAAGATGGGCAGGTCGCGCTCGGGCCCGAGATGAAAGACCTCGGCGCCCTTGTGCTTGGCGAGCTCGTTGCGGGTGAGGTCGCCTGAGGTGACGGTCGCGTCATAGGCATCGTCGGGGACGCCGAGACGGCGGAGCTGCTCCTGAACGCCAGGGCTCGGGCGCGGCGAGTTGGAGAGGAGCACCACGATGCCGCCAGACGCGCGAAAGCTTCGCGTGGCGGCAACGGCGCGGGGGAAAGGCCTGTGCCCGTTATGCACGACGCCCCAGATGTCGACGAGCCAGGCGCGATAGTGCGAGCCCAAGTCCTTGATCGAGGAGATCACGGGAATGGTGGGAGCGGTCATGGTCATGGCGTTCCGTTAGAGGCTCGCTTTGAGGGGGTCAAGCGTTGCGCCCTCCTCCGCTCCCCTCTTGCGGCAAGGCTCTACACTGTGAGCCCCCTCACAAACGAGGGGCGCGTCAGCCGCCACATCCGGGCCTGAAACGAGCCTTGAAACGAGGCTTGGCGGAATTGCCGTG
>DFXC01000085.1:8789-16726 GCA_002383105.1 Hyphomicrobiaceae bacterium UBA4118
TGATCGATGCCGCCTACAAGACCATCACCGCCGTCGAGGCCTCGCTTGTCAGCGCGCCCGCGGCCAAAGTGGTGATCTGTATTCAGACCGACGGCCAGGAGAACTCTTCGACCGAGCACAGCTGGAACGAGCTCAATGCGCTGGTGAAGGAAAAAGCCGCGCTCGGCTAGCAGTTCAACTTCATGGGCGTCGGCATGGACGCCTATGATCAAGGCACCCGCATGGGGATCGCACCGGCCGCGACCGTGGCCTACGACCATCGGGACGCAGAAGCCACGCGCTCAGTGTTCGCAGCGAGCGCTGAGAATGCGCGGGAGTACGCGTTGGGGAGACGCACCCGTTCGGTCTACTGCGAGCAACAGAAGCGAGCCGCAGGAGACAGATTTGCCGATCTGTTGTCGCAGGAGCCCAAGAGCAACAAGCCGTCAAAGCGGGAGTTGAAGAAGGGCATCGTCGACGATATCAATTTGTAGTGGGCCGCCGCTCGAGATACGCAAGTCCATTCGGCGCCTCGGTGAGCGTGGCACTCGCCGAGGCGCGTATGACCCAGACGGAGCTGGCCGCCAAGACCGGGCGCTCGACGGCCTACGTCAACCAGCTCATCACCGGCCACAAGAAGCCGTCGCCCGAATGGGTCGACCTCATCGCCGACACGCTCAATCTCTCGCCGCGGGAGAGACAGGGGCTCCATGTCGCGGCCGCCAAGCAGCACGGCTTCAAGCTCGACCTGACAAAGAAATGAGCCGGCGCGGCGAAGCCCCGTCGCGTCCTGCGCCTGGACTCGACGTAAATTCAAAGGCTTAGGACGCGTTCAAGTTCTTGTGATCGGGCTCTTTGCTTGCGCGGGGACCTGCCTGCCCCCACATTTGGCGCGCCGAGGGAGGGTCGGCATAAGGAGATGAAAATGCCTGACCCCCTCATGACTATGTCGGAAGCGACCTCAGAGACGATGCCCCAAGCGACCTCCAAGTCCATGCTGTCCCGCGCCCTCTTTGCGGCGAGCGCGCTCGCTCTCACCTTCGGCGTTTTTGCCGCGACGGCCCCTGCCGGGGCGGCGCCGATGCAGGCCCTCCCGGGCCTTGCCAGTCCGGGCCTCCAAGTCGAGGAGGCAGGCTATCGGCGGGCCAAGAGGTACCGCCCGCTCTACGACTCAGACTATTACGTCGCTCAGGGCTATGATGTCCGCACCTACGGGTGCTGCGTCGGGCAAAGCGACGAGATCCGCGAGCTGCGGCGGGCGTTCC
Source organism: Hyphomicrobiaceae bacterium UBA4118 (assembly GCA_002383105.1). Lineage (GTDB taxonomy): Bacteria > Pseudomonadota > Alphaproteobacteria > Rhizobiales > Methyloligellaceae > Methyloceanibacter. The sequence continues at coordinate 10,034 of DFXC01000085.1, forward strand.
CGTCGACCAACTGGCCGCCGAGCGACCGTTACTAGACGGTCAGCCGCTCTTTCCGGATTTTTGGAAAATTCGGCGCATTTTGCTCGCTCCGTCCTGACGGTTCCGAGAGAGGTTGTGTGGCACAGGTTTTCCACGCCGCCGGGGCCCGAGAGGATCAAGGTTCGGGGCACCCCCGAGCGGCCAGGGAGACCGAAATGCGTCGACTTCTCTTGAGCACTTGCGCCTTTGGACTGTTTGCTATTTTCGGCACGGCCAATGCCGGCTCGCCGGCGGTGCTGCCGGGCACGAGCTACGCCGTGCCGGTCGAGCAGGCCGGCAATCCGGGCCGGCCGGACCTCGGTAGCGCGGTCTTAGGCTATGGCGACCGTGTCGATGGCGATCTCAGCTACGACGACGGCCCCGCGAGCTTCCTGCACGAGCCCCAGACCGCGGGCGCCGACGAGATGGGCGAGCTGCAGAGCATGTTTCCCTCCTCTGCCTGGCCGCCAAGCATGCGCTATTAGCCACTTATTCCGATAAGGAGACTTCCAGAATGCGTCACTCTTCCATCAAAGCGGGCGCCCTTGCGCTCGTCCTTGGCGTCTTCGCCATCGCTGGCCACGCCCAGGCCGTCTCTCCCCTTCCTTTCAACGGTATCGCACCCCTCGCCGTTCCCGTCACCGACCAGGAGGATCAGGCCGTCGAGGAGCATCTGAATGCTGCCGATATGCCGACGCAGCCGGAAGGCGGGGCCCCACAGCAGAACGCCACTCAAGAGCACCCTGCCGCGAGCAGCGGCGCGGGCGACGTCGAGGAGAAGGAGCTGCAGATGGAGTTCCCCTCGACCGATTGGCCGAAGAAATAGGCTTGCTCTATTGCAGGTCAGGTACGCGCCGAGCCTCGGCCAGCCCCCGGGGCTCGGCGCCATTATAGCAAAAGGATTTAGGCTGCATCGGCGTCCTCGAGCTCGCGGGACAGCGCCGGGCTCATAGGCTGCGGCTTGCCGAAGACGTGGCCTTGCGCGAGTTCGACGCCATAGTCGAGGAGCTTCGCCACCGTGCTTTCGTCCTCGACCTTCTCCACGATCAGCTTGAGATCGAAGCCTTCGAGATGGCGCTTCAGGTCGGCGGCGGCGAGGCTTGCGCCTCCCTCCTCCATGCCGCGCAGGAAGGTCTTGGCCTTGATCTTGACGAAGCGGAATTGGCGGTCGCGGAGCCCCATGAAATCGACGTCGAGATCGGCGACATGGTCGAGGCAGAAGCCGTAGCCGAGCGCGCCGAGCGTATCGAGAGAACCGAGCTCGGCAGGCCCAAGGCCAAGTATCGCGAGCTGGCTCACCTCGAAAGTGAGGCTCTCGCTCAAGCCGCTGTTCTCCTCCATGAACTCGACCAGCTCGGGGAAGAACTCGGGATCGAGCAGGGTCTGGACCGAGATGTTGCAGAAGATGCCCTTGACCCTCGAGTCCGTGCTCAGCCGCCTCAGCACCTGCACGCTCTTCACCAGCAGCACATTGTCGATGAGGGGCATCATGCCGGAGCCCTCGGCCACGGGCAGGTAGGCGGCCGGAAGGATCAGATCGTCGGCCTTGGTCCTGATGCGGGTGAACGCCTCGTAATAGCGGGGGCGCCGTTCCGGGAGCATCACGGTCGGCTGCAAATAAAGGTCGACGCGGCCTTCCTCGATCGCGTGCGCAATAATCTCCAGCATCTCGTCGTCGCCGACACGCGGATGGGCTCCGCCTGCGGCGCTCTCTTGCTCGAGCGGGACGACATCCTCTTCCAGCTCGGCAAGCTCGACGATCTCCCCCTCGTCCTCAACCTCGAAAACCGTCAGAGTCTCGGTTGGGACATCGGCTAAAGCCTCTTTCTTCGCTTCGGGCTCGGCGATCGGAGCTGAAGGCGCCGGCGCTGCGGCCGGGGCTTCCCACCCCGCTGCGGAAGCTGCGGAGGCGACCGCCATGTCGCGGGAAAGCTGCTTGATCACACCTTCGAGCGCCCGGAGGTCGTTCGCGATTTTGTCGCGCTGATTCCTGGCCTCGCCTTCGAGGTCAGCGCGCAGGCCTTCGATCTTCGTGTGCACCTCCTCGAATTCGGAGGCGAACTGGTCGAAGCGGGCGAGCCCGCCCACGGTCTCGTTAGATCCATAGTCGGCGACGGCCTGATCGAGCCGCTCGACGCGGTCGTTGAGGAGGTCGAGGCGGGCCACGTCGTCCTCGACCCGGTCGATGCGCTGGAGGTCTCCGTCGATGATCTCGAGCGCCTCTTCGAGCTCGTTCAAGCGGTCGGTGACGGGGGCCGAGCGGGTCGAGCGCGTGACCATGAGATAGGAGGCGGCCATGACCATGTAGAGCGCGGCGGCGGCGATCAGCGCCGGAATCTGGGCGATGCCGGATTGAATGATGAGCCCCACGGCGAACGCTGCCGCCGTAACGGCCATGGCGATCAGGACGACCAAGTCGAGCATGGCCAGCCCTCCTCCCGACGAAGCGCTCCGCCTAGAGCTCATGGTGATAGCGTCACGCACCTCTGTCCCACCCTCTCGCAAAAATCATGCGGCGACAGGCCCTGCAAGGCAACAGCAATTTGGCAGCCTGTGGGGATTTTGATAGCAGCCAAGAGAGGCAAGGCCAAGGCTAACAACCTCAGCGCAGCCCCTGCAAAAAATGGGCGACTTTGCCGACGATGGCGGCAATGAGCGCCTCCGAGACGACCAGGGCGGGGGCCAGCACCAGCGTGTCGCCTACGACACGGATTACGAGGTCCTCATCGAAGAAGGCGGCGTCGAGCGCACGCGCCCCGCGCAAGCCCGGCGCGCCGTCAATGGGGGCAAGGTCGATGCCTGCGGCAAGGCCGATGCTCCTGATGTCGACCACACGGGGGAAGCCTTTGAGCCCGTGCACGGCATCGGCGAAGACGGGCTCGAGCGAGCGCGCCCGCTCGAACAGCCCCTCGTCGCGATAGAGATCGAGCGCGGCGTTGGCGGCGGCAACCCCTAACGGATGACCCGAATAGGTGAAGCCGTGGGCGAGCTCGGGCACATGCTCGGGGCCTTGCATGAAGGCTTCGTGGATATGCTCTCGCACCAAGACCCCGCCAAGGGGTGCGGCGCCGCTGGTCACCCCCTTGGCAAAGGTAATCATGTCGGGGACGACGCCGTAGCGCTCAGCGGCGAAGGCGTGGCCGAGCCGCCCGAAGCCGGTGATCACCTCGTCGAAGATGAGGAGGATGCCGTGGGCGCGGGTGATCTCGCGCAAGCGCTGAAGATAGCCTTGCGGGCTTGCGAAAACGCCGGCTGAGCCGGTCATCGGCTCGACGATCAGAGCGGCGATGTGGCTGGCGCCGTCGAGCGCCAAGAAGGTGGAGAGATCGTCGGCGAGGTCGCCGCCCCAGGCGGGCTCGCCGCGGGCGTAAGCCTGGCGCTCGCGGGAATAGGTCGAGCGGAGAAGGTCCACGTCGAGCAGCGGCTCAAACAGATTGCGGTTCTGGGGAATGCCGCCGAGCGAGGTGCCCCCGAGGCAGGAGCCATGATAGCTCCGCTCGCGGGAAATGAACCGCGTGCGCGTGCTCTGTCCGGCAAGCTTGTGATAGGCGAGCGCAATCTTGAGCGCGGTATCGACCGCCTCAGAGCCCGAGTTGCAGAAGAAGACGTGGTTGAGGTCGCCGGGCGCAAGCTTGGCCAGGCGCGAGGCCAGCGCAAAGGCCGGGGCGTGCGCCGTCTGGAAGGCCGGGGCATAGTCGAGCCGGCCCGCCTGACGGCGGATCGCCTCAACGACCGGTTCCCGGCAATGACCGGCGTTGCAGCACCACAGCCCCGACATGGCATCGATGAGCTCGCGCCCGTCAGGGGTGTAATAGTGCATGCCCTCGGCGCGATCGATGAGGCGCGGACGCCGCTTGAAGGCACGGTTGGCGCTGAAGGGAAGCCAATAGGCGGCAAGCTCGGATTCTGCGAGCCTGGCAGGGAATGGAGCGTCTAGCGGTGGCATTGGCGTCGCGGGTCAGGGGAGAACATTTTCGTAGCTCGCATCAGGCCACGCGCCGGACGCCGCTTCAAGCTCTTGTTGACGTAATGACCCTGCTGTTGGAGCGGGTCAGCGGCCGCCTACGCCGCGAACGCGGTCCTCCGGGGAGCATCAATCTGTCATCTCCCCTTATGACGGATGGCGGTAATATTTGGAAGAATCCAATAGGAGGACCCCAGAGATGACGAGCCGAAGCAAAAGATTGAGCATACTCGGCGCGATCGTTGCGCTGGCGTTGGGTGGAAGTACGGCAGCTTGCATCGCGGCGGACGTAACGCCAGCCGACTTGGTCGACGCGTTGAACGGTGTCTTCGGCAAGCATGCCGGCGATCGCGCCGCTCACACCAAAGGCGTTTGCCTGACCGGCAACTTCACGCCATCGGCCGATGCGCCGAAGCTGTCGAAGGCGCCGCACTTCGCCAAACCGGTGCCCATCATCGCCCGCTTCTCCTTGGGCGGCGGCAATCCGAGTGCGCCAGACAACGCCCAGGACAACGTCCGGGGTCTCGCCGTCAAATTCGATCTCGGCAGTGGAGCAAGTACCGACATCGTGACCATCTCGGCGCCCATGTTCTTCGTGAAAACCCCGGAGCTGTTCGTCGAGTTCTTGAAGACCGTCGCGACCGGCGATCAAGAAAAGATCAAAGCGTTCTTCGGGGCCCATCCGGAATCGACGCTGCAGAATGCCTGGCTCACCTCGCACCCGGTGCCGGCGAGCTATGCGGGGGTGGGCTATTGGGGCGTGCATGCCTTCACCTTCACCAACGCGGCCGGCGAGGCGCAGGTCGTCAAGTACAAGCTGATCCCGGAGGCGGGCGATCTCGGGCTCACGCCTGACGAGGCCAAGGCCAAAGGACCCGACTTCTATGCCGGCGAGCTCAAGGACCGCTTGGCCAAAGGGCCGGTCGCCTTCGACCTCATGGCGATCCTTGGCCAAAAGGGCGATCCCACCAACGATCCGACGCAAAGATGGAGCGATGAGGACAATCGGCCCAAGGTGCCGCTCGGCAAGATCAGCATCGAAGCCATTGCACCAGACGCCACGTGCAATGCCTTCAGCTTCCTTCCGGGCAATGTGGTGGACGGCATCGCCGGGCCGACCGACGACCCAGTCTTCGCCGCACGGTCGCCGGCCTATGCGGTGTCGTTGATCAGGCGGTTACAGACGGCGAAATAGGCGGCATTGCGAAGACCTTGGGCCGCTTAACCGGCCGGCAGGTGGAGCGGGTTACGCTTCATCTGCCTCGCCGGTGCGGGCCAAGGCTGCGAGGGGGACGTCAGCGCCGATAGCCGGCGAGGAAGGTCCGAACCGCCGTGGCCACGACATGCTCGATCCGAGCATCGCTCGGCCGGCCAGTCGCATTGAAGAGAAGCGGCTTGAACGTCATCGACTGACAGGAATCGAGAAACTGAGCGGCGGCGAGCTCGCAATCCTCGATGCTGAGAACGCCTGCCGTCACCTGGTCCTCGAGATAGCGGGCGACGCGCGCGATGCCGGACGCCGGGCCGGTCTCGTAGAACCGCCTGCCAATCTTAGGCATACGGTCGGCGATGCCGATCACCGTGCGCAGCGGCGGCCCGCGGTCGAGGCGCTGAACAACTTCGCGGCGAATCTGCACAGCTATGGCAGCGATGCTCAGGCCATGGCATTGAAGCAGCTCATGCAGATCGTCCATCGCCAAGGGGTGGTCATGGCCTTCGCCGACGTGTTCCTTCTGCTGACGCTGCTGTTTGTTGCGCTTGGCGCCCTGGCAATCGTCGTCAAGCGGCCTGCCGCTGCCTAGCAAGCCTCACGACCTTTCCACCCTGCGCCGTCACCGCAAAGCTTGACAGCGGGCGGGCTCAGCAGCTATCCCCTAGACCGGTTAGCACTCGTATTCCTTGAGTGCCAACGTGGTTCAATCCCTCATCTTCCGTTAAGCGGCGGCCAAGTCCGCCCAACGGCTTTTTCGGAGCTGAAACGCAATGAAATTTCGTCCCCTGCATGATCGCGTCGTGGTCAAACGGCTCGAGGAGGAGCAGAAGACCAAAGGTGGCATCATCATTCCCGACACGGCGGCGGAGAAGCCGCAGACCGGCAAGGTCATCGCGGCAGGTCCTGGCGCCCGCGGCGAAGACGGCAAGCTCCAGCCCATGGGAGTGAAGGCCGGCGACAAGGTGCTGTTCGGCAAATGGTCGGGCACCGAGGTCAAGATCGACGGCGACGAGCTCCTCATCATGAAGGAGTCCGACATCATGGGGATCCTCGGCTAACGGCCGTTCCCCGGACACAGAGTCAATGGCCTCACCCTTCGAGACGCGCGCTGAAGCGCGCTGCCCAGGGTGCGGCGTAAGTCCAAGAAGGAGTAAGTCCAATGGCAGCTAAAGATGTGAAATTCGCAGCCGACGCGCGCGAGCGGATGATGCGCGGCGTCGATATCCTCGCCAACGCGGTCAAGATCACCCTTGGGCCCAAGGGCCGCAACGTGATCCTCGAGAAGTCGTTCGGCGCACCGCGCTCGACCAAGGACGGCGTGACCGTGGCCAAGGAAATCGAGCTCGAGGACAAGTTCGAGAACATGGGCGCGCAGATGCTGCGCGAGGTCGCCTCTAAGACCAATGACACCGCCGGCGACGGCACCACGACGGCGACGGTGCTCGCCCAGTCGATCGTGCGCGAGGGGCTGAAGGCGGTTGCCGCCGGCATGAACCCG
>DFXC01000015.1 GCA_002383105.1 Hyphomicrobiaceae bacterium UBA4118
AGACGGTGATTTGACTTCGAAAAGTAAGATCGCGGTGCCTCACCGTGGCTGCATCACTGCCTGATTCAGAGCAGACCCTACACAACCCCCCAGCCCTCGGAGGCAAAGCGAACGAGGCCGCCCCGTTTTATTTGCGCGAGCGGGGCGGCCTCACTTCGCATCTCCCGGTCAACTCTGTCGCCGAACTCGCAGTCGATTCCGCTCGCGTCCTCCGCTCGTAAGCGTATGCGCGACCACGAAGACCATCGGCTTCATGTCGTCGGTGCTTAATTCTCTCTAAGGGATCGCTTCTCGCGACGACGAGAGCGGGAATTGCGGTCACAGCGGCTACCATGCCAGTCGTGACGGATCGGCGGCTGAGAGGCTTCATGACTGCATCTCTTCAATAATACTCTCAAGCTCGGACACGATCTGATCGGCCGCGTCTCGCAGGGGCCATGCCTCGTCGTCTTGGTGCACTTCCATCAGGCCAGTGATCGCAAACGACAGGAGATCGGCCTTGCGGGCGACCACCTGGAGACGGGTGCCAATGCCGTCAACTTTGATGAACTCGGCCGTGAAGGCCTTCTGAACTATGGCAAGTTTCGCTCGTGGCATTCCTCCCTCCATGGGGTTGGCCAGGAGGCGGCGAGTGCCCAAATCGCGATTCAATGATATTGGGAAATTGGTCATCGCGGCCGACTGGCTGTTGCGTTGGAATCGTGGCATTCGAGTCTGCGACACTGTTACCTCACCAGTTACCTAGGCGGATCATCAGCCAGTGGTAAACAATTGATAACAGGAGGTTTTTGGTGAAAATGGCCCTGATGCAGGATCAGGCGTTACCGGAGGCGACTCACGAGGACATGGCCAACGCCATCAGAACGCTCGCCATGGACGCGGTGGAGAAGGCCGATTCCGGCCATCCCGGCATGCCCATGGGCATGGCCGACGTCGCTGCCGTGCTGTTCACGCGCTTCCTCAAATTCGATGCCGCCCACCCCGACTGGCCCGACCGCGACCGTTTCGTGCTCTCCGCCGGCCACGGCTCGATGCTGCTCTACGCACTGCTCTATCTCACCGGCTACCCTGAGATGGAGCTGGACGAGCTGAAGCGGTTCCGCCAGCTCGGCTCCCGCACGCCGGGCCATCCCGAATACGGCCACGCCCCCGGCATCGAGACCACGACCGGCCCCCTCGGCCAGGGGCTCGGCAACGCGGTCGGCATGGCTCTCGCCGAGCGGCTGCTCAATCGCCGATACGGCGATGAGATCGTCAGCCACTACACCTATTGCGTGGCGGGTGACGGCTGCCTCATGGAAGGCCTGAGCCAGGAGGCCATCTCTCTCGCCGGCCATCTCAAGCTCGGCAGCCTCATCGTGCTGTTCGACGACAATCATATCTCCATCGACGGCCCGACCAGCCTGTCGGTCTCTGACGACCAGATCGAGCGCTTCAGGGCGTCGCGCTGGCACACGGCCCGCGTCGACGGTCACGATCCCGAGGCGATAGCGCTCGCCATCAAGAATGCCAAAGGGGTCACCGACCGGCCGTCGTTGATTGCCTGCCGCACCGTCATCGGCTATGGCGCGCCGAGCAAAGCGGGCACGGCCGCGACCCATGGCGCCCCGCTCGGCGAGGCGGAGATCAAGGGCGCGCGCGAGAAACTCCATTGGCGGCATCCGCCTTTCGAGGTGCCGAAGCCGATCCTTGCCGCCTGGCGCGCGGCCGGCACGCGGAACCGGGGGGCTTACGAGGCTTGGGCGCAAGGCGCCAAGCGCCTCGATGCGTCGGCGCGCGCACGCCTCACCGATCCCATCGACGAGACGGTCAAGGCGGCAATCGTGGCCGCGATCGGCACTGCCAAGTCCGACTTCACCCGCGAAGGGGCGAAGCTTGCCACGCGGCAATCCTCGCAGAAGGTGCTTGAGAAGCTGGTGCCGGTCGTTCCCGGGCTGATTGGCGGCTCTGCCGACCTCACCGGCTCTAACGGCACGCTCACCAAGCTGCACAGCATGGTCAAGCCCGGCGACTTCGCAGGGACCTACATCCATTACGGCGTCCGCGAGCATGCCATGGCGGCGGCCATGAACGGGCTCTCGCTCCATGGCGGCATCGCGCCTTATGGCGGCACCTTCCTCGTCTTCTCCGACTACTGTCGGCCGTCGATCAGGCTCTCGGCACTCATGGGCCAGCGGGTCATCTACGTCATGACCCACGACTCGATCGGCCTCGGCGAGGACGGCCCGACGCACCAGCCCGTCGAGCAGCTGGCGGCGCTGCGCGCCATGCCCAATCTCAATGTCATGCGGCCGGCGGATTCGGTCGAATGCGCCGAATGCTGGGAGCTTGCGCTTCTCGCCAAGCACACGCCCACCATCCTTGCCCTCACCCGCCAGGGTCTGCCGCTGCTGCGCACCACTGACAGCAAGGGGAACCTGTCAGCTAAGGGAGCTTATGTGCTGATCGAGCCTGAGGGGACGCGCGACGTGACCCTGATCGGCACCGGCTCAGAGGTGATGCTGGCGGTGCAGGCCGCCAAAGATCTCGCCAAGGACGGGATCAAGGCCGCGGTGGTGTCGATGCCTTGTTGGGAGCTGTTCGAGGCCCAAGACGAGAGCTATCACAACGCAGTCCTCGGCTCTGCCCCGCGCGTCGGGGTCGAGGCGGCTGCGGCGTTCGGCTGGTCGAAATGGCTGGGGCCTAACGGCGCCTTCATCGGCATGCACGGATTCGGGGCTTCTGCCCCGGCGCAGGACCTTTATAAGCATTTCGGCATAACGGCGGAGGCTGTGGCTGCCGCCGCGCGTCAACTGATCGGTAGGAAGACGAGGTAAGGGAGGAAATGGCTAACAAGCGCGTCGCCATCAATGGATTTGGCCGGATCGGCAGGCTCACTTTCAGGGCCTATCTCGAATCCGGCCGCAAGGATCTCGACTTCGTCGCGATCAACGATCTCGGCTCGGCCGAGATGAACGCTCATCTGCTCGAGTTCGACAGCGTGCATGGGCGGTTCCCCGGAAAGGTCAGCGTCGTAGGCGGGCATCTCAAGGCCGACGGCCAGGATGTTGCAGTCCTTTCCGAGGCGACGCCTGAGAAACTTCCCTGGCGCGACCTTGGCGTCGACATCGTCATGGAATGCACCGGCCGATTCACCGATCGCGAGGGCGCGGCGAGGCACTTGACCGCCGGCGCCAAGCGCGTGCTCGTCTCGGCCCCTTGCTCGGGCGCCGATCTCACCGTGGTCTACGGCGTCAACAACGACAAGCTCACCCAGGAGCATCACGTCGTCTCCAATGCCTCCTGCACCACCAATTGCCTTGCGCCCGTTGCCCAGGTGCTGAACGAGGTGATCGGCATCAAGCACGGCTATATGACGACGATCCACGCCTATACCGGCGATCAGCGGACGGTCGATACCCTGCACAACGACCCTTACCGGGCGCGGGCGAGCGCGGTGAACCTCATCCCCACCTCGACCGGCGCCGCCAAGGCGGTGGGCCTCGTGCTGCCGGAGCTCAAGGGCAAGCTCGACGGCGCCGCCATCAGGGTGCCGGTGCCGAATGTGAGCCTGGTCGATCTGACCTTCCAGGCGCTGCGCCCGACCGCCGCCGAGGAGATCAACCAGGCGATGATTGCCGCCGCTAACGGGCCGCTCAAGGGCGTCCTTGGGGTGAATGCAAAGCCGCTCGTCTCGACCGACTTCAACCACGATCCTTTGAGCTCGATCTTCGATCTCAAAAGCACCCATGTGGTCGACGGCACCTTCTGCCGCGTGGTGTCCTGGTACGACAATGAATGGGGCTTTTCCAACCGCATGTCCGACACGGCCGCCGCCATGGGCCGGCTGATATGAACGAGCTGTCCTCTCCGGTTCGGGAGGGCGGCCCTGGCAACGCTACGGCGGCCGGTCTCGACCTCTCCCGCGTCAGGACCATCGATGGCGTCGATGTGGAAGGAAAGCGCGTGCTGGTCCGCGTCGACTTCAACGTGCCAATCGAGGCAGGCGGCGTCGCCGATGCGACCCGCATCGATCGCGTGCTGCCCACCATCGCCAAGCTTGCCCGAAAGGGCGCCAAGGTCGTGGTGCTGTCGCATCTCGGACGGCCCAAGGGCGTACCCACCCCGGAAACTTCGTTGCAGCCGGTCGCCGCGAAGATGCAGGAGCTGATGCCGGGGACCGCCGTCCGCTTTGTCGGCGCTTCTTTGGGCGACGAGGCCAAGCGGGCCGTCGATGCGCTTCAGGTGGGCGAGGTGGCCGTGCTCGAGAACCTTCGCCATCACAAGGGCGAGGAGAAGAACGATCCCGAGTTCGCCAAGGCCCTTGCCGCGCTCGGTGACATCTATGTCAACGACGCCTTCTCCTCGGCGCATCGGGCGCATGCCTCGATGGAGGCGATTGCCGGTCTTCTCCCGTCTTATGCCGGGCTCCTGATGATGGCCGAGATCACGGCCCTCGGTGAGGCGCTCGAGGAGCCGGAGCGGCCGGTCATGGCCATTGTCGGCGGCGCCAAGGTCTCGACCAAGATCGAGGTCTTGACCAATCTTGCCGCGCGCATGGACCAGCTCGTGGTCGGCGGCGGCATGGCCAACACCTTCCTCCTCGCCAAGGGGGTCGAGATCGGCGCCTCGTTCTCAGAGCCCGATTTCGTTGAGACCGCCAGGGACATCATGGCGAAGGCCGAGCGGTCGGGTTGCGAGATCGTCTTGCCGAGCGACGTGGTGGTGGCGAAGGAGCTGAAGGCCGGCGTCGCGTGGCGCGTTTGCGCGGTTGGCGAGGTTCCCGCCGACGCCATGATCCTCGATTTCGGACCCGCGAGCGTCGCCGACCTCAAGCGGCGCCTCGGCGGGGTCAAGACCGTGCTGTGGAACGGCCCACTCGGGGCCTTCGAGACGGCGCCCTTCGGCGAAGCGACCTTCGCGCTTGCCGGCGAGGTCGCAAGGCTGACCAAAGAGGGGGAGCTGGTAAGCGTGGCCGGCGGCGGCGACACGGTAAGGGCCCTCAACGCGGCTCACGCGACTGCCGACTTCACCTATGTGTCGACGGCGGGCGGAGCGTTCTTGGAGTGGCTCGGCGGCCACGAATTGCCGGCGGTCTCGGCGCTGGCGCAAAGCGGAGCCCGCGCCGCAGCTTAGCCCCGAAGACGAAGATTTCCGTCGATTCTCTGTACTTGTCATTCCCGCGGAAGCGGGAATCTAGTAACCATCAATCGTCAGTCATTGAGGACGCGGGGTTACTGGATTGCCCGGTCAAGCCAGGCAATGACATAGAGGGCTGGAAGGTCGATCTAAGGCCATGGCCAAAGACATCATCATTGCCCCGTCCATCCTCTCCGCCGACTTTGCCAGGCTCGGCGAGGAGGTGCGCGCCGTCGATGCGGCGGGCTGCGATTGGATCCATGTCGATGTCATGGACGGGCATTTTGTGCCCAACATCACCATCGGCCCCGATGTTGTTCGGGCGCTCCGCCCGCATTCGAAAAAGCTGTTCGACGTGCATCTCATGATCGCGCCCTGCGATCCCTATATCGAGGCGTTCGCGCGCGCAGGCTCCGACATCATCACCGTGCATGCTGAGGCCGGCGCCCACCTTGACCGCTCGCTTCAGCTCATCAGAAGCCTCGGCAAGAAGGCGGGCGTCAGCATCACGCCGGCGACGCCCGAGGAGGCCATCGAATATGTGCTCGACAAGGTCGACCTCGTTCTCGTCATGACGGTGAACCCCGGCTTCGGCGGCCAGGCCTTCATCCCCTCGCAGCTCCACAAGATCAGGGCGATCCGCAAGGCGATCGGGGCGCGGCCCATTCACCTCGAGGTGGATGGGGGCATCAATGCCGAGACCACCCCGCTGGTGGTCGAGGCGGGCGCCAATGTGATCGTGGCCGGGTCCGGCGTCTTCAAGGGCGGGGCCTATGGCGAGAATATCGCCGCCATCAGGGCCGCTGCCTTGCGCGCCCGCGCCGCCGCCGCGTGACGGGGCGCCTAACTTTAACGTGACTTGTCATTGCCCGGCCCGACAGCAATCCAGTAGCCTCCAACGCCGTTTGTGTTTACTGGATTGCCCGCTTTCGCGGGCAATGACGCCAGGAGAAGTGGTCGTGAACGTCACCTATCTCGGAGCGCTGATCGCCGGATTCTTGAGCTTCCTCTCCCCTTGCGTGCTGCCGCTCGTGCCGCCTTATCTCTGCTTCCTCGGCGGGACCACCTTCGATCAGCTCACCGGCGAGGATGAGACGCCGTCCCATGTCTACACCACGGTGGTGCTGTCGTCGGTCGCGTTCGTGCTCGGCTTCACCACCGTGTTCGTCATCCTCGGCGCCACCGCCACCGCTGCCGGTCAGCTCATCGCCGAGAACCTTCCGCTCTTGAGCAAGATCGCCGGCGTGGTGATCATCATCGCCGGCCTGCATTTCCTTGGGCTGATCCACTTGCCCGTGCTGCACCGCGAGGCGCGCTATCACGCCGACGCGCGGCCTGCCGGCCTCCTCGGCGCCTATCTCATCGGCGTTGCCTTCGCCTTCGGCTGGACCCCCTGCATCGGGCCGGTGCTTGCCGCGATCCTCGCCATTGCCGCGGGCGAGGACTCGGTGCGCCAGGGCGTCGGCCTGCTCTTCGTCTATTCCTTGGGGCTCGGCATCCCATTCATCGTCGCGGCGATCGCCATCAGGCCGTTCCTCAGCGCCATGCAGCGCTTCCGCAAGCATCTGGCGACCGTCGAGAAGCTGCTCGGCGGCTTTCTCGTGCTGACCGGCGTCCTGTTCCTCACCAACTCCATGACCCTGATCGCTTCCTGGATGCTCGAGCTGTTCCCGGGACTTGCCACCATTGGTTGACGGGCGGCTTTCGCGTTTGGCAAGATGAGCCGATAGTGCCCTCATGACGGCCATCGCTCTCACCATTGCCGGCTCCGATTCCTCGGGCGGAGCGGGCATCCAGGCCGACCTCAAGACCTTCTCAGCGCTCGGCGTCTATGGGGCGAGCGCCATCACGGCGCTGACCGCTCAGAACACGCTCGGCGTCGAGGCGGTGCAGGTCTTGCCGCCTGATTTCGTGCTGAAGCAGATCGCGGCCGTGGCGCGGGACTTGAGGGTCGGCGCCATTAAGATCGGCATGCTCGCCACGAGCGCCGTCATCGAGGCCGTCGCCGAGGGACTGAAGGCGTTCGGACGCGTTCCCATCGTGCTCGACCCCGTCATGGTTGCCGCCAGCGGCGACGCGTTGCTCGACGAGGACGCCGTCGCCACGCTCCGCTTGGTCCTTCTGCCGCTTGCGACGCTGATCACGCCGAACCTGCCTGAGGCCGCCAAGCTTCTGGGTGGCACCGAAGCGAGGGATGAGCGCGAGATGGGCGAGCAGGCGCAAGCCCTTAAGCGCATCGGTGCCAAGGCCGTGCTCATCAAAGGCGGCCACGCCGAAGGCGCTAACGCCGTCGATCTCTATGTCGACGGCGAGGGCGAGATGCGGCTCGAAGCGCCGCGCGTGACGACCCGCAACACCCATGGCACGGGCTGCACGCTCTCCTCAGCCATCGCCGCCGAGCTTGCCAAAGGCGCTACGCTCCGCGAGGCGGCGGCGAGGGCCAAGGCCTATGTTACGGCGGCGATCGGCGCTGCCGACGAGCTTCACATCGGCAAGGGCAGGGGCCCCGTCCATCACTTCCACGCCTGGTGGCCCAAACGCGGGCCTTAATCCTCCGCCACCACCTTCAGACGCTGCTCGCCGAGGCCGGAAACGGTGAGGCGGAGCTCGTCGCCGGGCTTGAGGAACACCCGCGGCTTGCGCGCCATGCCGACGCCCGGAGGCGTTCCCGTAGTGATCACGTCGCCCGGCACGAGCGTCATGTATTTGCTGATATAGCTCACCAGCTCCGCCACCCCGAAGATCATGGTCGAGGTCAAGCCGGTCTGCATGCGCGCCCCGTTGAGATCGAGCGTCAGATCGAGCCTTTGCGGGTCGGGGATCTCCTCGGTGGTGACGAGCCATGGTCCGAGCGGTCCGAAACTGTCATGGCTCTTGGCCTTGATCCATTCGCCCGGCCCTCCGACCTGGAGGCTCCGCTCAGAGACGTCGTTGCAGATGGCATAGCCGGCAACGAAGCTGAGCGCGTCGGCCTTCGCGACGTTCTTGGCGCGGGTGCCGATCACCACGGCGAGCTCGACCTCGAAATCCATGCGCTCGAAGCCCTTCGGTGCGAGCACGGGGTCGTAAGGCCCGGAGACGCAGGAGCTGGCCTTGGCAAAAACGATGGGAATCTCGGGGATCGGCATACCGGTCTCCTCGGCATGGTCCCGGTAGTTGAGCCCGATGCCGAGGAATTTCGGCACGACGCCTACCGGCGCTCCGATTCGCGGCTGGCCTTTGACCAGGGGCAGCGCCTCAAGATCGAGCCCCTTGATCCGGCTCAAACTTTCCCGCCCGAGCGCTTTGCCGGCGATATCCTCAACGATCCCGGAAAGGTCGCGGATCAGGCCGCCGGCATCAAGAATTCCTGGTTTTTCCTGCCCAAATTCCCCATAACGTAGGAGCTTCATCGATCTTCCCCCGGTCCGGTTTTTTTTGCATGATGCACGCGGGCGCGGGGGGCGGCAACGGCCCGCTCATTGCCACTGACCTTTGTCAGGGCTAAACCTTCAGCACATCAACCAGAGGGATAGGCTCATGGGACCTCGCTTGTTTTCGACTTTGATCGGCACGCTCGTGCCGGTCGCCACGCTTCTGCTCGTGGCACTCTTGTCATGCCCCGCCCCCGCCGACGCGGCGTCGAAGAAAGCCTCGCCTGCTACGGCGGCGAAGAAGGCTCCGCCCAAGGGAACGGGCAATCCCTTCGACATCCTCAAGGGCTACTGGTCGGGGGGCGGCACGGTGACGCCGAACAAGGGCAACGCCGAGAACGTGAGCTGCCACGTGACCTACAACGTCGCCGGCCCTAGCGTGTCGCAAACCATGCGTTGTGCCGGCACCGACTACAAGTTCAATACCAGCTCGAAACTCAACTATAGCGGCGGCAAGATCAGCGGCTCGTGGAGCGAGACCACCTATGACGCGTCCGGCAGCGTGAGCGGGACCGCCGCCGGCAACACCGTTCATGCCATCATCAGCGGCGACAAGTTCTCCGGTCGTATGAGCATCAATGTTTCCGGTTCGAGCCATACGATCAACATCGTGCAGCTGGATCCGAAGTCCGGCGCCTATCGTCAGGCGGCCAGCGTGTCGCTGCACCGTTAAGGGGCATTTGAGCGGCTTTCGCCGGTCCCTCGCCTGAGGCCGGCGCCCATCTGAAGAGAGCGCTATCGCCCGATCCTCGGCGGCGGTGGCGCTCTCGCTTTTTGCGCGGACTTCTCGCCTGCCATGCCAAGGCTTTGGCGGTGTCGTCCGGTTGGGGCTGAGCAAGGGCGAGTGAATCGCCCCCCGTGGCTCTATGGCTTGCTCGTCCGGGCCGTTGCCGAACTGCCACAAAACCGCACAAAGTTTTGGCTCCTCGACGCCCTAAGAACGTACCGCTCAACACGCTTGGCGGCCAGGCTCGCGCCTCTACAACCCATCATCAGAATTTCGTAATATATTGATTATAAACAATAAATTAGGCGAGACCAATGGCCTGGGAAGCCCTCGATCGGGCCCATTTGCATTTGCGCAACAGGTGTCCGCTGTTCTGCATCTTTGCCCCTGAACAATGTTGAAGCCTGGCGCGGGGCTAGGCTAGCTTTGCATCACACAGATGGGGGACGGGGCTGGGGGGCCTAGTTACCTAGAACGAACGGCAGAGCTTAGAGGGATCTGAAGCAACACCGAACTTGCAGATCAGGAACAAGATGGGGGGGCGAGCTGAAGCCCGCTGTTAAAGGCCATGCCTTTGGCGCTCGGCTCGTTTCGCAGGGAAGACCGGTCCGGGTCCATCCGGGCCGGTTCTTTTTTGCGGCTACAGACCCAACCTAGCCAGCGTCTGATCGATCCCGGCAAGATAGGCTCGCCCGAACAGCCTCACATGCACGAGCCTCGGGTATAGATTGTAGATGTCGCAGCGAAGCTCGTGGAAACCGGGCTCGAGCGGCAGCAAGCCCGCATAGGCCGCGAAGAAGGCTTGGCCGAACGTCCCGAACAGGGTGGTGAAGGCAAGCTCGATCTCCGGATGGCCCCAATAGATGGCGGGATCGACGAACCCCGCAATCCTTCCACCCCTGACAAGCACATTCCCGGTCCATAGGTCGCCATGGAGCAGGCTCGGAAAGGCGGGCTCTACGAGGTAATCGTCGATCCGCTCTGCCAACCTCTCGATGCGCGTAAACAGCGGGGCCGGCAGCTTCCCCTCGGCCTCTGCCCTCTCGGCCATGACCATGAGGCGACGGTCCCGGAAGAAGGGCACCCAGTCTTTGGGTTCGGCTGGGGAAGCGGTCCGATCAGCGTGTCGCGCGCATAGCCGAATTGCGATTTGGGAGTTGCATGGAGCTTTGCGATCAGCTCAGCGGCGTGCCGCTCGACGCTCGGGGTGATGCCGCCGCCGTCGTTCTCGATGAAGTCCATGACGAGAAGGTCGGCGTCGGCGTAATGGACATGGGACGGGGAGCTCCGAATGGCGCGCCAGCTCGCCAAGCATATAGGCCTCAAGTTCAAACCCTGACGTGCGGCCGGCGCCGCCTTGGCGCGCCTTGACCGCCAAGCGCCGCCCATCGGCAAGACGCAGCTTGAGCCCCGTGAGGCCGAACCCGACGGGGAGGGGACTTGCCTCGACGGCGCGCGAGCCCAGCACCGCTTCAAGCCGCGACTTCAGCTCGTTGTCACCCATCGCCCCGCCGTTAACCACCTCATCCCGATGTCACAAGCCTGAAACAAAATCACTTTAAGTCCGGGCGCATCGTATTGAAAACATGGGACGAAGACGACGTGCAGCCTGAGCCCGGGATGAGGCGTTACCGCGCAGTTTTCATCTCGGACCTGCATTTGGGCACCAAGGCCTGCCAAGCCGAAGCCTTTCTCGATTTCCTGCGCTGCCACGACGCCTCCCGCTTCTACCTCATCGGCGACATCGTCGACTTCTGGCGCATCAGGCGCGGCATCTATTGGCCGCAATCGCACAACGACGTGCTGCAGAAGCTTCTGCGCAAGGTGCGCAAGGGGACCGACCTCGTGCTCATTCCTGGCAATCACGATGAGACCATGCGCGACTATTGCGGCGTGAGGTTCGGCGGCATCGCCATCGAGCGCAACATTATCCATATCGGGGCCGACGGCAGACGCTATCTCGTGATACACGGCGATGAGTTCGACGTCGTGGTCCGCTATGCCAAGTGGCTCGCCCTTCTCGGGGACTGGAGCTACGAGCTCGCGCTTTGGGCGAACACGCATTTCAACGTCATGCGCCGATGGTTCGGCATGCCTTACTGGTCGCTCTCGGCTTATCTCAAGCACAAGGTCAAGCGCGCGGTGAACTATATCGGCGAGTTCGAGTTGGCCCTTTCCCAGGAAGCGCGCCGCCACGGAGCGCAAGGGGTGATCTGCGGCCATATCCACCATGCCGCCATGCGCCAGGTCGGCGACGTCATCTACATCAACACCGGCGATTGGGTCGAAAGCTGCACAGCCGTGGCCGAGACCGAGGAGGGGGTTTTCGAGATCATCCGCTGGACGCACCCGCCCGAGGGCATGAGTACGGCAGAAACCCTTGTCGAGGACTTCGAGGCTGCCGCCTGATGCGGGTGCTTGTCGCGACCGATGCCTGGCACCCTCAGGTCAATGGGGTAGTGCGCACCTATGAGCGGCTTGCTCAGGAGGCGCCGAAGCTCGGCTTCGAGGTGATCTTCCTTGCCCCTTCGCTGTTCTGCACGCTGCCTTGCCCGACTTATCCCGAGATCAGACTGGCGCTGGTAACCCCAGGGGCGATCACGCGCCACATGGAGCAAATGCGTCCTGATTTCATCCACATCGCTACGGAGGGACCGATCGGGTTCCTGACCAGGCACTATTGCCGCAAGACGAGGCGGCCCTTCACCACGAGCTATCACACCCGCTTCCCGGAATATGTCTCGGCGCGCCTGCCGGTGCCCGAGGACTGGTGCTATAGCCTGCAGCGCCGGTTCCATAACGGCGCCGCCGGCACCTTCGTCGCGGCGCCCTCGGTCGCGGCCGAACTCAAGGCGCGCGGCTTCGAGCGGCTGATGCTGTGGTCGCGCGGTGTCGATACCGAGCTGTTCCGACCGAGGAACGTGCGCCTGTTCGGCGACGAGTCCGTCTTTCTCTATGTCGGCCGCATCGCGGTGGAGAAGAACATCAAGGCCTTTCTCGACCTCGACCTTCCCGGCCGCAAGGTGCTGGTCGGCGGTGGCCCGCAGGCAGCCGAGCTCGAGCGCCTCTATCCCGATGCACTGTTCGCCGGGCCGATGCACGGCGAGGAGCTGGCGCAAGCTTACGCCTCGACCGACGTCTTCGTGTTTCCGAGCCTGACCGATACGTTCGGCCTCGTGCTGCTCGAGGCGCTCGCCAGCGGCGTCCCCGTCGCCGCCTACCCAGCGAGCGGACCGAGGGACGTGCTGACCGATCCGCGCGTTGGCGTGCTCAGCTCCGACTTGAGAGAGGCGGCGCTTAGGGCGCTCCGTCTCGACCGCGGCGCCGCCAGAGAGCATGCGCTCCTCTATAGCTGGGAGAATTCGGCCAGGCAGTTCATGGACAATATGCTGATCGCCCACAATATGGGCTTGCCCGATAAACGGGCACTCTTTCGGCGCTGGCGGCAGAAGCGAACGGAGCAGAAAAAGCAAAAGAAAACGGCCCGGTTGGGGGGGAACCGAGCCGTCTCATTCTCATGCGTCAGTTTGGGGGACGCTTTGGGGGATATCGCGTCTCCGCTGAGATGGTTAGCGGCCTAACCGGTGTCAAGAGGGGGAGAGCAAAGTCTCCGCGCTCTTTCTCTAAGGACTAGAATTATTCGATAAAATAGTATCAGCCGAACAGCGCCGCGCGCTTGACGGCGTGCAGCTTGGCAAGGGTCAAGGGCTCCGGCCGCTCGAAGGTCCCGCCATCCCCGGCGCGTGACACTTCGGGGCTCGGCGCCTTCGCCTCGCGCTGATTGAGCACATGATCGACATCGTCCTGCTTCAGCCCGTCGCCCCTGCGCTGGGGTCCGTTCAAGAGGTGGCCGTCCTCGCGCCCCGCCGCCTCCGCGAAGGCCTCCATCCGCGCGGCGATGTCGTCGATCTTGAAGGCGATGTCGTCGACGCCCCAGATCTCGATCATGGCGTTGATGCGCTGCTCGATGAAACGGAGCGCCCGCACCACCTTGCCGGTCCGCTGCCCGGTGATGTCCTGGAAGGAGCAGGCGGTGTAGATGTCCGTGGCGCGCTGGTCGATCTTGTCGCCAAGCTGGATGTCGGTGCCCCTCTCGCGCAAGGTCCAGGCGACCTCCTGGATCTCCTCGGCGGCCTCCAGAATGTCTGAGGTCGCCTTCTCGGTCGCCTCGACGATGTGATCGAGCTCTTCGGTGGCGCTGACGAGCTGCTTGTCGAACTGCTGCGGCGGCCTGATCTGGGCGATCTCGCGCCGTGTGCGCGCGATCGCCTCGCTCATCTCGACAAGCTCGGAGAAGACATTGCCCGGCGGTGCCTGCCGCTGCGGCTTGAGCACCGCAGTCTCGAGCCTGGCGATGGCCTCGAGCAGCATGTCGGTCTCGGCGGTCCGGCTGCGGCGGGCATATTCGGCGAGGAACCAGCGTCCCCGCGGGAAGGCGCTGAGCGCGGCTTCGAGCGCGGCATAGTCCTCGGCAAGCCCGGTTCGATGCGGGGCTTGGGGCTGCGCTGGGATTGTGCCGTCTGGAGCGCGTTGCGGCATGGTGGCGAGGCTAGCGCGATTCGGGGTAAGGGCCGAGTGTAGAGGCCAACAGCTAGGGATTCGTTAACCTCCATGGCCGAGCCGGCGGAAGCGCGCGACCCGTACCCCTCCTTCGCCTGGCGGCTCGGCTTCCTCTATGCCGCGCTGTTTCTGGTGGTGGGCTGCTACCTCCCATACCTGCCGATCTGGCTCCATTGGCGGGACCTCGATGCCGACCAGATCGCGGTGCTTCTCGCCACCCCGCTCTTCATCCGCATCCTGTTCACGCCGGCCATCAGCTTTGCCGCCGACCTTTTGGGGGGAAGGCGCGCCATCCTCATCGCTCTTGCTTGGGGGTCTCTCGTCTCCTTCCTGCTGCTTTGGGCGGCTGATGGCTTCTGGCAGATGCTCCTCGCCACGGCTCTGCTTGCCATCAACTGGACCACGATCATGCCGCTGATCGAGACGGTGGCGGTGGCCGGCATCAGAAGCGGTGCGCTCGACTATGGCAGGGTCAGGCTGTGGGGCTCGCTCAGCTTCATCGTGGCGAGCCTCGGCTCGGGCCTCCTCATCGGTACGCTCGGGGCCGAGACAGTTCTGCCGCTGCTCCTGGCGGGAACGGCGCTGATGGTCCTTGGCGCCCATTTCTTGCCGCGTGAGTTTGGGGGTCGTGCGCCTCTCGCCGCCTCCGGACTTCGCCGCCTCAAGCTCACCGACGCTTTCGATCTCGTGCGCGCGCCGCTCTTCCTGCTGTTTCTGCTCGCGGCAAGCATGGTCCAGGCCAGTCACGCCCTCTATTACAGCTTCGGCAGTTTGCATTGGCGGGCGCAAGGCATTCCTGACGGGGTAATCGGCGCGCTCTGGTCCGTCGGCGTCGTCGCCGAGATCGCGCTGTTTGCTGCCTCGGGGCGGGTCATCGCGTCGATCGCCACGGCAAGGCTGCTGATGCTTGCAGGGCTTGCGGCCACCTTGCGCTGGGGGCTCATGGCGGTCGATCCGCCGCTATGGGCGACGGCGCTGCTGCAGACGCTTCATGCCATGAGTTTCGGCGCGGCCCATCTCGCTTCCATCCATTTCATGACCCATGCCGTGCCGGAGGATCGCGCCGCGACCGCCCAAGGCCTCTATGCTGCCGTTGTCGCAGGCCTTGTGCTCGGTGGAGCCACCGTGGCCTCAGGCCCACTATATCGGACGTTTGCCGGCGAAGCCTACGGCGCCATGGCCTGCCTCGCACTGATTGGGGCGGGATGCGCCTTCCTTCTCATGCAGCACTGGCGCGGCGAACTGGTGGTGGCGGTCGTGCCTCAGCCCCAAAGCTCGGGTTCTGGCGGGAAGACTTGGCCAGCGGCGTAAGTGAGACCCGGCACGCGGTCGCGCGCGAGCAGCAGTGAGCCATCGAGATCGACCCAATCGGCATCCTGGGCGAGCAGCAGGGCAGGGGCCATGGAGAGCGACGTGGCGACCATCGAGCCCACCATGATCTTCAGGCCGAGCGCGCGAGCGTGCGCCACGGTGAGAAGCGCCTCGGTCAGCCCGCCGGTCTTGTCGAGCTTGATGTTCACCGCATCGTAGCGCCGAGCGATGGCCGCAAGGGTGGCGCGGTCATGCACCGACTCGTCGGCACAGACGGGAACAATCCTCTCGACGTGCTCCAGGAGCTCGTCGCTGGCGGCGGGGAGGGGTTGCTCGACAAGCTCGACGCCCGAAGCAGAAGCGGCCGCAAGAAGCGATTCAAGATCGTTGGGTTGCCACGCCTCGTTGGCATCGGCGATGAGCCGCGCCGCAGGCACCGCCTCCCGCACGGCGACTAGGCGCTCCTCGTCGCCGTCGCCGCCAAGCTTTAGCTTGAGCAGCGGATGGGCGTTAGCCTCGCGCGCCTGTGCCGCCATCGCCTCAGGCGCCCCAAGCGAGATGGTGAAGGCCGTGGGCACGGAGTGAAGGGGGTTGATTCCCGCAAGCGCCGCGGCGCGGCTCCCTGATCGCTTCGCCTCCAAATCCCAAAGCGCGCAATCGAGCGCGTTGCGCGCGGCGCCGGCCGGCAGGAGCGAGAGAAGCTCCGCCCGGCTCAAGCCGCGGGCGATCGCGTTTGCGCAAGCGTCGATTGCAGCGACCACCCCCTCGACGCTCTCCCCATAGCGCCCGTAGGGAACGCACTCGCCCCGACCGGTATGGAGGCCGTCGCTGATCGAGGCCACCACCACCACGGCCTCATGCTTTGAGCCGCGCGAGATGGTGAAGCCGCCTCTGATCGGCCAGCGCTCGACATGCACGGCAAGGCCGAGGCGGCCTTTGGCTCCGGTCCCGTTAAGCCCATCTTCGGCCGCTCCCATAACGCCTTTCTTTCTCCGGGTTTTTCGTTCAAAAACAGAACGCTTCCGAATTCATCGAACCCTTTCATGTCAATTCCAGCAAGCTAAGCCGTTCCATGCTCAAGCGCGACCATCAGGTTGTCCTCCCGACGCAAGCCCGCACGCCCGGCTTCCGCGTCGAGCTCAGAGGCTCGACCTTCCGCCTGATCGCGACCGGCGCCTGGACGGTGAACGAGGCCACCAAGCTCGACAGCGCGCTGAAGCGGCTGCGCGTGCCGATTCCGCCGACCCCCGACTTCACCGGCGAGATGGACATCGCCGGCATCGCCGAGATCGACACCGCCGGCGCGCTTCTATTGCAGCGGACGGCAGCCGCCTGGGAGGCGAGCGGCCTGCGCACCCGCTATGCCGGAGCGACCGAGGCCTTCCGCATCCTCATCGAGGAGGTGCAGCGGCGGAGCGGTGCGGTGCGGCCGAAGCTCGACAAGCCAAACCCGCTGACGCAATTCGCCAAGGACATGACCAAGACGGTGACCGGCGTCTGGCGCGATGGCGTGCAGCTCACCGCCTTTCTCGGCGAGGTCACCGCCGCCTTCGCGCGCATGATCCGGCAGCCGTGGCGTTTTCGCACGACCTCCTTCGTTCATCACCTCGACCATGCCGGCTTCAGGGCAGTGCCGATCATCGCGCTCATCTGCTTCCTGATCGGCGCCGTGGTGATGCAGCAAGGGGTGGTCCAGCTCAAGCCGTTCGGGGCCGAGCCGTTTGCCGTCAACATGGTCGCCATTCTCGCCCTGCGCGAGGTCGGCATCCTGCTCACCGCCATCATGGTGGCCGGCCGCTCGGGCTCGGCTTTCACCGCCGAGATCGGCTCGATGAAGATGCGCGAGGAGATCGACGCCATGCGCACCCTCGGCATCGATCCGATGGACACGCTCGTGCTGCCGCGCGTGCTGGCCCTCGTTGTGGCCCTTCCGCTGCTCACCTTTATCGGCGACTTGATGGGGCTCGCCGGCGGCGGCCTGATGGCCTTCGCGGTGCTCGGCCTCGATGCCTCGAACTATGTCGACAAGCTGCGCGAGGCGGTCGACTTCCAGCATTTCATGGCCGGCATGATCAAGGCGCCCTTTGCCGCCGTCATCATCGGCCTGGTCGGCTGCCTGGAAGGCCTCAAAGTCGAGGGCAGCGCCGAATCGCTGGGCACCCATGTCACCAGCGCCGTGGTCAAAGCGATCTTCCTGGTGATAATTTTGGACGCCATCTTTGCCATGTTCCTGTCGGGGATCGGGGTGTGATCGTCGAGAACGGACGCGAGGTTCTGATCCGCGTGCGCGGGCTCGCCAAGAGCTTCGGCAGCCAGCAGATTTGGGACGGCCTTAGCCTCGACGTCTACCGCGGCGAGATCCTCGCCATCGTCGGCGGCTCGGGCCAGGGCAAGTCGGTGCTGATGCGCGTGATCACCGGCCTCATCATGCCTGATGCCGGCGACGTCGGGCTGTTCGGGCAAAACGCCAAGACGCTGTCGCCGCAGGATCGGCTCGAGATCGAGAAGCGCTGGGGCATCCTCTTCCAGGACGGCGCGCTGTTCTCCTCGCTCACCGTGCTGCAGAACATCCAGGTGCCGATGCGCGAGCATCTCGAGCTGCCTCAGGCGATGATGGACGATCTCGCTTTCCTGAAGCTCACCATGGTGGGCTTGCCGCCCACCGCCGCGCATAAATTTCCCTCAGAGCTGTCCGGCGGCATGCGCAAGNNGTGATGTCGAGCGCGTACGACTCGGGTCCGGCCGGAGCGTCCGATCGCAGCGCGAGTGCCACCGCGCCGCCTGCCCCGATGGTCGCGTCGACACCGCTGAGCTCGCGAATGTATCCACCGAGCACCTCACCGAGTCGGCGCAGGTCGTTGGTCCCGGGCTCCGTGAGCGCGATCCGCATCCCCGCGGCGATCGCGAAGGCGCCATCGCGCGCTTCCACCGAGCGCGGCCACGGGATCAATGGATAGCGGACGGTATCGGCCACCTCGGGCCACCCTAGTGAGTCGTGCCGGAGCCTGCACGGTCGCGACCTCAATGACCAGAACGGGCGCAACGACCGAATCGCTGTACGTGCTGCCGCAGTGGCGTCATGGTGTCTGGACGGTGCCGGAGGCTGGCGTGGCGGTCGAGCTCAGCGGGGTCACGAAGCGATTCGTGTCACCCAGCGGCAAGTCATTCACCGCGTTGCGGGATCTCGACCTGACGGTGGCCGCCGGCGAGTTCACCGCCGTGGTCGGCCCGACCGGTTGCGGCAAGTCCACGACGTTAGCGCTCATCTCGGGCCTCGAGGCACCGAGTGCCGGCACCGTCAGCGTTTTCGGCGAGCCGGTGACGGCCGTCGGCCGCGGCGTCGGGTACGTGTTCCAGCGTGATGCCGTGTTCCCCTGGAAGAGCGTCCTCGATAACGTGGCGATGGGCCCGCGCTTCCGCGGCGTCCGGACGGACCAGGCGAACAGCGACGCGCGCCAGTGGATCGCCCGCGTCGGGCTCGACGGTTTCGAGCGCTACTACCCGCACCAGCTGTCCGGCGGCATGCGCAAGCGAGCGGGGCTTGCCCGGGCGTTGGCGCTCGATCCTGAGATCGTGTTCCTAGATGAGCCCACCGCGGGCCTCGACCCGATCGGCGCCTCGGATTTCGATCACCTGATTCGCAAGCTACAGCAGACACTTGGCCTGACAGTCTATATGGTGACCCACGACCTTGATACGATCTTCACCGTATGCGACAGGGTAGCCGTGCTTGCCGACAAGAAGATCGTGCGGACGGGCTCGCCGACCGAGCTGCAGCGCCAGCCCAACCACCCGTGGATCAAGGAATATTTCTGCGGCGAGCGGGCGAGGGCGGCCTCGCCGGGTGAACGGCCGAAAATACTCGCCTGATGCTTGTGTTGAGTCTTGAGGAACCGGTTGGATGGAAACCAAAGCCAACTATCTGATGATTGGGGGCTTCGTGCTCGGCGTGCTCGTGCTCGCCTTCATCTTCGTGTTCTGGATGAGCAATTTCGCCGGCGGCGGAAAGCGCTACTACATCGTCTTTCAGAGCTCGGTGGCGGGGCTGACCACGGGTTCGAGCGTCGGCTTCAACGGCATCAAGGTGGGCGAGGTGCAGTCCTTCGCCCTCGACCCTGAAGACGCCCGCAAGGTCCAGGTGCTGATCAGCGTCAGCGATGGCACCCCGGTGCGTCAGAATTCCCGTGGGAGCATCCAGTCCATGGGTCTGACCGGCGGCAGCGGCGTGCAGATCAGCCCGGGCACGCCCGACTCGCCCTTCCTCGTCGCCACCGCCGAAGACCCGATCCCGATGATCAAGGCCGATTCCGGCGGGGGCCAAGGTCTGTTCGATGCCGCCCCGGCGATGATGAACAATGCCAACGCCCTCCTCACCAAGCTGAACGACCTCGTCGCCGAGAACCAGGATTCGATCCACACCACGGTGACCAATGTCGAGCAGTTCACCACCATGCTGAACGCCAAGAAGGACGACATCGGCCTCGCCATCAGCGACGTGAAGGATGGCGCTCAAAACTTCAAGACCTTATCGGGCAAGCTCGAAGTATCGCTCGGGGACAACATGGATGGGCTCACCCGCCAGGCCAAGGATAGCCTTCAGCAATTCGGCGCATTCATGCAAGAGGGACGCCGTACGGCGGTAACGCTGAACCGGATTCTGGAGAAGCTAGAGGCTGATCCAAAAGGCTTTTTGCTTGGTGGAAACCAAGTTCCGGAATACACTCCAAAAGGACAGTAGGGCACCCTCGAGGGAATGGGGCGTGTCTCCTAACAGGGGGCGATCGGACATGCCGCGATCCGCGCCAGCGCTCGCTGCAGGCTTGCTTTGCCTGGGGCTAGTCGGCTGCGCTTTGGCGTCCACAAGACCGCCGACCACCTACGATCTCGTCGCCCCGCGCTCCTTCGCCGGCACCAAGAAGCCGGCGGCTTGGCAGCTCGTGGTTTACGAGCCGACCGCCGTGCACGCGCTTGAGACGGACCGCCTCATGGTGCGCCCGACCGCCGATCAGGTCTCCTACTACAAGGGCATTGTCTGGAGCGACCGGCTGCCGCGCCTCGTTCAGGCGCGCATGATCGAGACCTTCCAGAATTCCGGCGCGGTTAAGGCCGTGAGCGCCTCAAACGGCCAATACGCTCTCGCTACCGAGCTGCGCTCCTTTCAGATCGATGTGTCGAGCGGACGCGCCGCCGCCGAGGTCGAGATCTTTGCCAGGCTGATCAATGTGAGCTCCGGCAAGGTGGTGGCCACCAAGGGCTTCAGCGCTCGCGTCCCGGCCACGACCGACAGTCCAGGCGATGCCGTCGCCGCGCTGAACCAGGCCTTCACCGAGGTGCTGCAAGACACCACCGCCTGGGTCGCCTCCCGCCGCGTCTAGCCGGATTTATCTCAACCAATTGGGTTAGGTGCTCCGGC
This sequence comes from Hyphomicrobiaceae bacterium UBA4118, assembly GCA_002383105.1. GTDB lineage: Bacteria > Pseudomonadota > Alphaproteobacteria > Rhizobiales > Methyloligellaceae > Methyloceanibacter. Next base: position 20,543 of record DFXC01000015.1, read on the forward strand.
AGCTAGAACCTTGCCGGGGTACCCCCTCACCCGGCCCGCGCTCCAGAAACTGGCTCACGTCGAACGAACCCACCTTGGCCGGGGCTTCTTCTTGGTTCAAGAGGAGAGGGCTCACTGAGGGGCGCGACGCTCTCGCCTGCGTTGCCTTATCGGTCCAGGCAGGGCGGCTTCCGCTTGCGTCGTAAGTTCGGCCTCGTGCCTCTTTGTAAATACTAGCAGCACGACCAAAACCAATATGCCGATTATCCCAAGGACGATT
>DFXC01000092.1:0-1576 GCA_002383105.1 Hyphomicrobiaceae bacterium UBA4118
AACCAGATCCGCATGAAGATCGGGGTGATGTTCGGCAGCCCCGAGACCACGAGCGGCGGCAATGCGCTGAAATTCTACGCCTCGGTCAGGCTCGACATCCGCCGCATCGGCGCCATCAAGGAGCGCGAGGAAGTGGTCGGCAACCAGACCCGCGTGAAGGTGGTGAAGAACAAGGTGGCGCCGCCCTTCAAGCAGATCGAGTTCGACATCATGTATGGCGAGGGCATCTCCAAGACCGGCGAGCTTGTCGATCTCGGCGTCAAGGCGGGCATCGTCGAGAAGTCGGGCGCCTGGTTCTCTTTCGATAGCGAGCGCATCGGCCAGGGCCGCGAGAATGCCAAGGCCTATCTGAAAGAGCACCCCGAGACCGCCGCAAAGATCGAGCGGGCGATCCGCCAGAATGCGGGTCTCATCGCCGGCAAGATTCTGGAAGGTGTGACCGAGCCCACGCGTGGCGAGACCACTCGTGGCGAGGCCGGAAGCGGCGACGCCGCCGGCGAGGGGAGCGAGGGCGGCTTTGCCGAAGGCGACGGCGTCACGCCCATCGCCGGCGGCGCGGCGCGGCGCGGCAGGCGCGGGGCCTAGAGCGCCCTTCTTCGGAAGTTTGACGGAGACGGCAGGGCGGCGGTGCGGCTTCCTTAAGGCCCACTGCGACTGGTCTTTCTCCCACGGGAAAGGGGCCCGGGAACGCTAGACAGCCCCGGTTCCTCACCTTATGTCTGACGCCGGACTGTAAGCCTTCTCGTGGTGTCACGGAGAAGGTCTATGGCGCTTGGCTCTGGCTCGAATCGGCTAGGGTCGTAGCGCGCGCCGGTCCCCGCGAAACTAAGGTCTCCCATCACGCTGCCATGACCTCCGCCAAACCCACGAGTGTGAAACCCACGAGCGCCAAGCACCCGGGTGCCGGGAAAGCAGGCGCCAAGCCTAAAGATGCGACGACGGCAAGCGCTGACGACACAAGTGTTGGCGACACAAGTGTGGGCCACACCAGCGTGGGCCACACCAGCACCAACGATATCCGTGCGGCTTTCCTCGACTTCTTTGCCAAGAACGATCACGAGGTGGTGGCCTCGAGCCCGCTGGTGCCGCGCCACGATCCGACGCTGATGTTCACCAATGCCGGCATGGTGCCGTTCAAGAACGTGTTCACCGGCCAGGAGAAGGCCACCTTCCTGCGCGCGGCGTCGTCGCAGAAATGCGTGCGCGCTGGCGGTAAGCACAACGACCTCGACAATGTCGGCTACACCGCCCGCCACCACACCTTCTTCGAGATGCTCGGCAATTTCTCCTTCGGCGACTATTTCAAGGAGCGCGCCATCCTGCTCGCTTGGGGGCTGCTCACCCGCGACTTCGCCCTCGACAAGAAGCGCCTCGTGATCACCGTCTATGAAGACGACGACGAGGCGGCGAGATTGTGGAGCAAGATCGCCGGCGTCCCCGAATCCACGATCATCCGCATCGCCGGTTCCGACAATTTCTGGTCCATGGGCGACACCGGTCCGTGCGGGCCGTGCTCTGAGATTTTCTACGACCATGGGTCGAGCCTCAAAGGCGGTCCTCCGGGAAGTGCCGACGC
>DFXC01000092.1:1807-4242 GCA_002383105.1 Hyphomicrobiaceae bacterium UBA4118
TAGACCTACCACGCCCTTCGATCGACACCGGCATGGGGCTGGAGCGCATCGCCGCCGTCTTGCAAGGCACTCACGACAACTACGCCATCGACCTCTTCCGCGCGCTGATTGCGGCCTCGGTGGACTTGACCGGCGTTCCCGCGCAGGGCGAGCACGCCCCAAGTCACCGCATCATCGCCGATCATTTGCGCGCCTCCTCCTTCCTCATCGCCGATGGTGTGCTGCCGTCTAACGAGGGGAGGGGCTATGTGCTCCGCCGCATCATGCGGCGCGCCATGCGCCACGCCCATATCCTCGGGGCCAAGGAGCCGCTGCTCCACCGGCTGGTGCCCACGCTGGTCGACCAGATGGGCCGCGCCTATCACGAGCTCGAGCGGGGCCAGAGCCTGATCCAAGAGACGCTGAAGCTCGAGGAGACCCGCTTCCGCGATACGCTCGAGCGCGGGCTCAGGCTTCTCGATGATGCCACGCAGGGCTTGCGGCGCGGTGACACGCTTGCCGGCGAGGTCGCCTTCAAGCTCTACGACACTTATGGCTTTCCCTACGACCTCACCGAGGACGCCCTGAAAGCCAAAGGCATCAGCGTCGACGCGCAAGGCTTCGCCGCCGCCATGGAGCGTCAGCGCGCCGAAGCGCGAAAGTCGTGGGCGGGCTCGGGCGAGGCCGCAACCGACTCGCTATGGTTCGAGCTGAAAGAGGAGCTCGGCGCCACCGAGTTCCTCGGCTACGAGACCGAGAGCGCGTCGGCCGAGATCGTGGCGCTGGTCAAGGACGGCAAGCGCGTCAGCGAGCTGAAACAGGGGATGCGCGGCGCCGTCATCGTCAACCAGACCCCGTTCTATGGCGAGTCGGGCGGCCAGATCGGCGACCGCGGTTGGCTCTCAGGCGCCAAGGGTACGAGCTTCACGGTCGAAGACACGCAAAAGAAGCTGCATGGACTCTTCCTGCATGAGGGCGTGGTCAAGAAGGGTTCGCTTCACGTCGGCGACACCGTCGAGCTTGCGGTCGATCACGGCCGGCGCACGGCGACCCGTTCCCATCATTCGGCGACCCACCTCCTGCATGAGGCGCTTCGCCAGGTGCTGGGCGCCCATGTGGCGCAGAAGGGCTCGCTGGTGGAGCCCGGACGGCTCCGCTTCGACTTCTCCCATCAGAAGCCCATGACGCATGCCGAGATCCGCGCGGTCGAGGACGTGGTCAATACCATGATCCTGCAGAACGAGCCGGTGGAGACGCATCTGATGTCTCCGGAGGCCGCCATCGCGCAAGGCGCGCTTGCGCTGTTCGGCGAGAAATACGGCGAGGAGGTGCGCGTCGTCAGCATGGGGTTAAGCGACACCAGCACCAAGTCCGGCCACGCTTATTCCATCGAGCTGTGCGGTGGCACCCATGTGCGACGGACGGGCGATATCGGCCTCCTCAAGATCGTGAGTGAGAGCGCGGTCGCTTCCGGCGTGCGCCGTATCGAGGCGCTCACGGCCGAGGCCGCGCGCGATTATCTGGCGACCCAGGACGAACGGGTGCGCGAGGCTGCCGAGCTCCTCAAGGTCACTCCCGACGAGGTGATCACCCGGCTCGCCGCGGTCATCGACGAGCGCCGCAAGCTCGAGCGCCAACTTGCCGACGCCAAGCGCGAGCTTGCGCTCGGCGGCGGCGCGGGCGATGGCGGGGCGTCCGCTGTGCGCGATCTTGGTGGTGTGAAGCTCCTTGCTCGCACGGTCCAGGGCGTGGCGCCCAAAGACCTGCGCGGCCTTGTCGACGACGCCAAGCGGCAATTGGGCTCCGGCATCGTGGCAATAGTCGGCGTGAGCGAGGAGGGCAAAGCCGGCCTCGTCGTCGGCGTGACGGGAGACCTCACCGCGAGCTACGATGCCGTCGAGCTTGCCCGCATCGGCGCCGAGGCGCTTGGCGGCAAGGGGGGAGGCGGCCGTCCCGACCTCGCCCAGGCCGGTGGTCCCGACGGCGCCCGCGCCGATCAGGCGATCGAGGCGATTGCGGCAAGGATCGCGGGGCTGGACGGCGCCCCTGAAGCCGGCGCCGGCACCGGGGGCGCCGAAGCGAAGCGCCGCGCCGGGCACACCTGAGAGATGCCCGCGCAGCGGCGCTGGGGTGACGCCCATCCCGCGGGCCGCCTGGTCAACGCCTTCATCATGCTTTTCCTAAATGCGATTCTCCTTTGCCGCCGAGACGGTCGAGGAGCTCGACACGCGCTATGCGATGGAGTTCCAGGTCTTCAACCTCTTCTCGGTGGCCGTGTTCACCATCGAATATGTCTTGCGGGTGTGGAGCGCCGTAGACATTCCGATGCTGAGCCGGTTGCCCCCTTAGCGGGCGAGGCTCCGCTTTGCGCTGAGGCCGATCATGCTGATCGACCTGCTCGCGTTCCTGCCCTGGTATCTGCACTTTATGTTTCCGTTGGATCTCAGGATCCTCAG
>DFXC01000092.1:4303-4964 GCA_002383105.1 Hyphomicrobiaceae bacterium UBA4118
TGCGGCGTGGTGATGCTGCTCGGCGTCGGCATGATTGCTCTCCCCGTCGCCATCGTCGCCACGGGCTTCAGCCAGGAATCGAGCCGCCACTAATTCGTCGTCACCTGGAGCATGGTTGCCCGCGTGCCGCTCTTCGCCGGTATGGATCAAAGCGAGGTCGCCGAGATCACCAAGCTGCTCTACACGCGGAGCTACTTGCCCGGGGTCCCGATGGTGCGCACGGGCGAAGCGGCCCGAATCACGCCGCGACGCGGTCGGCCATTTCCTTCCTGAGATTGTCGTCGATCTTGTCGAGGAAACCGCTCATCGACAGCCAGCTCTGCTCGGCACCGACCAGGAGGGCAAGGTCCTTGGTCATGAAGCCCCCCTCGATGGTGTCGACCACCACCCGCTCCAGCGTCTCCGCGAAACGCAGCAGCTCTTCATTGTCGTCGAGCTTAGCGCGGTGTTTGAGCGCGCCCGTCCAGGCGAAGATCGATGCTGTCGCGTTGGTCGAGGTCGCCCGTCCCTGCTGGTGCTGCCGGAAGTGGCGGGTCACCGTGCCGTGCGCGGCTTCGGCGAGGACGGTCTTGCCGTCGGGTGTCATCAGCACGCTCGTCATCAGGCCGAGGGAGCCGAAGCCTTGCGCCACGGTGTCGGACTGCACGTCGCCGTCGTAGTT
>DFXC01000120.1:0-366 GCA_002383105.1 Hyphomicrobiaceae bacterium UBA4118
CCGTCCATGCGCGGCATCTTGATATCGAGGATGGCGAGGTCGGGCGGGCTCTCGGCAAAGCCGTCGAGCGCGCTTGCGCCGTCGTTGTAAGTCTGGGTCTTATAGCCTTCGGCCTCGAGCACCATGCGCAAGGAGGTCAGGATGTTACGATCATCGTCAACGAGTGCAATTGTTGGCATTTGGGGGGCCCCTTGCGGCGTTCGATGTTGCTTAAGGGTGTTATAGTTTAGGGCTGCGGTCAAATATGGCAGCATCGGGGCGCGGCTCGCCACCCACTTATCGCAATGCAACAAATATCGTTATGGCGCAAGTAAATAAGTCTCCAGAGATGCCCTCGAAAGCCGCAGTCGCGGCCGATGCGCGCGG
>DFXC01000120.1:599-2676 GCA_002383105.1 Hyphomicrobiaceae bacterium UBA4118
TCCGAGCTTTCTCATCTCGACGCTTGCCCGCCACACCCGCAATCTCGCCAAGGACAGGCGCGCCTCGGTCCTCATCGACGCCACGGGCGCGCTCGCCGACCCCCTGCAAGGGGCGAGGCTGACCCTCTACGGCCTGGCGGAAAAGACGGCAGAGGAGGGCGTCAGGCGGAGATTCCTCGCCCGGCACCCCGAGGCGGCGTTCTATGCGGACTTTCCCGATTTCGCGTTCTTCCGCCTTGTGGTCGAGGGGGCACATTATATCGGGGGTTTCGGGCGCATCTTCGATCTCGCCCCAGGCGATCTCCTGGTGCCGGTCGAGGGCACCGCGCGCCTCCTCGACGGCGAGCCCGACATCGTCGAGCATATGAACAAGGACCACGCCGACGCGCTCGAGCTTTACGCCACGGCGCTCGCCGGCGCGTCGCCGGGGCCGTGGCGCATGGCGGGCATCGATCCCGAGGGCTGCGACATCGTCCTTGATGGGGAGGCGCGCCGCATCGTCTTCGCCGGCCCCGTTACCACGCCCGCCGAAGCCCGCAAGGAGCTCGTGCGTCTGGTGGCCGAAGCGCGGGCACGCCGCGAAGGCGCGGCGTGAAGCGGATCGTCATGGCGATCGTTGCTCTGGCCGCGGCGGCACTGACGCTGCCGGCTCGCGCCGAGACGGCGGCAGACACTCTCAAGAAGCCGTTGCCGGCCGTGTTCGATCCGGCGGCGATCGACCACAGCATCAAGCCCTGCGTCGATTTCTACCAATATGCCTGCGGCGCGTGGCTGAAGGCCACCCCGATCCCGCCGGACCAGTCGATCTGGTGGCGCTTCAGCGAGCTCGACGAGCACACACGCGCGGTGTTGGCAGCGATCCTTAAGGACGCCGCGGCAGGCGAGGGCGCCAAGACCCAGAGCCGCCGCAAGATCGGCGATTACTATGCTTCGTGCCTCGACGAGGCAGCGATCGAAGCTAAGGGCCTTAAGCCCTTCGCGCCCGAGCTAGAGCGCATCGCGGCGCTCAAGGACAAGAAGGAGCTCGCCGCGGAGACCGCGCACCTGCACCTCCTCGGCACGGCACCGTTGTTCTTTTTCTCATCGACGCAAGATTACACGGACGCAGCGACGATGATCGCCGAGGCCGACCAGGATGGCTTCGCGCTGCCCGACCGCGACTATTACTTGACCGACGCGTTCAAGGGCGAGCGCGCCGACTATCGCGCGCACCTCGCGCGCATATTCGGCCTGCTCGGCGACGGCCCGAGCAAGGCCGAAGCCGAGGCCGACGCGACGATGCGCGTCGAGACGGCGCTGGCGAAGGCCGCGATGGGGATTGTCGAGCGCCGTGAGCCGAAGAACGTCCATCACAAGATGACGCTCGCGAAGTTCGTCAAGCTCGCGCCGTCGTTCGACTGGACGGCGTATCTCGCCGCGCTCGGTGCTCCCCCCTTCGCCTCGCTTGACGTATCGGATCCCGGCTTCTTCAAGGGGCTCGAGGCCTCGCTGAAGTCCTTACCCCTCGAGGACTGGAAGTCCTATCTGCGCTGGACCTTCATCACCGGGCTCGTCTCCTCGGCGCCGAAGGCCTTCGTCGACGAGGACTTTGCGTTCTTCGGCGAGCTGCTCGACGGCCAAGCCGAGATCGAAGCGCCTTGGAAGCGCTGCGTCGATGCAACCGACGATCAGCTCGGCGACGCTTTGGGCGAGGCCTATGTCGAGCGCGAGTTCAGCCCAAAGGCCAAGCAGCGCGTGCTCGCCATGATGCGCGAGATCGCCAAGGCGATGGAGGCCGACATCAAGACCCTCGATTGGATGAGCAAGCCGACAAAGGCGCGCGCACTCGAGAAGCTCGCGAGCGTGGCCTGCAAGGTCGGCTACCCGGACGAGTGGCTCGACTATGCGAAGCTCAAGGTCGTGCGCGGCGATGCGTTGGGCAACGTGGAACGCGCGTCCGGCTTCGCGTTGCGGCGCGAGCTCGCCAAAATTGGCAAGCCCGTCGACCGCGGTGAGTGGAGCATGACGGCGGCGACCGACAATGCCTATTACGACGAGCAAATGAATGACATCAACTTCCCCGCCGGCGTCCTTCAGC
>DFXC01000091.1 GCA_002383105.1 Hyphomicrobiaceae bacterium UBA4118
TTCTTCGCGGCCTTGGTTAGGCCCATGATTTGGCTCACCATTTTCGCCGCGGGCTTCCGCGCGGCGCTGGGCATCTCGATCATCCCGCCGTACCAGACCTACATTACCTACGACGTCTACATCGCGCCCGGACTGCTGGCGATGATCCAGCTGTTCAATGGCATGCAAAGCTCGCTGTCGATGGTCTACGACCGCGAGATGGGCTCGATGCGGGTGCTGCTCACCACGCCGCTGCCGCGCTGGTTCCTGCTGTTGTCGCGGCTCTTCGCCGGAGTGATCGTCTCGCTCTTCCAGGTCTACGCTTTTCTTCTCGTCGCCTATTTCTGCGGCGTGGAGCTGCCGCTGTGGGGCTACCTCGCGGCGCTGCCGGCGCTGGTCCTGGCCGGCATGATGTTCGGAGCCCTCGGCATGCTGTTGTCCTCGACCATCAAGCAGCTCGAGAACTTCGCGGGCATCATGAACTTCGTGATCTTCCCGATGTTCTTCGCCTCCTCCGCGCTCTATCCCTTATGGAAGATGCGCGAGGGAAGCCTGTGGCTCTATTACATCTGCCTCTACAACCCTTTCACCTGGGCGGTCGAGCTCATCCGCTTCGCCTTCTATCTCGAGATCAATTGGCAGGCGCTCGGCATCGTGGTGGGGTGCACGGCCCTGTTCCTGGGGCTTTCGTTCTGGGCCTATGACCCGGCCCGCGGTATCCAGCAGCGGAAGGTCGCCGTGGCAGCCGGCTAGGCAGCCGCCCAACGGGCCTAATCACACCTCAAGTGCTGGTGAAATTAGCGGGATAACGCCGCAAGAGATCGGCGTGGATCGCATCGATCGCTTTCCCGTCCCGTTCCGCCTGCGGCACGGCGATGGTCTCGACCGCGACCACGTGCGTCGGCCGCGGGGCGAGCAGCACAAGCTGGTCGGCAAGCAGGATGGCCTCGCGGGCATTGTGGGTGACGAGGATCGCCGTCGTCGGCCGTGCCGACCAGACCTCGAGCAGAAGCCGTCTCAGCCGGTCGGCCGTCCGTTCATCGACGGAGACGAAAGGCTCGTCAAGCAGCAGCAGATCGGGCTTGGTGGCGAAGGCGCGGGCGAGGGCCACCCGCCGCGCGATGCCAAGCGATAGCTCCTGGGGATAGCGCGGCAGCATGTCGGCAATGCCGACGGCCTGCGCCAGCCACTCCAAATCCGCCGGCCCGAAATCGGGGGCCGCGACAAGCTCGATATTCTGCTGCACCGTGCGCCACGGCAACAGGCGCGGCTCTTGGAACATGACGCCGATGCGCGCGCCCGCTGGCACATCGACCTCGCCGACGAAGCGGTCGTCCAGGCCGGCGACGATGCGCAACAGCGTAGTCTTGCCGCAGCCGGACGGGCCCATGAGGACCGTCATGCTCTCCTGCGCCACCTCGAGGACGAAGTCGCGAATCGCCGGGACCAGCGTGCCGTCGGCCCCAACATGCGTCTTGTCCTCGATGCGGATTTCAAACCGGCTTGTTACGCCAGCGCGTTGAATTTCGTTCAATTGGCTGCACCAACAAATATTCGATTGCCAGCATGACGGCGACGAAGGCGAGCGTATAGCCGAGGATCGCCGTCACGTTGAAAAGCTGAAAATTGAGATAAAGCTCGAAGCCGACGCCGTTCGACCGTCCAAGCAGCTCGACCACGAGAACGATCTTCCAGATCAAGGAGATGCCGGAACGCGACGCCGCCGCGAAATAGGGCTGCAACTGCGGCAGGGTGACGTTGCGGAACTTACTGAGGGGCGACAGCCGGTAGGCGCGCGCCATCTCGTCGAGGCCGGGATCGAGCGCGCGGGCGCCTTCGCGCAAGGTGACGATGACATTGGGGATCTTGTTGAGGGCGACGGCGCCGATGGCTGTGGCCTCGCTCAGCCCGAACCAGACATAAGCCAGGATGATGATGACGAGGGCGGGAAGGTTCAAGAGCACGATCAGCCAGGGATCGAGCGCCCGGTTGAGCGCGGGCATCTGGCCCATGGCGAGCCCGATGGCGCTGCCGATCAGCATCGCCACCACGAAGGAGGCCACCACCCGCCACAACGTGATGCCGAGCTCGGTCAGGAGGTCGCCATGCACGGACTCCTCGTAGATATAGTGAATCACCGCCACCGGTCCCGGCAACAGCCGGCTCTGCGCGATCTCAGCCGCGATGAACCAGACGAGCAGGAAGCCCACCACGGAAAGGACCGAAACGAGGGGCCCGCGAAAGAGTCGCGCCCCGGGTATGGCGTCGGAGCGGGCGAAGGTGACGCTCATGGCTTGCCGCCGTGCCAGAACGTGCCGGGAGCGAGCTCGGTGCCGGGCCCGACGAGCTTCTCGCCGCCAAGCTCGCGCAGGAACTGATAGAGGACCTTGGCGTCGGCCTCGTTCTCGGCCGAGGAACGCTCGGGGATGCCTTCCCGGTAGCGGCGCCGCAAGGCCTCAAAGGTGGCGTCGGTGAAGGTGGGATCGTTCTCCGACATCAGCGGCTTCAGCCTGCTCCACTCCTCGTTGGAGGTCGCGAGCAGCTCGTCGGCTTTCGCCGCGGCACGCAGGAACCCTTGCACGCCCTCGAGATGGTCTTTGGCCCAGCTGTCGCTGAACACATAGCCGACCATGGCGACCTCGCCCTTGGCGCCAAGCTCGCTCACCACGTCTTCGACCCCGATCAGCTGGGTGAAGCCCTCCGCCTCAAGCCGCGCCGCATAGGGCCAGAAGTCGAGCACGGCATCGAGCTCGCCCTGCTTTGCCCTTTCGTTGAGGAGCGGAGGGGCGCCGAATTCCTGCGTGGTCTCCGTCCTCAGGTCGAGATTGGCGGTGCGCAGCGCATAGGCCACGAGCAAGAGCCAGCTCTTGTCGAGGGGGCCACCGGCCACGCCGAGCCGCTTGCCCTTGAGGTCGCCCAGCGTCTTGATCGGAGACTTGGGGGGCACCATGATGGCGCCAAGCGCCGTGGTGAAGGGCGCGAAGGTGAAGTCGGCGCCGCCGCTCCGCTCCCGCGAGACCCACAGCCAGTCGGTGGCGATGATGTCGACCGAGCTTCCTTGCAGGCCCACTGCGGTCGCCTGAGTGCTTGCCAGCGGCACGACGTCGAGCTCGATGCCTTCAGCCTTGTCGAGGCCATTGGCATGGATGGTGTCGAGCACCCAGCTGACGGTGCCGAATTTGAGTACGCCGACCTTGACCTTGTTCGAAGCCTCGGCGGGCACGGCAAGGGCAAGGCTCGCGATAGCGCAGAGCAAGAAAGCTAACAGACCTGACCGCAACGGGCGCTCCTCCACGTTGTTATGGCTCTAATCCAATGGCGTTGGGGCTAACCAGGCGAGATGCGCACGCAGCTCTGCTGCCGCGGGCGCGGCAAACGCGGCCGTGGCCCTCTGGCGAGGCCCGGAAAAGCTTTGGCGCGTAGATCGCGAGAGTGGCGGCGCATAATCTACCGGTCCCGGCGCAGTTAGCAAGGTTCCATTGCCGGATTTGCCATCCGTGTGGCATCACATTGGGCAAATCTTCCCGGCTCCCTTGCAACATCAACTCGGAGCCTTCAGCCGGTAACCGTGACCCCGCACGGTTTCGAGCAAGGGATCGCGCCCGGGTGTGTCGATCTTGCGCCGGAGCCGCGCGATATAGACGTCGACGACATTGGTCAGCGGGTCCTCGCTATAGCCCCATACCTGATTGAGGATGCGGGTGCGCGAGAACACGCGGCCCGGCGCGCTCATCAGCAGCTCGAGGATGGCGAGCTCCTTGGCCGTGAGCTTGATGGTGTCGACGCCGCGTCTCACTTCGAGAAGTTCCCGGTCGAGGACGAGATCGGCCACCTGCAAGATGTTCGAGCTCGGCGTGAAGTTGTGCGAGCGGCGGACCAGCGCCTCCATGCGGGCAAGGAGCTCGTCGAAATCGAAGGGTTTGGTGAGATAGTCGTCGGCGCCCGTCTTCAGCCCCTTGATCTTGTCCTCCAGCGCGTCCATGGCGGTCAGCATCAGGATGGGCGTGTGGTCGCCCTCCAGACGCAGGCGCTGGCAGACGTCATAGCCGTGCATGTCGGGCAGCATCAGATCGAGCACGATGACGTCGAACTCGCCGGTCTTGGCGAGGTCGACCCCCTCGCTGCCCGACGAGGCGACGGTGACCCCATGATTTTCGGCGCGCAAGCCGCGGTCGATAAAATCGGCGACGCGTGGCTCGTCTTCGACCAGGAGCACGTTCACGCGGTTGCCTCGAGGGTTTCGGCCGGCAGAGCGACCGTGACCGTGGTTCCTTCGCCCAGGCGACTGGCCATTTCAATCCTTCCTTTATGCGCCTCGACGATGGCCTTGGCGACCGGCAGCCCCAAGCCGAGGCCCTCCTCGTTCATCGCCGCAGCATTGCCGCCCCGGCGAAACCGCTCGAAGATCCGCTCAAGCTCCTCCGGCGGAATGCCGATACCACGGTCGGAGACGCGCACGGTAACCTCGCCATCGCCGCTGCCGATCTCGACCTTCACCGCGCCCTCGGATTTGGAGTAACGCACCGCATTGTCAAGCAGCACGAGGAAAAGCTGTCTCAGCCTTGCGGGATCGCCACGCACCATGTCGTGCGCGGTGCCGTTGGCGAAAGCGATATCGACGGCCCTGCCATGAGCGATCACCTTGGCGTCGCCGCAGACCTTCTCGAGGAGGTCGCCGAGGTCGATCGCCTGCAGGTTGAGGCGCGCGGCGCCAGCCCCCTGGCGGGCAATGAACAAAAGGTCGTTGACGAGCAGGGAGAGGTGCTTCGCCTGCTCGACGATGCGCAGGATCGAGCGCTTATATTCGGCCACCCGCTTGTTCTGGCCGCGCAGCGAGATCTCGCCCTCGCCGCGGATGATGGTGAGTGGCGTGCGGAGCTCGTGGCTGATATCGGCAAAGAAGCCGCGGCGGGTCTCGTCGATCTTGCGCAAGGATTCGTTGGCCTGGCGGAGCTCCTCGGTGCGCTCGGCCACGTCAGATTCGAGATTGGCGTGAGCGTCTTGCAAGGCTTTCTGGTGGGCTTGCAGATCGCCCGCCATGCGGTTGAAGCTCCGGCCGAGATCGGCGAACTCGTCGCGGCCGGAGATGGCGATACGATAGGACAGATCGCCTTCGGCAAGCTTGGCTGTTCCGCGCAAGAGCTCGGCGAGCGGCGCGCGCAATCCCCGCAATAGAAGCATCACGAGCGCCAGGGTGGTGAAAATGGCGAGCGCGGCATGAATCTGGCTCACGCGCTCGAGTCGACTCAGGAGCTGTGCGGCGTCGGCGTCGATCCTCACGACTTCGGCGCTTTTGTCGGCCACCGCCACCTCGATCAGCTCATTGAGCTTCTGGTCGATGCCCCCTTTCAGCAGGTCGATCAGCCTTTGCCAGGCGATGTCGGGCCGGCCGCGGCTGCGCAGCTGCTCGACCTCGCCGAGCTGGTCCAAAGTGTGCTGGAACTCACCCTTGATCTGAGCCAGGCGCTCAAGCTCGGCGGATTCGGCCTTGCTCTCCTCGGGTCCGACGAGGGCAAGCTCTTTCTCGGAGAGATCCTGCAAGGTGGCGAGATCGGAATCGATGACCTTGTGGAGATAGGCGGCGCCCAAGGGGTGGTCGGTGATCCCGGTCAGAAGCGTATCGGTCCAGGCTTTGAACAGCTGTTGGCTATGGCGGGAAAGCTGCAGCTGGCGCTCGAGCTGGTCATGGGCGATGCGCGAGCGTGTGAGATAGGTATGGGACTGGGCGACGCCCCAATAGGCAAGCGTCGCTGCCGATAGCGACATGGCGAGAAGCAATCCTGCGGTGACAAGGAGCTTGGTCTGATAACGCATTGATTGGCTCAAAGCCTCGCTGGCCGGGAAGGGCAGCAGAGCAGCATCATCCCTTTGGCGCGGCCGGTGGAGGCCTGCAACGCCGCTGGATAATAGCTCGTTTCTCTATACTGCATTTTCCCTGATACTTGACGGTGTCTTACCGTACCCATCATGAATTTTTCAGCTTCACGTCACGCCCTATTCATGTCGGCGTCATGAGACTCATCCGCGCCCAATCATAGTGCGGACACAAGCGCCGAAATCGTCTAAATTGGCGCGAAAATCACCATAGCAAGGCTTAACTTGGGGGGCGGCTCTTGCGACACAATCCAAAAGTACTGCGCATAGCGCAGCGCCCGGCGTTGGCCGCTGCGGTCGCCGCACTGGGCGCGGCGGGGCTTGCCATCAGTACCGCGAGACCGGCTCACGCCGAGTTCCAGATACAGGAAGCCGACATTGAGAAGGGCGCGGTCCAGCTTTCATATCGCGGCGCGGTTCATTGGGGGCTACCGGCGGTGGAGGAACCACCACTCGTTCAGAGCCACGAGTTTGAGGCTCAGTATGGTTTGACGAATTGGTGGCTATTCTCTTTCACGCTCGGCACCAATCAGCCTAATGGCGAGGATTTCAGCGTAAGCTCGGTCGAATTCGAGGCTCAGTACCAGTTGATCAAGCGCCAAGGCGACGGTATCGCCCTTGCCATCCAGGGCGGATACGAGAAGGCCATCAACCATGGCGACGAGCAGAACGCCGATGAGATCGGCTTCGGCCCGATCGTCGAACTGGCCAAGGGACCGCTCCTGCTAACGCTCAATCCGCTTTTCACCGATCAAGTCGGCGATAACGCACAGACCGAAAGCCTCGGCTTCGGATATGGCTGGCGTGCCGAATATGACTTCGCCAAGCACTGGGGAGTGGGGGTCGAGATGTTCGGCGAGATCGAGGATCTCGCCAATGCCGGCTCCTTCAACGATCAAAACCACAGCATCGGCCCAACCTTGTTCTGGAATCCCGGCGAGAGCGACGCCGGCGAGGGCGACGAGAAAGAAGGCAAGAAAGGCGACGACGAAGACACGGTCGCCGGCCCCCCTGCGATGGAGTTCTCCCTGAACGTCGGCCTCCAGTTCGGGCTGACCGATGCAACATCGGACACGGAAATTCCAGGGTGAACTCAACTTCTAGGAGGCAAAAGGCCCGCTTCACGAGAGGTCTTCGCAAGTCACCCTTCGCGATGCTGGCGGTCAAATTTTTTGACCTTGACGAAAGCCGGTCTCCGCCGCCATCTGATCTCGCGCCATGGTGATAAAAGTTCTCGGTTCAGCGGCGGGCGGCGGCTTCCCGCAATGGAATTGCAACGGCCGCAATTCGTCTGACGTGCGTCAGGGTGCGGCAGGTCTCAGCCCGCGCACGCAAGCCTCGGTTGCCGTCAGTGCCGACGGCCGCCAATGGGTCCTGCTCAACGCCACCCCAGACCTCAGGCAGCAAATCAACGACACGCCGGAGCTCTATCCAACCCCTGAGGGCGGCCCGCGCAACAGCCCGATCAAGGCCGTGGTGCTGACCAATGGCGACATCGATGCCGTGGCAGGCCTGCTCTCCTTGCGCGAAGGACAGCCCTTCACGATCTATGGCAGCGCCCGCGTGCTCGATGTTCTTGCCTCCAACAACATCTTCAACGTGCTCGATCCCAAACTCGTCAAGCGAGTCACCATGGAGCTTGGCAAGCCGTTTGCGGTCGAGGGGCCTTCAGGCCCTGTGGGGATCACGGTCGAGGCTTTCTCCGTGCCGGGCAAGGTCGCGCTCTATCTCGAAGATGAAAAGGCGGGCACCGATTTCGGCACGCAAGAAGGCGACACGGTCGGCTTGAAGCTGACCGAGACCGCAAGCGGGCGCCACTTCTTCTATATCCCGGGTTGCTTGAAGCTCGACGATGCGCTCCGCGCGCGGCTGGCAGGAGCGCCTCTCCTCTTCTTCGACGGCACGCTCTACACCAATGACGAGATGATCGCCCAAGGGCTGCTCAACAAGACGGGCGACCGCATGGGCCATATGAACATGTCCGGAAGGAGCGGGAGCGTCGAAACTCTCGGCCCTCTCAACATCGGCCGCAAGATCTTCATCCACATCAACAATTCCAATCCTGCCTTGCGCGAAGGCTCGCCTCAGCGAGCGGCCGTGGAGGGTGCTGGATGGGAAGTCGCCTATGATGGGATGGAGGTCAGGGTGTGAATGCATGTGCGGCATCGCCGGCTTCCTCGAGCTAGAGCGCCGCTCAGGCACGCAAGAGCTGGAGGCGATTGCCGGCGCCATGGCCGCGCGGCTTGCTCATCGCGGGCCTGACGACAGGGGCGTCTTCGTTGACGCCGAGGCCGGCATCGCGCTTGGATTTGCCCGTCTCTCCATCATCGATCTGTCGCCGGCCGGCGCGCAGCCGATGGGTTCCGCCTGCGGCCGCTACGTCATCACCTATAACGGCGAGATCTATAATGCGGGCGAGCTCCGGCCCGAGCTTGAGGCGCTCGGCCACCGGTTCAGGGGCCATTCCGATACCGAAGTCATGGTCGAGGCGATCGCCGAATGGGGGTTGCGGGCCACGGTCGAGCGTCTCATCGGCATGTTCGCCTTTGCGCTGTGGGACCGGAAGGAGCGCTCCCTAAGCCTCGTGCGCGATCGGCTCGGCATCAAGCCGCTCTATTGGGGGAGGCAGAACGGGCGCATCGTCTTCGCCTCCGAGCTTAAGGCCTTCGAGGCGCTCCCGGGCTGGCAGCCTGAGCTGAACGTCGATGCGCTCGCGTCCTATCTCAGGCTCGCTTATGTGCCGTCTCCGCACGCGATCTATCGCGGCATCGAGAAACTTGCGCCAGGCCATGGCGTCACCATCGCGGCTGACGGCAAGACGGAGACGTGGGCTTACTGGACGCTTGCCGACGCCGTCAGAAGAGGAAAGGACGCGCCTCTCGATGTCAGCGATACTGAAGCCGCCGACGCGCTCGAAGCACTGCTGGGCGATGCGGTGGCGCGGCGGCTTGTCGCCGACGTGCCGCTCGGCGCGTTTCTGTCGGGCGGCATCGACTCCTCGACGGTTGCGGCGATGATGCGGGCGAAGAGCAACGCGCCGGTCCGGACCTATTCGATCGGCTTTGACGAGCAGGGCTATGACGAGGCGCCCCACGCGCGCTCCGTCGCCCGCCATCTCGGCACCGAGCACACCGAGCTCTATGTCTCTCCGCGTCAGGCCCAGGAGGTCGTTCCCGCTCTCCCCGACATTTACGACGAGCCCTTCGCCGATTCCTCGCAAGTGCCGACCTATCTCCTGTCCAAGCTCACCCGCCAGCACGTCACGGTGGCGCTGTCGGGAGACGGGGGCGACGAGCTGTTCGCGGGCTATACGCGGCACCGGTTTGCGCGGGCTTTGGCGAGCGTGCCTGAGAGGGCGGGAAGGGGCCTCGCCTGTGGGCTCGGCCTGGCGGGGCCTGCGTTATGGGACCGCGTGTTCAGCGTGCTCCCCGCCAAGAGGCGCCCTTGGCTCGCCGGCGATAAGATGCTGAAGGCTTCGGCCATGCTGCGGGGAGGCGGGAAGGGGGCCTATCGCAGCCTGGTCAGCGCCTGGGACGAGCCGGAGAGGATCGTAAAGCAGGGACGGGAGCTTAGCGGCCCGATCTTCGACCCGGCCATTGAAGAGGCGCTGCCCGACGGGCTCGACCGCATGCAATATCTCGACACGCTGACCTACCTTCCCGACGACATCCTCACCAAGGTCGATCGCGCCAGCATGGCGGTGGCGCTCGAGGTGCGCGTTCCCATTCTCGATCACCGCGTTGTCGAGCTTTCCTGGCGGCTGCCGTCGCGATTCAAGATGCGGCGCGGCAAGGGCAAATGGCTGCTCCGCCAGGTGCTGTGCCGTCACGTGCCCAAGGCTCTCGTCGAGCGGCCAAAGACGGGCTTCGCCATTCCCATCGGGAGCTGGCTCAGAGGGCCGCTTAAGCCTTGGGCTGAGGAGCTCTTGTCGGAAAAGCGTCTTGCCGAGGGTGGACTGCTTGATCCGGCGCCGATCTTGGCGCGCTGGCGCGAGCATCTCGATGGACGCCGCAATTGGCATGCGCCGTTATGGACCGTGCTGATGTTCCAGGCCTGGCGCGAGGCGCGCGGGATCTAAAACCTAGCTCGCGCGGCCGGTGCGCAGCTCGCCGAACGCCACGACATTGTCCAGCCGCGATTCGGCAACTGCCTTGGCTGCGCCGCTGGCGGCGATCGACCAATAGGCCTCGATGCGCTCGGCGAAGGGCCGCGACCGCTCAGCGAACAGCAGCTCCCCTTGCGTCCCGGCCTCCTCGCGCAGCGCCTTGTGGCGCTTGTGGCAACGCTTCAAAAAGGCGGCGGTCTCGTCGGGACTTCCAAACGTCATGGTCGGAGTGGAGACGAGCCGGCCGAGCAGAGAGATGTCGTGGTCGTCGCCAAGGACCTGCGACAGCGACCGTGCGGCCTCCGCCCGCGCCGTCAGCTCCGACGGCCAGCACGGTGCGAGAAGTTGCATCTGCCGCCAATGATGCTGCACGCCCTTGCGCCACTCATGCAGATCCTCGTCGCGGTCGGTGGCCAAGCCATCCTTGAAGCATTGGCGGGTCGTGCGATAGCAGCGCCGCAAGCCTTTGGTGAGGGAGCGGAAGTCGTCGGGATAGACGGCGAGGCCGGCGAAGGCCGGACGAAGCTCGAGCAGGCCGCGCATGGCATCGGAGGCTGCGCTCCGCTCCAGGTTCTGCTCCGCCGCGTGCCGGCGCTTCTCGAGCCAGGCGCGCAAGGAGTGGATCGGCCCTTGGCCAGGTCCTTTCTCGGTCTCGCGGTCGAGCTTGTCCACGGCGTCGATCAGGGCATGGGCGTCGCGGGCCGGGGCAAGCCCCCTGGCGATGGCGGCGAGCCTGTCGGTCAGATTGGCGAAGGCCGGCTCTGGCATCCCGGGTCGAGCGAGGAGAAGGAGCGAGCGGAGCCGTTTCAGGCATTTGCGGGCACTGTGGACGCCGCTTTGGCGGTCGGGTGGCGTCGAGAGCGAGCCATGGGCGAGATCAAGCTCGGCGAAGGCCACGCGGCGCAACGCCTCGCTCATTGGAATCGCCGGATCGAGACGATAGCTCATCGACGCCCCTTCGCTCTCGCTGGAATTTGCCCCGGACGGATGATCCTCGCCCGAGGGGCTCCCGGTCAAGGACACAACGCGCGAGGTCAGCCCTGTGGACGTCCTGTGGATAAATTGCGCCACGGCGCGGTGGCGGTAAGCCAGTTTTGCGCCCGCTTCTCAGGGTCTTGGCTTGTCACAATATCGGTGATGACGGCGACCGAGTCGGCGCCTGAGGCGAGCACCATCGGGGCCCGCTGAAGGGTGATGCCGCCAATCGCCACCAGGGGGCAGTTGAGTTTTGCCCGCCATTCGCCAATGCGGGGCAGGCCTTGCGGGGGCCAGGGCATGGCTTTGAGCGTGGTGGCATAGACGGGGCCGAGCGCGACATAGTCGGCATTTGCGGCAAGCGCCGTCTCCAGCTCAGCGTGGCTGTGGGTGCTGACGCCGATCCTCACGTTCGCGGCCCTGATGGCGTAGAGGTCGACGCGAGCCAAATCCTCCTGGCCGAGATGCACGAACGAGACTCCGGCGGCGATGGCCTCGCGCCAATAGTCGTTGACGACAAGCTGGCACCGGTACGCTGCGCAAAGCGCTGCGGCTTTCTTGATCTCGGCGCGGACGACGCTCGCGTCCTTATCCTTGATGCGGAGCTGCACGAGTCTGATGCCCTGAGGCAGAAGGCGGGCGAGCCAATCCGTGTCGGGGACGATGGGGTAGAAGGGATCGAGTGCGGCCAAGATCGAGACCGAGCGTGAACGATCAGGATGCGTGATCGATCTTGAAGAAGGGCGTGCCGGCGACCGGGGTGGACGGCGAGGCCATGTCGCGCGGCTCGATCAGGCCCGCCTCGAAGGCGAGGCGCCCGGCTTCGACGGCTTTGGCGAAGGCTTGCGCCATCTTTACCGGATCGCCGGCCTTGGCCACGGCGGTGTTGAGCAGCACGGCGTCGTAGCCCATCTCCATGGCCTCTGCCGCGTGCGAGGGCGTGCCGATCCCGGCATCGATGACGAGCGGCGTGTCGGGGAAATAAGCGCGGAGCGTCTTCAGCGCGTCCTTGTTGATCAGCCCGCGCGCCGAGCCGATCGGGGCCGCCCACGGCATCAGCACGGCGCAGCCCCCTGCGACGAGGCGCTCGGCGGCGCTCAAATCCTCGGTGGTATAGGGCAGCACCTCGAAGCCGTCTTCGGTGAGCGCGGCGGCGGCCTCGACGAGACCGAACAGGTCGGGCTGCAAGGTATCGTCGTTGGCGATGACTTCGAGCTTGATCCAGTTGGTGCCGAACAGCTCGCGCGCCATCTTGGCGGTGGCAATCGCCTCTTTGGCGCTGCGGCAGCCGGCGGTGTTCGGCAGCACGCGACATCCGAGCTCTTCGATCAACGCCCAGAAACCCTGACCGGTGCGGGCCCGCGCCGACTCGCGTCTGAGCGAGACGGTGACGATCTGCGCACCCGAAGCCTCGACCGCCTGTTGCAGGCACTCAGGCGAAGGATAGTGCGCCGTTCCGAGCAGGAGACGCGAGGTGAATTGGGCGCCGTACAGGGTGAGCATCAGCCGCCCTGCCTAGGCGCCACGATCTCGATCTCGTCGGCGTCGGTCAATGGCGTCACCTCGCGCGAGGCGGCGGCGACGAAGCTGCCATTCAGGGCGGTCGCGATCTTCGCCTCGGCAAAGCCGAGCCGGGCGCAAAGCTCATCGAGGTTCTTGGCGTCGGTGGCGAAAGGCTCACCGTTCAGCAGGACTTTCAAGAAACACCTCCGGGTCCATCGCACCCGTCTCGAGATAGGCGGCAACGAGCTCGGCCAGCGCGGGAGCAAGGAGAAACCCATGCCGGTACAAACCGTTCACGTAGATATAGCCTTTCGTGACGATAATCCTAGGCCGATTGTCGGGGAAGGCAGGTCGGGCGCCCGCACCCTGCCGCACGATCTCGGCCTCGGCGAAGGCCGGATTGAGCGCATAGGCCGCCGACAGAAGATCGAGCGCCGAGCGGAGCGTGATGGGGCCGGTTTCCTCGCTCTCGATCACCGTGGCGCCGATCATGTAGAGGCCGTTGCCCCAGGGAACGACATAAAGCGGAAAGCGCGGATGCAAAAGCCGCACGGGCCGCGCCAAGTCCACCTCACGGCTCCTCACCACGATCCTCTCGCCCCGCACGCCGCGAAGGGTGGGGAGCTTGTCCCTGGCGGCGAGGCCGCGGCAATCGACGACGACGCCGGCGTCCTTCGGGGGCTCGCCCTCGCCGAAGCGCAAGCTGACGCCTTCCGCTTCAACCTGCTCGAGCAGGAAGCGCAAGGCGGAATCAGGCGGCAGATGGGCTTCCTCTTTGTAATAGAGCGCGCCGGCGAAACGGTCGTCGAGGGCCGGCTCAAGCGCCGTAAGCTCGGCCGGAGACAGCCGCCGATGCCCTCCCGTCATGCGTGCGAAGCGATCGAGCTCGGCGCGGTCGCGATGGAGCGCCACGACGAGCGTGCCGTTGGCGACCGTGCCGGGATAGGTCTCCCGCCAAAGCGCGATGCCGCGCTCGCCGAGCTCCCTGATCACGGCCTCGGCGCTCTCCTCCTCGCAGCGGGGCGCGAGCATGGCGCCGGCATAGGGACTGCAGGCATCCGCGAAGGCTTGCGTTGAGCGCTCGTGGAGAGTGACTTCATGGCCGCGACGCGCGAGCGTCAACGCCTGCCACAGGCCGACGATGCCGGCGCCGCGTATCGCGATGCGTTGTTTTCGCGTGGCCATCAATCCCCGAGCGCCGCGCCTTCGCGGCGCGGGTCGGCCCCGCCCTCAAGCCCGTCAGGCGTGACCGCGATGATGTGCTGCCCGCTCACCAAGGATACGCGGTTGACCTCATGGCCCATTCCGCTAAGCGCCGCCGCGAGAGAGTCCCACTCAGGCCCCGGCTCGAGCAGGACAGCGTCCTCGGTGATGCCGAAATTGGCGAGCGCACTTGCCTGTGCCGGGTCGAGCCGCCAATCGATCAGGGCGACGATCGCCTTGATATTGTAGAGGATGATCGCCGTGCCGCCCGGCGAGCCAAGCACGTAGAGGAGCCGGCCGTCCTCTCCGAACACTATGCTCGGGTCCAGTGAACTCCGCGGGCGCTTGCCTCCTTCGACGCGATTGGCGACAGGACGCCCCTCTTCGTCGACGGGAAGGAAAGAGAAATCGGTGAGCTGATTGTTGAGCAGGAAGCCGCGCACTATGGTCCGCGCGCCGAACGCCTGCTCGATGGTCGTGGTCATGGACAGTGCGTTACCGTCATCGTCGACGATCGAGATCTGGCTCGTGCCGGCGGCCTCGTGCGTGGCGTCGCGGCCGAACGCCCCTTGCCGCGTGTTGAGCGGAGAGCCCGCCGCGACATGGGCTTGCGCGCGGTTGGGGTCGATCAGGCCGCGGCGCTCGGCGACATAGGCAGGGTTGAGCAGCCCGGCCACCGGGGCTGGGACGAAATCCGTGTCCGCGAGATAGCGCGCGCGGTCGGCAAGCGCGAGCCGTTCAGCCTCGACAATTGTGTGGACAGCCTCAGCGCCAAGCGGCGTTGAGCCGAGATCGTAGGGGGCGATGAGGGCGAGCACTTGGCCGACAGTCACACCGCCGGAGGAGGGCGGCCCCGGCCCGCACACCCGGTCGACGCGATAGAGGATGCAGACGGGCTCTCGCTCTTTGGCGCGATAGCTGGCGAGATCTTCTTCCGTCAGCTTGCCGGCCTTGCGCGGATCGTTTTGCACCGCCTTGGCGATGTCGCGAGCGATGTCGCCTTGATAGAAGGGCGTGGGGCCCTCGCGAGCGATCGTCTCCAGCGTATCGGCGAGCGCGGGATTGGCGAGCTTGTAGCCGACCGGCCAAGGCCTTCCCGCTTCATCGAAGAAATAGGCTCGGGCTTCGGGCGCGAAGCTGTTGGGGTCCGCCTCGGCGATGAGCTTGGCGAGGCGGGGTGAGATCGGGAAGCCCTCGCGGGCAAGCGCGATGGCAGGCTGGAAGAGCTCAGCCCAGGGGAGTTTGCCGTATTTGTCGTGGGCGAGCTTCAGCGCCGCAAGCACGCCGGGGGCGCCCACCGAAAGGCCGCTCGCCATGGCGGCGTCGCGCGGCAGCGGCTTGCCCTCGGCGTCGAGGAAAAGCTCGGGCGCGGCAGAAGCGGGCGCCGTCTCCCGCCCGTCGAAGCTAGCCAGCTGCTTCTTGCCCGCGTCCCAATAGAGAATGAAGGCGCCGCCGCCGATCCCTGAGGATTGCGGCTCGACGAGATTGAGTACCAACTGCGTGGCAATGCCGGCATCGATGGCGCTGCCGCCCTTGCGCAAGATGGCAAGGCCGGCCTCGGCGGCGAGCGGATTAGCCGCAATCACCATATGGGTCTTTGCCTTGACGAGCGTTTTCGGCAAGAAGCCGCTTGTGCCTTCCGGCTGCTCCAAGGCGTTGAGCGCCGGGGCGCCAAATGCCAGAAGCAGCGCGAGCGTGGCGACAATGGATAAGAGCTTGCGTCTCATGGCTGGCAGCATAACCGGTTTCGCTACGGGAGCCACAAGCTCCATACCTCCCCCTTGTGGGGAGGTCCGGCGGCGCCCAAGGCGACGCTGGGGTGGGGGCAAAGTGATCACCCCACCCGGCTCGGCCATGGCCGAGCCACCCTCCCCATCAAGGGGAGGGATAGGAGTGAGCTATGGGCCAAGTGCAACTCGCGGGAACTAATGGAAATCGCGGGATTTCGGGATGATGCGCTCCTCGCGTGGGTGACGGCGCGGATGCCATCTGGGGTGGGGACGCTCGTGGCTTGGCAGCGGGTGCTTGACGTGATCGGCCGGTGAGACGGGAAGCAGAGGTTCCTCCTCTTCGGGCAAAGGACGCCAGGAGCCAGGATTGGGCCTCCGTATCTCATCGGCATTGGCAATCGGCACGCTCAGGCTCTCGCCGGCCTCGCTGAGGAGACGTAGCCAATCGCTCCGGTCCTCGAGCCGCGCGGCAACCACGTGGATAATGTCCTCGTGGCGCTGGATACGGCCATGCACCACGACGAGCCGCGCGCCCATCACCACCTTGCGCATCCGCTCGAGCACCTTGGGCCAGATCACGGAATTGGCGACGCCCGTCTCGTCCTCGATGGTCATGAACACCACCCCTTGCGCCGAGCCAGGGCGCTGGCGCACGAGCACCACGCCGGCGACGCTCACGCGGCTGCCGTCGCGTAAGCTCCTGAGACCTGCACAAGAGGAGATGCGAGAAGCCGCAACCCGGTCGCGCAGGAAGCTCATGGGATGGGCTTTAAGGGAGAGGCGGAGCGTGCGGTAGTCGTTCACCACATGCTCCGAGAGCGGCATTATTGGCAGCGCGACTTCTGGCTCGACCCCCGCTTCAGCCGCATCGGCATGGTCGAACAGCGGGAGCGGAATCTTCTTCGGCAAGCCACGCACCTCCCATAAGCCTTGGCGGCGGTCGAGCTCAAGGGAGCGGAAGGCATCGGCGCTGGCGAGCTTCTCGAGGCTCGCGCGCGAGATGCCGCTTCGCCGCCACAGATCGCGCACGTCGCTATAAGGTTCGCAATCGCGAACCAAAACAAGCTTCTGAACGTCGGTTTCGCGGAGGCCGTCGATCTGGCGAATGCCTAAACGCAGCGCGCAGGCGCCATCCTTCGCCTCCTCCAGCGTGCAGTCCCACAGGCTGTGATTGACATCGGCCTCGCGCGCCTCGACGCCATGCTCTCTCGCGCAACGCACGATCTGCGCCGGCGCATAGAAGCCCATGGGCTGAGAGTTGAGCAGCGCGGCGGCGAAGGCCGCCGGGTAATGGCATTTGAGCCAGGACGAGACATAGACGAGATGGGCGAAGCTCGCGGCGTGGCTCTCGGGGAAGCCATATTCGCCGAAGCCTTTGATCTGGTTGAAGCAACGCTCGGCGAAGTCGGCCGGATAGCCGCGCGCCGTCATGCGGCCGACCATCTTCTCCTTAAGGCGGTCGATGGTGCCGCGGCGGCGGAAGGTGGCCATGGCGCGGCGAAGCTCGTTCGCCTCGGGGCCTGAGAACTTCGCCGCCACCATGGCGAGCCGCATCGCCTGCTCCTGGAAGAGCGGCACGCCCATGGTCTTGCCGAGC
Organism: Hyphomicrobiaceae bacterium UBA4118; assembly: GCA_002383105.1. GTDB lineage: Bacteria > Pseudomonadota > Alphaproteobacteria > Rhizobiales > Methyloligellaceae > Methyloceanibacter. The sequence goes on from DFXC01000091.1 coordinate 16,967, forward strand.
ACCTGGCGAAGCTCGTCGGCGGGGCCATGGTCGGGATGGGGCGAGGGGAAGTCGATCGCCTCGACGCCAGACCGGCGGCGAAGATAGGGATGCACCATGTCCCCCTGGATGGGGCCGGGGCGCACGATGGCGACCTCGATGACGAGATCGTAGAAGCAACGGGGCTTGAGCCGCGGCAGCATGTTCATCTGCGCCCGGCTCTCCACCTGGAACACGCCGATCGAGTCCGCCTTGCACAGCATGTCGTAGACTTTAGGATCGTCGCGCGGCACCGTGCCGAGGCTGACATCGTTGCCGTAATGGGCTTTCAGCAGGGCGAAGGCCTTGCGGATGCAGGTGAGCATGCCGAGCCCGAGCACATCCACCTTGAGGAGGCCGAGCGCGTCGAGATCGTCCTTGTCCCATTCGATGACGGTGCGGTCCTCCATGGCGGCGTTGCCGATGGGAACCACCTCTGATAGCGGCCCGCGCGTCAGCACGAAGCCGCCGACATGCTGGGAGAGATGGCGGGGGAAGCCGATCAGCTCTTGCGTCAGCTCGAGACAGCGGGAAAGCAGCGGATCGGAAGGATCAAGCCCCGCCTCGCGCACATAAGCCTCAGGCAGGGTTGAATTGCTCAGGCCCCAGATGGTGGTGGCGAGCGCCGCGACGGTATCCTCCGAGAGGCCGAGCGCCTTGCCCACCTCGCGCACCGCGAGCCGCCCGCGATAGCAGATGACGGTGGCGGCGAGGCCGGCGCGGTCGCGGCCGTAGCGAGCGTAGATATATTGGATCACCTCCTCGCGCCGCTCATGCTCGAAATCGACGTCGATGTCGGGCGGCTCTTTGCGCTCGGGCGAGACGAAGCGCTCGAACAGAAGATCGATCTCGGTGGGATCGACATTGGTGATGGCGAGGCAGTAGCAGACGGCGGAGTTGGCGGCAGAGCCGCGCCCCTGGCAGAGGATGCCTTGGCTCCTCGCGTAATGGACGATGTCGTGGACGGTGAGGAAATAGGGCGCGTAGTTGAGCTCGGCGATCAGCGCGAGCTCCTTCCGCAGCATGTCGCGCACCTTCTCAGGGATGCCGTCCGGGAAGCGCCAGCGGGCACCCTCTGCGGTCAGATCCTCGAGATGGGATTGCGCCGTCTTGCCTTCCGGCACCGGCTCGTCGGGATATTCGTATTTCAGCTCGTCGAGGGAGAAGGTGCAGGCTTGCGCGATCTCGACAGTGCGGGCAAGCGCGTCCTCATGGCCCGCGAACAGGCGCGCCATGTCTTTAGCGGACTTTAAATGCCGCTCGGCATTGGCTTCGAGGTGGAAGCCAGCGTCATGAAGGGTGCATTTCTCGCTGATGCAGGTGAGTACGTCCTGCAAGGGTCTTCTGTGGGGGGCGTGATAGAGCACGGCATTGGTGGCGACCAGCGGTATGCCGGTCCTCTTGGCGAGTTCCGCCAACGCCGCGATGTGGGCTTTGTCGCCGCCGCGATAAGAGTGTCGCGCAGCGAGATAGAGGCGCGTCCGCGCCGGTGCGTCGAGCGCCTCCGTAATGCGCCGAAGTTGCTCTTCGACATTTCCCTTGTCATGCCCGCCAACGGGGCCGGCCTTTGGCCGGCCCGATGACAGGCTCCGGCGGGCATCCAGTAGCCGCTGGCCTTCGTTATTGAGAGATCGGTGGTTACTGGATCGCCCAGTCAAGCCGGGCGATGACAATGGAGAGGGGGAGAGTAAGTCCTCAGGCGGGAGGGCGGCGAAGATCAGGCCTTCGGCGTGAGCAGCCACGTCGGCAAGAAAGAGCGTGCAGTGCCCTTTCTCGGCGCGGCGCTGCCCAAGGGTGAGGAGAAGGCAGAGCTTGGCATAGGCGGCGCGGGTCGTCGGATAGGCGAGGAGGCTCGTGGCGTCTTGCAAATCGAGGCGGGAGCCGACGATGAATTTGATGCCTACCTCCTTGGCGGCGAGATGGGCGCGGACGATGCCGGCAACAGTGTTCGCGTCGGTGACGGCGATGGCCTCCAGCCCAAGTGCGCGCGCCGTCGCCACCAGCTCCTCGGGATGCGAGCCGCCATTGAGGAAGGAGAAGTTCGTCGTCACCTCGAGCTCGGCGTAGCGGGTCATGACGATAACTCGTCATTCCGGCGAGCGCGCTGCTCTGGATCCCGACTTGCGTCGGGATGACGAGAAAGTTGTCATCCAAAGACCCCGTGCAGGAACCAGGAAGGGAGCCCGTGCTCGCTCTCCTGATAGAGGCCTTCGCGGAACACCCAGTAGCGGCGGCCGTCCTCGTCCTCGATGCGGTAGTAGTCGCGGGGGCGCGCAGGAATTGCCTTTTCAGTGTCATGCCCGCGAAGGCGGGCATCTAGTACCCCCTGGTCTTTGTTGGCTTGCTGCCCAGGCTTCCCAATGAGAGGCCCGGAGTTACTGGATCGCCCGGTCAAGCCGGGCGATGACAATGGAGTGGGCTTAGATCTCAGCGCGAGGGCACGCCACCATTCCGGCGCGATGCGCTCGGGGCCTTCGGCCTTGATCACGCGGCGGGTCACGCGCCTCCAGGTGAAGCGTGCCGGCGGGCCTTCCGGGATTTCCGCCAGCACCTCGAGTGGCTCAGGCTTGCTGAGGAGAAGCGGCGGCCGCGGCGGCTTGTGCGGCGGCTGCTCGGGCCAGAGAGAGGGTCCGGCAAAGGCGCTGCGCAGTCTTTGCGCCAATTCGGGGATGTGGCTTGCCTGCGGATAGAGGCGGCGCACCGCGCGCGCGCCCAAGCGATTGACCAGGCGGTCGATCAAAGGCTCAGGTCTCGCTTTCCCATCGCTTTTGGCGAGCGTGGTTTGTGAAGGGGTCAGCGTCTCGGTGAGGAGAGCGGCCAACGCCATCAGGTCGACGCCGAAGCCCATGTCGATGGCCTCGACCTTGTCCTGCAACAGGCCCAACAGGTGCTTTGGCTCGCACGAGGGCGCGCTGAGCCCCGCCTCGATCAGGAAAGAGGAGCCGTCGGCGCGGCATACCCAAAGCCCGACCCGCCGCGCGCCACGGCCAGCGCGCGCCAGCTTCCGGCAAAGCGCGCTCGCAAGGTGGTCAAGCCCGGCGATGACGCCGTCATGGGTGATGAGAGGGTCTGGAAAAGGAAGCCTCGCCACGAAGTCGGGCGCGGGAAGGAGAGGGGCGCGTGGCTCTTCGCGACGCCCGAGCGCCTGATCGAGGCGGAGCAGGACGGCTTCGGCCGCGTCCTTGGAGTGGAACCGCCGCTCGAGGCTTGCCCGCGGCAGGTCATAGAGCTGGCCGATGCGTTTCAGACCGAGCCGCTTGAGCAGGAGCGCGATCTCAGGCTCAAGGCGCAGAGCCTCGACAGGAAGGGGGAGAAGCGCCTCCCCGATCTTTCCGTCAGGGACGATGAGGGGGGACACGCGCGCGAAGCGGGAAAGCGCATGCGCCCCGCCCAGGGTCTCGGCAAGAGCAAGCCGCGCGGTGAAGCCCGCCCGCGCCAGCCGACGCCCCAAGTCGGCGAGGAGCGCTCCCTCGCCGCCGAAGAGATGGGGCACGCCGGTGACGTCGAGCCAGAGCCCGTCATCGCCGTCAGAATTCAGGGTCGGGCTGTAGCGGGCAGACGCCCAGCTCGCCAGCGTCAGCAGGGCGTCTTCATCTTTCTTGGGTGCCGCGGGCGCGGTGAGAAGATGCGGACAAATGGCGCGGGCATCGGCAAGACCAAGACCGGGGGCCAGACCTTGGCGGACGCTTTCGGCATTGACGGCGGTGAGCACAAGGCCGCGCTCCTCGCTGCCGACAAGGGCAAAGGGCCGGTCAGCCGGTACGGACGTGTCCGATATGGGTGCGGCGCCGCTCACGGCTCTCTCCCGCTTCAGCCGTTCGATCGGAAGATGCGGCAGAAAGATGGAAACGAAACGACTCATGACTGAACTCCACGATAAAGCTCCGCCCTGGCGCCTCGCCCCGGCAGCGCTCAAGGGTGAGCTGCCAGGAGGGTGCCCCGGGGGCTTGCGTATCGAAGGGGACGCCCCCGCTCTTCTTCGCCGCGATGCGCCAGCGGCTCAGGGTCCCGGGCAGGCCCGATTGCTGATGCCTTGAGACCAGCAGGCAGGGCGTGCGCGAGGCTTGCGCGGCAAGGCCGAGGCGGCGGGCGACGAGCGGTGCCTTGATCTCGATTTGCGCCAGAGCTGCGATCAGCGCCCGGCTCTTAAGCCCCTCTTCCAGAGCCCAGGCCGCGTCTTGCGCGGTCCTCGCCTCGACGATGAGAAAGAGCGCGGGGTCGAGGCCGAGTGCGCAAAGGCCAGGCCCGTAAGGGTGCCCCCATTCACGCGCGGCGTCTTGCGTGAGGCACCACAGCACGAGGTCGCGACGCTTGGTCCGTACCGCCTCCTCGGCGATCACGGCAAGGGCGAAAGCAAGTGCCGCTGGCCCATCACGGTAGGAGCCAGACTTGATCTCGTGCAGCCCCGCTCTCTTGAGCTTGTGCAGGGGCGGATCCCTCTTTTCCTTGTCATGCCCGCGAAGGCGGGCATCCAGTAACCGTTGTCCTTCGTTGGTTGGCTGCGGCATTGCCTCAATGAGAGGCCCGGGGTTACTGGATCGCCCGGTCAAGCCGGGCGATGACAGCCTGGAAGCAAGAGATAGTGAGCAGGCGGGGCGGGGAGGGGCCGCGCCCGGTACGGGGGGAAGGCCTAAGGACACGGGAACCTGCTCGAGCGCGCGGATCGATGCGCGTAACTGCTCAATCAGGACCCTACCCGTTGCCCCGCCTGCTCTTTCAACGCCAGCCGGCGGAACGAGGAGACCACTACCGCCGCCTGGAACGTCGTTACGCACGACTACACCTCAACATCGTTCCTGTTTTGTTCTAATCAGAGTCGGAGCGAGAGTCAATGCCGCCGCGAGCGGTGGAACGCGAAGCGCCGGAAGAAAACCCGCGCCGAGTATCTCGCCGACAGCATCACCAAGGCCGAGCCGTGGAAGGCGGAGGGCATCTGTCGCCGGACGTGGGAACGGAGGCGAGAAAACGAACCCCCCATGAAACGAACCCCCGCGTCGCAAGTCCGCGTCAGCAATACTCTCAATAGGGTGACGCACACTTGCGACACGCCGACGCCGCAGCAAGCCGCACGGCAGCAGCGGACTCGGCGTGACTTAGTTCGGTTCGTTCTCTCAGCCTTATCGACAGGCAGAGCTAGCCCAAGCTCAGTTGTCAGTTGGGTTAGGG
>DFXC01000066.1:0-2246 GCA_002383105.1 Hyphomicrobiaceae bacterium UBA4118
GGGTGGCCTTCGATATCGGCGTAGAACATGGTGGCGTTGAAGGAGCCTTCGAGCTGGTAGGACTCGAGCTTGGTCATATTGACGCCGTTGGTGGCGAAGCCGCCAAGCGCCTTGTAGAGGGCGGCCGGCACGTTGCGCACGCGGAAGACGAAGCTCGTGACAACGGGGCCGTCGCTTGCGCGCACGCGCTCAGGCTTGGCGGCCAGCACCACGAAACGCGTGGTGTTGTGCTCCGCGTCCTCGATATCGGCGCGTGCCACTTTCAGCCCATAGATCTCGGCGGCGAGCTTCGACGCGATCACCGCCCATGAACGGTCGCCCGTTTCGCGCAAGTAGCGTGCGGCGCCCGCCGTGTCGGCCTCGACGATCGCCGCGAGCTTCAGCGCGCGAATGGCCCTGCGGCACTGGCCGAGCGCCATGATGTGGCTGTGCACCGTCTTCAGCTCGGAAAGCTTGACGCCGGGCAGCGTGAGGAGCTGGTGGCGCACCCGCTCGAAATGCTCGGCGACGATATAGAGGCCCGAGTCCGGCAAGAGGTGATGAATATCGGCGACGCGGCCCGCCACGGAATTCTCGATGGGGATCATGGCGAGCTTGGCCTCGCCGCCCTTCACGGCGGCAAGCGCGTCCTCGAAGGTCGGGCAGGGCAGCGCCTCCATGGCAGGGTAGGCGTCGCGCGCCGCAAGATGCGAATTGGCGCCGGGCTCGCCCTGGAAGGCGATTCTGTTGGAACGCGATTTGCTCATGGTCTTTAGGAAAGCGGGCGGAAATCAGCGGCGGGATTGAAGAAGCTCACGCGCCCGCGCAAGTTCGGCCGGAGTATCGACACCGAGCGGGACAGTGTCAACGAGGCCGACATGGATGCGCATGCCGGCTTCGAGCGCGCGGAGCTGCTCGAGCCTCTCCCTGATCTCGAGCGGCGAGGGCGGCAAGGACACGAAACGCTCCAGCGCCGCGCGGGAATACGCGTAGATGCCGATATGGTGGTAGAGCGGCCCGTCGCCATAAGGGGCCGTGGCCCGGGTGAAATACAGCGCGCGCAAGGTAGACCCGCCGGCAAGCGGGGTTCCCACGACCTTCACCACATTCGGATCGGTGCGCTCCTCCTCACTCGCGATCGCGGCGGCGATCGTGCCGATATCGGCCTCCCCATCACGGAGAGCGGCAAGGCAGGCGCGCACCAGGTTAGGATCGAGCGTCGGCAGGTCGCCTTGCAGATTGACCACGGTGCCACGCCTTCCGCCCGGATCGCGCCTCAAGACCGCCTCGAACACCCGGTCCGAGCCGCTGGCGTGATCGGGGCGCGTCATCAGGGCCTCACCGCCAACGTTCAGGATAGCGTCCCGCACCGCTTCGGCGTCGGTCGCGACCACGACGGGGCCGCAATCGGCCTCGACGGCGCGGCGCCAGACGTGGACGATCATAGGCTCGCCCCCGATATCGGCCAGCGGCTTGTCGGGAAGCCTCGTCGCTTTCAGTCTCGCCGGAATGACGATCAGGCAATTGGACATGATCCCGTCAGTTAGCACGGGAAATTTGGCACCGCGACAGTGCCAAAAGGCTTAGTTGCAACAAGCCCATACCCCCTATAGTCTCACGCCCCGCCGCAAGAGCTACACGGAAGTAGCCTCTGCTTGCCGCGGGAACATCGAACCATGGACTATTATCGCCTCAATCAAGTCGCCATGGCAGTGCTCGGTGCGCTGCTGCTTTTCTTCGGCGCCAAAACCATCATCCACATCGCTTTCGAGGAGCCCGAGGAAAAGCCCGGCTACGACACCGGAACGGAGCCCGACAAAAAGCCTGGGAAGCCGGGCGGCGGCGGTGACGAGCTTCCCGCTCTGCTGGCAGCGGCAGACGCCAAACATGGCGAAGAGGTCGCGAAGAAATGCGGCATCTGCCACAATTTTGAAAAGGGCGGCCCGAACATGATCGGCCCGAACCTGTATGGCGTTCTTGGCCGTAAGGTCGCCTCCCATGAAGGCTACGAATATTCCGACGCACTGAAGGCCAAAGGCGCTGAACTCGGGAATTGGGATTACGCGAAGATCAACACCATGATCACCAACCCGGCCGAGTTCGTGCCGGGGACCAAGATGGCACTCTTCCCCGGTCTTCCCGATGCCAAGGAGCGCGCCGACGTGCTCGTGTTCCTGAGGACCAAGAACGATAACCCGCCGGCGCTGCCTGCAGTCGCGGCTGGCGGAGGTTCGCCGTCTGGCGGCGAGCCTGCCAAGCCCGGTGGC
>DFXC01000066.1:2359-9762 GCA_002383105.1 Hyphomicrobiaceae bacterium UBA4118
TGCCAAGCCCGGTGGCGAGCCGGCGAAGCCAGGCGGCGGAACGGCGGCAGGTGGTGAGCCGGCCAAGCCGGGTGGCGAGACGGCGGCAGGCGGCGGTGGATCGCAGATCGCGGCGCTGCTCGCATCGGCCGATCCGAAACAGGGTGAAGCCGACGCAGCTTTGTGCAAGGTCTGCCACACCTTCGACAAGGGCGGCGCCGTTGTGGTCGGGCCCAATCTGTATGGTGTCGTCGGGCGGAAGATTGCTTCGGTCGAAGGGTTCAACTACACGCCGGCGCTCAAGGCCCATGACGGCGTGTGGACCTACGAGCTTCTCGATACCTGGATCACAAACCCTCAGGCCTTCGCGCCGGGAACGATGATGGCGTTCCCCGGCCTACCGGATGCCAAGAAGCGCGCCAACGTCATCGCGTTCCTGCGCAGCAAGAACGACAATCCGCCGCCCCTGCCGGGCGGCGCGTCGTCCGGTGGGGCGCCGGACAAGGCCGCTGAATCCGCAACTCCGCCTGCCGCAGCGCCCGAGGCCGCGTCGCCCGCAGCGTCTGCCGCGCCCGCGCCTTCAGCTGAGACACCGGCGCCTGCGGCCGAAACGCCAGCGCCTCCGGCCGAGACCCCGCCCCAATAGTCGAGAGGGGCCTTAAGGGACGGGCTTGGTGCTGAGGGGACGAGCCGCGCTCGCTTCTCTGGCCCCTAGCAAAGGGGGCTGCATGCGGCTTAAGCGTGCCCCCGCTCCCGCCCGGATTTTGCCGGAAAATCCAGGCTTATCGCCGCCACAATGGCCGATAATTCATTTGGTGGGCGAAGCTCCCATGCTAAGACGCTCATCGCTTTCGAGGCGCCGCCGCGAGGCTTTGGAGGTCTCGAGCGTTCTCCCGCCGCAAACGAACCCGCTAAAGCAGGCCCACATCCTCAAAGCGCTGGCAGAGCCATGACCCTTTCCCGCCTCATCCTTGCCGTCCTCCTCGCCTGCCTTCTCCCCGCATCGAGCCACGCCGAGGACGCGCCCGTCCATCATCACGCGCTCTCGCTCATCGGCGCCCCGAAATATCCTGCCGACTTCACCCATTTCGACTATGTGAACCCCGACGCGCCCAAGGGCGGGGTCGTGCGCATGTCCGAAATTGGCAGCTTCGACAGCCTCAACCCGGTGCTCTACAAGGGAGAGGCTGCGGGAGGGCTCGGGCTCGTGTTCGAGAGCCTGATGGGCGACAGCCTCGATGAGCCCTCGACCTCCTACGGCCTGATCGCCGAATGGGCGTCCTACCCGGCCGACTACTCCTCGGTCACCTTCCATCTCCACAAAGAAGCGCACTGGCATGACGGCACGCCGATCACGCCGGAGGACGTCATTTACAGCCTGGAGGTGAACAAGACCGCCAACCCGCGCATGGGGCTTTATTACAAGAACGTCTCGCGCGCCGAAGCGACCGGAGACAACGAGGTCACCTTCTATTTCGACGTGAAGAACAATCGCGAGCTTCCCATGATCATGGGTCAGCTTACCGTGCTGCCGAAGCATTATTGGACGGGGAACGACGCGAGCGGGACCCCGCGCGACCCGATGAAAACGACGCTCGAGCCGCCGCTCGGCTCAGGCCCTTACCGTATCAAAGAGGTCAAGCCGGGGCGGTCCATCAGCTATGAGCGCGTGGCCGACTATTGGGGCAAGGACCTGCCCTTGAACAAGGGCCAGTGGAATTACGACGAGGTCCTATTCGACTATTACCGCGACGAGACGGTCGCCTTCGAGAGCTTCAAGGCTGGCAATCTCGACTATTGGCAGGAGGCGAGCGCCAAGAACTGGGCGACGGCTTACGACTTCGCTGCCGTGCGCAACGGCTTCATCAAGCGCCAGGAGGTCGCCATCAAGCGCACGCAGCCGATGCAGTGCTTCGTCCTCAATTTGCGGCGCCCGCAATTCGCAGACCGCCACGTGCGCCAGGCCTTCAACCTCGCCTTCGATTTCGAGTCGGCCAACAAGAACCTGTTCTACGGCCAGTATGCGCGCGTCGGCAGCTACTTCCAGAACAGCGAGCTTGCAGCTCCCGCCTCGCCGCCGCAGGGCCGCGAGCTCGAGATCCTGAACGAGGTGAAGGACGGGGCGCCCCCTGAGGTATTCACCGACATCCACGCCAATCCGGTGAACAACACCCCGGACGACATGCGCAGCAATTTGCGCAAGGCCGTCGAGCTCCTCAAGGCGGCGGGCTGGGAGATCAAGGACGGCGTCCTCACCAATACGAAGACCGGGCAGCAGATGAAGGTCGAGTTCCTGCTCGTCTCGCCCTTGTTCGAGCGGATCGTGCAGCCTTATTTGCGCAATCTCGAAAAGCTCGGCATCAAGGGTACCATTCGCATGGTGGACTCGGCGCAATATGCGCAGCGCCTCAACGTTTTCGACTACGACGTCGTGGTGGCGAATTTCGCCCAGTCCGATTCACCCGGCAACGAGCAGCGCGATTTCTGGGGCTCCGAGGCCGCCGGCCGGGAAGGCAGCCAGAACCAGATCGGCGTGAAGGACCCGGCAATCGACAAGCTCATCGACCACGTGATCTTCGCCAAGGACCGGGCCGAGCTGGTCGCCGCCACGCACGCGCTCGACCGCGTGCTGCAGTGGAACGAGCTCGTGGTGCCGCAATGGTTTTCGCCCAATGTGCGCATCGCCTATTGGGACCGCTACGGCCAGCCGAAGGTGCTGCCCGGGCTGACGCCCGGCTTCCTGCAGGTGTGGTGGTTCGATGAGAAGCTGGCCGAGCGGTTGCCGGGGCCGTCGAAGCTCTGATGGGACGCGAGCACGGGCCATGGCGATCGATCGGCTGCGGCGCGCTCCTCGTTCTTGCCCTGGTTACGGCGCCGGCTGCCGCCTCTGAGCGCAAGCACGGGCTCTCTGCCTTCGGCGACCTCGCCTACCCGGCCGACTTTTCTCATTTCAATTACGCGAACCCGGACGCGCCGAAGGGCGGCACCTTCGCGCTGGTCGGCTGGGGCGGCGTGGCGACCTTCAACAGCCTCAACAACTACATTCTCAAGGGCGACGCAGCCCAAGGGCTCGAGCTCCTGTTCGATTCGCTGATGACGCCTGCGGCGGACGAGGCCGACGCCGTCTATGGGCTGGTGGCGGAAAGCGCCGAGGTCGCCGACGACCGCATGTCGGTCACCTTCCATCTTCGGCCCGAGGCGCGATTTGCCGACGGAAGCAAGCTCACCGCCGACGACGTGGTGTTCTCTTTCGATGCGCTCAAAAACAAGGGCCACCCGCTCTACCACCAGATGCTGCAGGACGTGGTCACGGCCGAGGCGCTCGACCCGGAGACAGTGCGCTATAGCTTCAAGGGCGATCAAGTTCGCGATCTGCCGCTCACCGTCGCTGGCCTTCCCATCTTCTCTAAGACCTATTATGCGAGCCGGGCTTTCGACGAGACGACGCTCGACCCGCCGCTCGGTTCAGGCCCCTATTTGGTCGACGACGTGGCGCAAGGGCGCACCATCGTCTATCGCCGCGACCCCAACTATTGGGCCAAGGACCTGCCGGTAAACCGCGGGCGGTTCAACTTCGACAAGATCCGCTTCGAATATTTCCGCGACCGCACCGCCGGCATGGAGGCGTTCAAGGCCGGGACTTATGATTTCCGCGAGGAGTTCACCTCAAAGGTGTGGGCGATGGAGTACGACTTCCCCGCAATCCGCGACGGCCGGGTGAAGAAGGAGGTGCTCCCCGACGAGACGCCTTCGGGCACGCAAGGCTTCTTCCTCAATACGCGGCGGGAGCCGCTCAAGGACCCGCGCGTGCGCAAGGCGCTCGACCTCGCCTTCGATTTCGAGTGGACCAATCGCAACGTCTTCTACGGGCTCTATGACCGCACCGAGAGTTTCTTCGAGAACTCGCCGATGAAGGCGACAGGCGAGCCTTCGCAGGCCGAGCGGACGCTGCTTGCAGGTCTCGGCGCCCCGGTTTCGGACGAGGCCCTTGGATCCGCTTATCTTCCGGCTAAGAGCGACGGCTCAGGCCAAGACCGTAAGCTGCTGCAAGAGGCCGGCAAGCTCCTCGATGAAGCGGGCTGGACCATCAAGAATGGGGTCCGCGTCAATGCCAAGGGCGAGCCCCTAAAGCTCGAGATCCTGAGCTTCGAGCCTGCCTTCGAGCGGCTGACCGCTCCTTACGTGAAAAACCTCAAGCTGCTTGGGATCGACGCCAAGATTCGCATGGTCGACGCCGCGCAATATCAGCAGCGCCTCAAGGACTTCGACTTCGACATCACCACCGAGCGCTACTCCATGCGCAACACGCCGGGTGTCGAGCTCAGGAGCTATTTCAGCTCGGCCGCGGCGGCGATGGACGGCTCGCTCAATCTCGCCGGCATCTCAGACGCCGCCGTCGACGCTTTGGTCGAGGGGGTCATCGCCGCCAAGAGCCGCGAGGAGCTCAACACGGCCGCCCGTGCGCTCGACCGGGTGCTCAGGGCCGGCCATTATTGGGTGCCGCACTGGTACAAAGCCTCCAACACCATCGCCTATTGGGACAAGTTCTCGCGGCCTGCGACCAAGCCGCGCTTCGACCGCGGTATCCTCGATACGTGGTGGTATGACGAGGCCAAAGCTGCAAAACTGGCGTCAAACGCAGCGACTGGTGCTAATGCTCCGGCTCATTCCAGCTCGCGGCGCCCGCTTCTGATCATCGCCGCCCTGATCGGGCTCGTGCTGGCGGGTTTCTTTGTCCTGCGATTGAGAAGGCCGACGCGACCGCAATGACCGCCTATATTCTACGCCGCATCCTGCTCATCATCCCGACCATGCTCGGCATCATGCTGGTGACCTTCGTCATCGTGCAGTTCGCGCCGGGCGGGCCGGTCGAGCGCCTGATCGCCCAGCTCACGGGGACCGACCCCGGCGCCACCGCCCAGTTCAGCGGCGGAGGCGGAGATTTCACGGGGCGCCCAGGTCAAGGCGGCATTCCGGGGGACGTGTCGGCGCCGTCCAAATATCGCGGCGCGCAAGGGTTGGACCCCGAATTCATCAAAAGCCTCGAGAAGCAGTTCGGCTTCGACAAGCCGGCTTATGAGCGCTTCGGCATGATGCTGTGGAACTATCTCCGCTTCGATTTCGGCGAGAGCTATTTCCGCGACACGAGCGTGCTCCACCTGATCGCCGAGAAAATGCCGGTGTCGATCTCGCTCGGGCTGTGGATGACGCTCCTCTCCTACGCCATCTCGATCCCGCTCGGCATTCGCAAGGCGGTAACGGAGGGGTCGCGCTTCGATGTGTGGACGAGCACGGTCATCGTCATCGGCTATGCCATTCCGGGCTTTCTCATCGCGGTATTCCTGATCGTGCTGCTCGCGGGCGGGTCCTTCGTGCAGATCTTCCCGTTGCGCGGGCTCATCTCTGAGAATTGGCACGAGCTCCCCTGGTATTCGAAGATCCTCGACTATTTCTGGCACCTCGTGCTGCCGATGATCGCCATGACGCTGTCGGCCTTCGCTACCACCACCTTCCTCACCAAGAACTCGTTCCTCGAGGAGATCAGGAAGCAATATGTGACGACGGCGCGGGCCAAGGGGCTCACTGAGCACCAGGTGCTTTACGGGCACGTGTTCCGCAACGCCATGCTGATCGTCATCGCCGGTTTCCCCGGCGCCTTCATCGGCGCCTTCTTCGCGGGCTCGCTGCTGATCGAGACGATCTTTACCCTCGATGGGCTCGGGCTGCTCGGCTTCGAATCGGTGGTGAACCGCGACTATCCCGTGGTGTTCGCCACCGTCTACATCTTCTCGCTGCTCGGCCTCGTCATCAATCTCATCTCCGACCTCACCTATACCTGGGTCGATCCGCGCATCGATTTCGAGACGCGCGAGGTCTAGCCCCCATGGATGCGCCGACCGACACCGCCATCGTCGAGGAGGCTACAGCACAGGGCCTGCCGCGGCCGAGGCCTTGGCTCTCGGTGTTGCAGCGGCGGCGCTGGGACGCATTCAAGGCCAATCGGCGCGGCTATTGGTCGTTGTGGATCTTTCTCGCCCTGTTCGGCATCAGCCTGTTCGCCGAGTTCGTCGCCAACGACAAGCCGATCCTCGTCCAGTACAAGGGCGAGTACTACATGCCGATCTTCAGGTCCTATCCGGAGACGGCGTTCGGCGGCATTTTCGAGACCGAAGCCGACTATCGCGATCCCGCCGTCAAGGGAATGATGGAAGATGGCGGCGGGTGGATGCTTTGGCCCCCCATCCGCTTCTCCTACAACACCCAGAACAAGAATCCGCCCATGGCCTTTCCGGTCAAGCCGACCTGGCTCCTCACCGACGAGGATTGCAAGCTTGCGGTGGAACGCGGCTTCCACCCTTGCGACGCCGACCTCGAATGGAATTGGCTCGGGACCGACGACCAGGGCCGCGACGTCATCGCCCGCATCATCTACGGCTTTCGCCTCTCGGTGCTGTTCGGCCTCGTTTTGACGCTGTTTTCCTCGATGATCGGGGTCGCCGCCGGCGCGGTGCAGGGCTATTTCGGCGGCTGGACCGACCTCCTGTTCCAGCGCTTCATCGAGATCTGGACGAGCGTGCCGCAGCTCTATCTGCTGATCATCGTGGCCGCCGTGATCGAGCCGAATTTCTGGATCCTGCTCGGCATCCTGCTCGCCTTCTCGTGGGTCGCGCTGGTCGGCGTGGTGCGCGCCGAGTTCCTGCGCGCCCGCAATTTCGAGTACATCACTGCGGCGCGCGCGCTGGGCCTCTCCAATGTCAGGATCATCTTCAAGCATCTCCTGCCCAACGCCATGGTGGCGACGCTCACCTTCATGCCGTTCATCTTGAACGGCTCGATCACCACCCTTACCTCATTGGACTTCCTAGGGTTTGGGCTACCGCCGGGGTCGCCCTCGCTCGGCGAGCTGCTGGCGCAAGGGAAGGACAATCTACAGGCGCCTTGGCTGGGCTTGACCGCCTTCTTCGTCATCGCCGCGATGCTGAGCCTTCTTATCTTCGTGGGCGAAGCGGTGCGCGACGCGCTCGACCCGCGCAAGAGCCTGGTGTGAGACAAGATGCACGGATCGCATTCGCATAATCATAGCCACGCCGGCCACAGTCCCGGGCACGGCCATGCCCACCCCAATGCCAACAACGAGCGGCGCATGGGGCTTGCCGCACTGCTCACCGGCGCCTTCATGTTTGCCGAAGTTGCCGGCGGCATCGCCGCGGGCTCGCTCGCGCTCCTGGCTGACGCCGGTCACATGCTGACCGACTTCGCCTCGCTTTCGCTGGCTTGGTTCGGCTTCAGGCTCTCGCGCCGGCCTGCCGACTGGATGCGCACCTATGGCTTCGACCGCTTCCAGGTGCTGGTCGCGTTTGCCAACGGGCTGGCCTTGTTCACCATCGCCGCATGGATCGTCTACGAGGCGGCCGAGCGGCTCA
>DFXC01000066.1:10041-10682 GCA_002383105.1 Hyphomicrobiaceae bacterium UBA4118
GGGGGCCGACCGCGACAATCTCAATGTCCGCGGCGCCGCCATCCATGTGCTCGGCGATCTGTTCGGCTCGGTCGCCGCGCTCATCGCCGGCGGCGTGATCCTGCTGACCGGCTGGACGCCGATCGACCCGCTGCTCTCTCTCGTGGTCGCCGCCATCATCGTCAGAAGCGGATGGCAGGTGGTGGCGGAGGCGGGGCACATCCTGCTCGAAGGCGCGCCGGGCGAGCTCGACACGCGCGCCATCGGGCCGGACCTGATCGCCAATGTCAAAGGCGTTGAGGGCGTCCACCACGTGCATGTGTGGTCGATCACGCAGTCCCGCCGCATGGTGACGCTGCATGCCTGCATCGGCGAGAAGCAGAACTCCGACAAGGCTGTGCGCAACATCAAGGTCAGGCTCAAGGAGCGCTTCGGGCTCGATCACGCCACGGTCGAGATCGAGCGCGGCGAATGCGCCGACGTGGGAGACAAAGCGTGAGCAGCTCCATGGAGTCCAAAAACGGGCAGAACCTGCGAGCCCAAGGTCAACTCATCTCGGTCGATGATCTGTCCGTGGACTTCCGCGGCGGCGGCAACCTCACCCATGCTGTCCGCCACGTGTCCTTCGACATCGGCAACGCCGAGACCGTGGCGCTGGTCGG
>DFXC01000175.1 GCA_002383105.1 Hyphomicrobiaceae bacterium UBA4118
AAACGACCTTCGTCGCCGGCGAAGACGAGCCCTTCGTGTTGAAGGACGATCTCGATTTTGCCGTGGTGCAGGCGAGACTGACCTACCTTTTCAATGGTGGCAGCTACTGAGGCTAGCGGCGGCGTCGGTTCAAGGAATAAGCACGGCGGCGCCGGTTAGCTCGCCCTGGCGCAAACGCTCGAGCGCCTCGTTGGCGCGATTGAGCGGCATAGGCACCACCGTGGTCTGGACCGGCACCGTGGGCGCAAGCGCCAGAAACTCGCGCGCGTCCGCCCTGGTGAGATTGGCGACCGAGCGGAGCACGCGCTCCTCCCACAGAATCTCATAAGGGACGCTCGGGATGTCGCTCATATGGATGCCGCCGCACACCACGACGCCGCCTTTGCGTAGGGCCTTCAGCGCGAGCGGCACCAGCGCGCCGACGGATGCAAAGATAATGGCGGCGTCAAGCTCTTGCGGCGGCCTTTCCTCTGAGCTTCCCGCCCACACCGCGCCGAGGCTCAAGGCAAACTCTTGCGCTTTGGCGTCGCCGGCCCTGGTGAAGGCATAGACCTCGCGCCCTTGATGGCGCGCCACCTGCGCCACGATATGTGCCGCGGCGCCGAAGCCATAGATGCCGAGGCGAGCCGGGGTCCGGGCTTGCGGGTCGCCCGTCATCTTCAGCGAGCGGTAGCCGATCAGCCCAGCGCACAGCAGCGGCGCCGCCTCCGCGTCGCTATAGCCCTCAGGCAAAGGAAAGACGTAGCGCGCGTCGGCGACGGTGTAGCCGGCATAACCGCCGTCGATCTGGTAGCCGGTGAAGCGCGGGTGGTCGCAGAGATTCTCGCGGGACTCGCGGCAATAGGAGCAAGTGCCGTCGGTATACCCGAGCCATGGCACGCCCACGCGCATCCCCGGCGCAAAGCCTTCCACGCCTGCCCCCAGCGCCTCCACCCGCCCGACGATCTCGTGCCCGAGCACGAGCGGCAGCTTGGGATGGGTGAGCTCACCGTCGACAATGTGGAGATCGGTGCGGCACACCCCGCAGGCCGCGACCTTGAGCAGGATCTGGTTTGGCCCCGGCATAGGCACCGGAAGCTCGGCAGGCTTCAGCGGCCGCCCTGCGCGATCGAGCACCATCGCCTGCATTGATTTTGGTGCTGGCATCGTTTGCCTCGTGGCCTCACCCTTCGAGACGGGCGCTTGCGCGCCCTCCTCAGGGTGAGGCGTTAATTCCTCATGGTGAGGAGCGCTGCATCTGGCAGCGCGTCTCGAACCATGCGGCCGCTGAGCGCGCCCTTAAGTTCCCTTGGCGGCTTCGAGGCGGGCCCCGCGCTCCTTGAGCGTCTCCTCAAGCGGCTTGATCCAGGCCGCATCCTCGCCGCGGCTCTCACGCATCTCGCGGATGAGCCTGAGGTTGCGGGCGGTCGTCTCAAGCTCCCATGAGGCGCGCGCCACCATCAGCGCATCGCCGAGCCTCTCGTTGGCGTCGTCCACGTCGCGCGCCAGCACGGCAAGCTCGAGCAGCGTCGCGTGGTCCCAATAATCGGCATTCTTCGCGGCCTTTCGGGAAGCGGCATAACGCACCACGGGAAGAATCTCGGCCTGGCGCGGGTCGGGCTTCGGCATCATCTCCATCAGCGTCACCGCGTTGATGCCGGGATAGGCATCGCGCCAATCGGCCTCGAAGCCGGCGAGATAGGTATCGATCGCGCTCTTGAGCAGCGCGCGCGCCTCCGGCAGCCCCTCTTTCTTGGCCAGGTCCCAGCGGTCCTTGTACATGCGGCCGAGCAGCCCATTGGTCTCGCTCGATGGGCCGAACTCGCCGATCACCTCGCTCAGCACCTTCTCGGCGTCGGCGAAGCGGCCGTCGCGGTTGAGCGCAAAGCCAAGCTGCTCGCGCATCATCTTGGCGCGCTGCAGCGGCAGCGGCATGCGGTGGTAGAGCTCGATCATGGCCCGGTGCGCCTTCACGTCGCGCAGCGACAGGAACAAATCGACCACGACGCCGCTCTCGACTTCGAGGAGATTGGCGAGCGCGGGCTCGGCTGCGACCTTCTGCACCGCGTCGGTGCCCTCGCGCACCGCCGCGCGTAGGCGGTCCTTGTATTTCTTGGAATAGTCTACGCTCTTGCGGAAGATATCGGTCTTGCTGTGATCGATATCCCAGCGCGGCACGCCTTCGACCAGTTGAAAGATCGGGCTGTCGTCGAGCGGGTTGCCGCGGGCCGATGTGAGCTGACTTGCGATGGCCGCAAGCGTCGCCTCGACCCCGACCGGCTCGCCTGCGCCGTCGGTCTTGTAGGAGATGCCACGCACCAGCGCGATGTCGAACGGCAGCACCGTGCCCTCGGCGAACACGATGACAGTGCTGCGCGGGCGCATCGCGTGGCGGATGCCGAGCTCGTAGAACACGTTGGGATTGGCGCCGGTTATGTCGGCGACGGCGTAGTGGCAGAGCATCAGCCGCTCGAACATGGGCTTATGAATGGTGCCGCCGATCTTCTCCTCGTCGGCGCGGATCGGCTCGAGCCCGGCTTGGCTGACCGCGGGCGCGATGATCTTCTCGTAGACGGAGTCGAAATTGGTCACGCGCCCGGCGGCATCCATCTTGCGGCCGAACGGCATCAGCACGAAGCACAGCGGAGCCAGCTCGACGGTCTCGTCCAAGGCATCATCCTTTCAGCGGACCTATCGCTGGTTCGTACCATAGAGCGTGGCTACCGGCCCTGCTACGTCGGCAATTGCCGCCTGCGACGCTATTCTATGCCGATTTGGATCGCGGCTTGGATGGCCGCGTCTGGTTTCCCAAGCTTCGCTGCTGGCCCGTGATCAGCAATCCCCAAGCCCGCTTACCGTCCGGCGAGAACAACACGTGGAGCTGATTGTCTCCGCAATCGTGGGCCTTGCATACCCAGCCGAGTAAGTAGGATTCCCCGCCCACGGTCACGGTCTTGGACGGCGAGGACGGTCCGTCGAACGTCTTGGCGTATTTGCCAACCCATGCCGGAACCTGCTCTCCGGCCAGCATGCCGTTCCAGGCCGCGAGATAGGTCGGTTGCTTCAAGAGATCGAAGAGGTAAGGGCCATCGGCTTCAGCGGCGTTCGCGGCCGGCGCGCTGCCAAGCAGCAGCAACGCCAGGATGAGACTTCTGAGCATCATCGACACCTCCATCAATGTTCGGGGCCTCACTGTTCTACTCTTTTCTGCCGGCGCCTCGGCAGGTCACCGTATGTCCGAATTTGGCGAGACCGATGCGCCCTTGTTGCTCAGGGGAGAGGAGCGCGTGGATCGCGCCTGCGGCGAAGCAATAATATTGCGCTGACAGGAGGGCCTGGTCGCGCGTCGATCGAAAGCGCGCCGAGCGTGCAATGGTCGACACCAATTCGCGCGTGGTATTGGCGATCTGACGCGCCGCCGCGATAGCCTGCTCGGGCGTCGCTGGGCCGAGATCTGACAGCACCGCCTCGACCCCAGCGGGATCAAGGCTGGTGAGGAGCAGGCAGCTGTCGCTTGCCAGATACTCCGCATAGGCTTCCGAGGCTTTGACCGGCTCCAACAGGGCCGTCTGCGCCTCGATCAGGGCCGCGGCAACATCCTGCGAGGCCTGAGTAGTATCGCTCGTGTGCGCTTCGCTCAGAGTCGCTTCGACCCTGTCGCGATAGGATTGCCACCGCTCCGCCGCGATCTCGATCGGCGCGGCCTGCGCAGCAAAGGTCACGATATCGCAGGCTGCCGCGTTCTTGGACGCGAAGGCCGGCCCGGCGCCCTGCACGAGCGCCCAGCCGGCCAATGCGGCGAGGATGAGCCTCAATCCAATTCTTTGCGCAGACGCGCAAGCAGCGCCGATCGCGTGACGGCGGGCTGCAACGCGTAGCGATAATAGCCGACCATGTCCTTCATGCGCTGCACCTGCAGCGGCGTGAATTGCTTCATGCACGAATCGTCGGAGTAATCCATGTAGTTCTCGACGGGAATGAAGCGCGTCTCGCCCTGGCATGAGGAGCGCTGTCGCAGCGGGCACCCTTGCGCCGACACCTCCTCATAGGCGGTATCCGAGATTTCATCGCCGGGTTCGAGGCAGCCGCCTTCGAAGGTGTGTAAGAGCCCGCACCAATTTCCGATCTCGTGCACGGCCGTCATGCTAAGATCGTAAGGCGAGGGCTGGTCCGAGCCCGGCAGCGACATCTGGTTGATGACGACGCCGTCCATGCGGGGTTGGGCCCAAAGAAGCCAGGGGAAGGTGGCCCAGCCCAACAGCCCATCCGGTAGGTCGGCGGTGTAGAAATTGAGGGAGCGGTCCGTCTCCTGGCCGAGCTCCGTCTTCATCGACGTCTCCTCCGGAGTGGAAATACCGACATGGTACCACTCCTCATTCTGGTGACGCCCGACATCGGCGATCTGGAACTGCAGCAAGACCGGCGCATAGACCTTGTTGAGGAGGTCGACCTGCGCCTTGAGCTGCCGATCCGGCAGATTGCCGGTCGCGCCGTCATGGATGACATGGAAGTGGACCGGAATGATCGTGTTGGTGTTGAACTCGACATGGTTGGTGCGGAGGGCGGAGCGGACGCGCTGGGTTCGCCTGATGTCATAAAGGCTGGGCAGTGGCGTCCCGCATCTTCGGCCAGTCTCTACGAAGGTCTTGCGGCTAGCATATTGCTTGCCGCCAACCGTGATCGGGCCGCCTTCCGCGGCAAAGGGAGCACCGACCCGTGCCACCGTCGTCGCCAAGCATGCGCAAACAGAACTTGTCACGAATTCGCGCCGGTTCATTGCCGTCGTTCCTCTGTTGCTTTCACGCCCACCTACTTTGGACGAGCCAAAGCTGACAGATAGAAGCCGCGAACCGGCGCGTTTGCAAGAGGGTCAGGGGCGCACGGGCAGCCAGAGCGGAGGACTTCGCGGCCGCACGCTTCTATGACGATGCTTTGAGGAGCCTAATGCCGGACGAGCGGCCAGCCCTGAAGGCTTGGGCGAAGCGGCGAGACGGCGACCTGCGTTTCCTGGGCCGGCTGATAGGCGCCGGAGGGCCGCGCCGTGACCGGTCCGAGCAGGCGCCGTTCCGGGACGAGGGAAGATGCCGCCCACAGTGCCTCGAAGGCGAGCCGGCCGAGCCGCACCGTTTCGGGCGCGGCCTCGTCGAACAGCGTCAGCGCGTTGCGCTTGTCGGCATCGCGGCGCATGGCGTCGCCCGACCAGCACATGGCCTCGCCATAGGTTACCTGCTCATGGGCGTCGAGCAGACGCGGATTGCGCGCCCAGCGGATGAGCTCTGCCGCAGGCTCGCGCGGCCCCAGCTCCGAAAGGCTTGCGAACAGCTGTCTTACGTCCTCCTCGGGTTCGAGCTTGGCCAGGATCACCTTGGCGATCACGCCCGCCCGTAAGAGATCGTCCTTCATGCCGATCAAGGCCTGGGCAGGCCCCGACCGCGCCGAGCGCAAGATCATGGTGAAGGACAGCGACTGCGGGCCCTCACCCTGAACGCGCTCGACGTATCGCGACATCATCTGAAGATGCCGATCGAGCTCGATCTGGCGAAAGTCCCTCGAACTTCCCGAACCGACCACAACGCGCATATTCCCCCTCGCTTTTGTGGAAGCAGCTAACGGGCAGACGCTATGGCGCTTGTCCGTGCCCTGCCATGAATAGCAAGAACAGGGTTAAGGAAGGCTTGACTGCCGTTCTTTCTTGGTACCGCAACGCTTAAGCCTCTGCCTTTTTATGGCCGTTGGCGGCCTTCGCTTCGGGGGTGGGTGAAGCCGGACGACGCGCCGCGTCCTCCGGGTCGAGGGCCGTCGCCGCCTCCAGCTGACCGCCCAAAGACCTCTCTTGAGTCTCGTGCTTTCCGTTCGCGCCGTCGGCAGCCCCGTTGGTCTTGGCTTGGGCCTCTGGTGCGGTGTGGCCATTCGACTTCGCTTGGAGCTCCGCAGGTTTCACGCCTTGCTGCCTCTCGGCAGGAAGGCGGGGACCGGCGCCGAGAATTGCGTCGAGCACGAGCTTGGACCAGGCGCCGGTGCGGAAGCGGTAAAGCCTGAAGGCACGCTCCTGCGCGAACGCACTTCCCTGCAGCTTGAGCTTCCGCCGCACCACGAAGGCAGGCGGCAGCAGCACGCGATCGACGATGCCTTTGCCCTCGAGTCCGACAAAGAGATTGGCGAGATAGCGCGCCTCGGTGCGCTGCGCGTTGATGGGAACCGCGACATAGTAATCGCCGAGGAAATCGAACACGGCGTGCTGGAACACTTCGAACTCGCGGCGAAGCCCGGTGAGGTGGGTCTCGTGGAAGCGCGCCAGGATCTCGCCGACCGGCCCGTCGCGCGCATCGCGCACCGTCTGCACCAGCACGTGGAAGCGATTGATCGGGCGGTTGATGGAAACGAGCAGCAGGCAGAAATCGACGAAGATGGCGATGAACAGCGGGATATAGTCGCGCGGGCCTAAGCCCGGTTCCTGCGCCATCAGCGCTTGCGCCTCTTCAGGGTTCGCGGCCTGCTGCACGGCTTGGCGCTGGAGCTCGCGGAGCGCCTCGGGCGAGGGCGGCAGCTTCAGCTGCAGCGCGCCAACGGTGGTGACGGTCAGCCTCCTGAACGCCTCGACGATCGCTTCCGAGCCTTCGACCGCGGCGATGTTCGGCTTCTCGATGGAGGGCAGGCTGTCGATCGCCCGCACCACGCCATGCAGCGCGGTCTGGAGTTGCGGGTCGGGGCAGGCGAACACGGACTTGCCGTCGCCGAAGCTCGTCCGGTCGGCGCGCTCGGCAAGGGCGTTGCGTTGCTCGGCGAGCTGGGGATCGCTGCGCAGCGCATTGAAGCGGGTGATGGTGAGGTCGAGCCTGCCGTTCAAGGCGCGCAGGAACTCGTTGCGGGTGCCTGAGGCGTCGAAGGTGGAGGGATCGCGGCTCAGCACCTTGGCAAGATCGGCATTGAGCGCGTCGAGATCGGTCTGCACCCCGCCCGCCCGCGATTTGATGAAGTCCGAGGTGAAGGCGAAGTTCTTGGCGTCGGCATCGCGCATCCGACGGCGGGGCCCGTCACCGGGCGGACTGTCGGGGCAGGTGAGGCCCTTCTCGCGCTCCTCGGTCGCCTTCGCCGCCGACACCGCGGTGAGCGTGTCCAACGTCCCGCCCAGCTGGCCTATGCGCGCTTTGCCTTCTTCCAGCGCCCGCTGCACCTGGCTGATGGCCGCTTCCGCCGAGCGCGTCGCCTCGCCGCGCGACTCGAGCACCTTCCAGTAGAAGCCGAAGCCGAAGCCGACCGAGATCAGCGTGAGCAGCACGTAGCCGAGGATGTAGAGGAGGCGCAGCCACCACGAGATCGGCGAGAACAGCGCATCGAGAATGTAGAGCACCATCAGCATCAGCGTGGCGACGGCGAAGCCGATGGCGATCTTGTGGACGAGCGGCACGTCGCCGGTATTGGCGGCGATCAGCTCGAGCATGCCGACATAGGTGGCGAACCAGGAAAGGCCCGCCAGGCAGACCACGAGGAAGATTTTCTTGAAGCTCGGGAAGACCGCTCTTAGGCGATCGAGCCGCCGATTGTGAAATTCGAGGTTGTCGATGGCGCGGTCGAAACGCGCACCGTCGCGCTGTGGCGCCACAGGGGGGACAGACATCGGCTGATCGTACTCCCGACGCGTCGACCGGCTCTTCGCCCCCCAGCGTTCCGATCGTTAATTCCCCTTAACGGTCAGGGCAAAACAAGGCCAATTCGTGACGTGTGCGGCGCAGTCGACGCATTTACCCCGACTTACGTATGTCGGGGCCTCATCCTTCGAGATGGGCCTACGGCCCTCCTCAGGATGAGGACCTAACTCCTCATGGTGAGGGGCGCCCGAAGGGCGCGTCTCGAACCATGAGGTCCGCTCGCTGAACCGTCAGCGGGAGTCGGTGAGTTCCTTGGGCGCGGCGTCGTCCTCAAGATCCTCGAGCAGGATCCTGACCAGGGGCTCGGCCACCTGGCCGGCGTAAAGGTCGCGCGCCCAAGGTTGCGCCGGCGAGCCGGTACCGATCACCACCACATAGGAATAGGCGGCGCCGCTATCGAACTTGATGCCGCCGGCAACCCACAGATCCACCGTGTCATAGGCGGCAGGGTCGAGCGTGCCTGTCCCGCGCGTTCCGGTCTTGGCGAAATGGAGCGCCACGCCCTTGTGCCGGTCGGCGCACCAATCCGACAGGCGCTTGAGCGTGCCGTGCTTGTAGCAGAGCGGGCTTTCGAGAAAGGCGCCGAGCAGCTCGCGGGACTGAGGCTTCACCAGCGTGCCCGGCACGATGCCGCCGGACGCAAGCTCCGCATCGCTGGCATCGCTGTCGCTGAGAGTGAGGCCCGAGACCAGCGTTGGCAGCGTCACGGGCTTATCGGCATTGCCGGAAAGCGCCGCAAGCACCGAGCCCGCCAGGCGGTGCACCGTGCGCGGGCTCGCTGCGACTTGGCCGACCACGATGCTCTTGGCCAGATTGGCGGCAGAGGTGACGGGATCGACCAGGGTGATGCCGAAGCCGTGCACGAGACGCTCGAGCTCGCTCAAAGGCACGTGGGAGGTGCGCCATTCGAGCGGCGTGTTGAGCGAGCAGGCGAAGGCCACGCGCGCGGTGCGCAAGCGCCGATCCTCGCCATGGCCGCAAGCCTCTAGCCCGGTGGCGGGCGCCTTGGTGTCGACCCATAGCGAGGACGGCGTGTCGCGCGCCTGATTGGCGATCGCCACCGCCGCCACGATCTTGCCGAGCGAGGCGATGGCGCGCGCCTCGCGTGCCGGCTCGTAGTGCCCGGTCGTCGTTTCCCGCGCCGCGGCAGAGCCGAAATAGGCGGCGTTGAAGTTCGACTCGAAATAGCGGACGAGGTGGCCCTTGTCGTCGGCAGCGGCGATGATCACGTCGGGAAGCTTGGCCGCCGCCTGCCCTTGATCTTCACCCACTGAACTGAGATCGAGGGTGTAGTGGGGATCGAGGTTCCCCTTGAAGCGCGCATCGAGCAGCGCCAGCGCGGCCTTCTCCCGCTCGCGAAACTGGAAATTGTCGGCGGCATCGAGCGTTAGATGCACGGCGCTCACCTTGCCGCGCCAGCCGAAGCCGAAGCGGCGCGTGAGCTCCTCGCGCACGCCATATTTGACCGAGGCCAGAAGCGCGTTGGAGCGGAACACGGGGTTGGCGCCGACGCGGCCCGCACTCGCTTGCGTGAGGCCGGCAAGGGCCTCCTCGGTGCCGGGCATGGGCTTGGGATCAGGCGGCGCCTCTGCCAGATGCTGAAGCTCGGCCACGACGCGGGCCCGCTCGCCGGCATCGGCAATGAGCGCGGTGGCGCAGGTCTTGGCGCGCGAGCCGGCGACGCGCTTCCAGGTCGCTTGCCGCAGCTTGTCGAGCGTCTCGCTGCCGCCGATCAGCATCACCGGCTGGTTGACGGCCGCCGCAAGGACGTATTGCTCCGCCCGGCTCAGGCCGCTGGCGGCCTTGCCGAACAGGATGAGGCTCGTCTGCTCGACGCCGTAAAGCTCCTGGCCTCCGGTGCGCTGGGCGAGGGGGAAATGGTTGGCGGCCCAGCGCTTGAGCAGCGTGGGATCGCCGCCTCGCGTCAGCTGCCATTGGATCACCGGCCCGAGCCACCACTCCTTCAGCTTGCGCGACAGCTTCTCGGCCGCCGTCTCGTTGGCGCTGGGCGGCGTCTTGAAGAAGATGCGGGCGAGCTGCATCGAGAGCGTCGAGCCGCCCACGCCGAGACTGGGCCAGCCGCGAGCTAAAGTGCGCGTCACCGTGGAGACGGGGATCTTGAGCACGCCGTAAAGGTCGATGCCGAACGGGTTGATCAGCCCGCCGAGATGCCGGTCTTCCTGATAGGCGAGGCACTGCCAGTAATCCTCCGGCACCTCGCCCACATGCAGCGATTTGTGGTCGGGATAGGCGATGTAGTCGGGGAGCTCGATCGGCCGGCCCGTATAGTTGAAGTCCTCCTCGCTATCGAGGATCGGATCGAAGATGCCGACGAAGCGGCCCTTCACGTCGTAGATGGCGGTGCCGAGCGAGCGCTCGTCGGCATAGCTGAGCACCTTCGCCATCCATATCTGCCCGACCGCGCCCCTGATCGGGGCGTAGACATAAGTGAGCAGGAGCGCGAACAGCACGTAGAGCATGGCCGGGGCGACGATGAGCCGGAGCCGCCCGAGCTGCGGATTGAAGATGAAGGTGCCGAAAAGGAAACGGGCGGCCCAATAGGGGCAGGTGAGGAGGAACTCGCACAAGCGGGCGAGCCAGCTGACCAGGCGCAGCATCTAACAGTTACTCGAAGCCGACCAAGCCCCGCAGGCCCCGACCCGCTGCCATGTGAGGGCGAAATTGTGTCGGGCGTGCGACCTTAGTTCACCGGACCGAGCGTAGGCTCCCGGATGCGTCCGCTAGTGACCCGAAGCTGGCGTTTAAGCCGCTACACGTTGATCCAAGAGAACCCTTGGCGGCTCCAAGCGGACCTTTGGTTAACCCCCCGCTCCGCTTTCCGAAAGCGTGGGGCGCCGCTCCGCGCCGCGATGGCCTTGGCGGCGATTCCATAGCCCGCCCTCCAAGACGCGTTCTACGCGCTCATGTGGTGGAATCGACTCGATGGACGCGGCAAAATTTTCAAACTCGCGTGTGGCCTCATCGCCCATAAGCCCGTTTTGGAAATCAGCTTTCCAAGCCAAGAGACGCTTCCAGCCGGTCGGCGCCGTTCCCTTCTTTGGGGCCGAAACACCGGCCGCAATCATCCGGCGCATCATGACTTGTGCAGCACCTTCTTCGCTGAGACCATATTCGACCAAAAGATCAACGACCACGCAAATGCGCGCAAGGACGGCATCGCTCGGCGGCTGGCCCTTTCTCCTCTCAGGCGTCTCGTTGGCTGGT
>DFXC01000027.1:0-314 GCA_002383105.1 Hyphomicrobiaceae bacterium UBA4118
GTGCACAAGGCCGTCGCCGATGCAATCGCGCAAGCGGGTGCCGCGAGCGTCAAGGACATGGGCAAGGTGATGACGGTACTCAAGGCAAGTTATGCCGGCCAGATGGACTTCACCAAGGCGAGCGCGCTGGTGAAACAGAAGCTCGGCTGAAGCGCCGACCAATTGCTCCGTCATTCCGGCGCAAGCCGGAATCCAGCGCGCGAAGCCAAGTAAAAATTTGGATACCGGCTTTCGCCCGGTATGACGGACTCGTGGTTTTGGCCCTGGCGAAACCGCCGAGTGCCGCGATCAGAAATCCCAATCGACTCTTCGGA
>DFXC01000027.1:406-1617 GCA_002383105.1 Hyphomicrobiaceae bacterium UBA4118
GTTGCCGGCACGCCGGCCAGCGCCGACCAGCCGATGACCAATCTCGGACCGGTCGGACCTCAGCAGCCCATCCTCGCCGTGATGGGCAACCAGCGCGTCATCGCCTTTTATGCGCCGGTGCGCGGCGAGTGCGCCGTGAACGCCGTCATGTGGAAGGACGCCGCCGCCGACGCGCCCTATGCGTCGACGCGCGTCCGCATGAGCCTGAGGCCCGGTCAAATGTTTGAGCTCGACGGTCCCCAGCGCCAGTCGATGAGCCTGCTCTGCGGCGCCGACGCCTCGACCCTTGCCGTCGTGGCTCCCGCCGAGCTGATCCTGACCGGCACGCCCGGAAGCAATTAAGCGGTTTGCCCCTCCTTGCCGCGTTTCGGCAAGACACTGGAATGCAACGCCCTCCCTCTCTTAGGGAGGGCGTTGTCGCATGCGCGCCGCGAGCCTCTATTTGCGCTTGGCGCGCGCATTCTCCATGAAGTGGCGGAGCACCGCGTTGATGCGGGTCTGATAGCCGGCGCCCATTCTCTTGAAGTAGGTGAGCACGTCCTCATCGAGCCTGATCGAGATCGCCTCTTTCCGCCGCAGCATCACGAGCTCGGCCTTGCTCCAATCGAAATTCGCGGGATCGGAATCAGGATCTTGCCTGATTGCCTTCTCGATTTGCTCCTCGCTCATCGCCCTCAAACGATCGAGGTCAGTTTTTCCCTTCCGTCGATCGGTGACGGACCGCCTCGTGATACGTTCTTCGCTCATCGTGCCTCGCTCGCCGCGCGGAAATTAGGCGGCATCGCTCGCCTCGCATGGTGAAAATGACTGTTACTTCGACGCCATCAAGCAGACCGACCGCCGACCAGCGCTGTTCCTTACCGCGTATCGATGGAGCGCAGACATGCGGACGCGAGAAGATGTCTTTGACGTCCTCAAAGTCCAGCTGGTGGACTTCCCAGTTTCTGCTGCGCTTGGCCTCGTGCCACTCGAACTCGGCAAATCCAGCTTCCTCGACCAACGTGTACGCCTGCCGAGGCTTCGGCATCACCCGCTCAGTATATACAGTTGTAGCTACGGACGTGTCAAGCCCAATGTTCCCATTTTGTTCTATAGTGAATAGCGGTAATGACCGCAATAGACATGTGGCTTCGTGCGCCCGCCTGGCGCTCACTCGCACCAATGAAGTTCTCCGATTCGTTCCTCGATGAGATCAGGGCGCGCCTGCCTGT
>DFXC01000027.1:1859-2117 GCA_002383105.1 Hyphomicrobiaceae bacterium UBA4118
CGCGAGAAGACGCCCTCCTTCACCGTCAACGACCAGAAGGGCTTCTATCACTGCTTCTCCTCCGGCAAGCATGGCGACGTCTTCACCTTCCTTATGGAGACGGAGGGCCTCTCCTTTCCGGAAGCCGTAGAGAAGCTTGCCGGTGAGGTGGGACTAGAGCTTCCGAAGCCCGACCCGCAATTCGAGCGCGTCACCAAGGAGCGGCTCGGCCTCTTCGATGCGCTCGAGGCCGCGGCCCGGCTCTTCGAGGACGCGCTC
>DFXC01000027.1:2396-2596 GCA_002383105.1 Hyphomicrobiaceae bacterium UBA4118
GAGTTCCGCATCGGCTTTGCGCCCCAATCGAGAGACACTCTGAAGGGTGCGCTGCTGAAGAAGGGTTTCACCGAGGCGCAACTCTTGGAGGCGGGACTCCTCATCAAGCCTGATGACGCCAGGGCCACCTACGACCGCTTCCGCAACCGGCTCACCATCCCCATTCTCGATGCCAAGTCCCGCGTCATCGCCTTCGGCGC
>DFXC01000121.1:0-2668 GCA_002383105.1 Hyphomicrobiaceae bacterium UBA4118
GGGGGGGGGGGGGGGGGGAAATTTTGGGGGGGAAATTTGATGCCCCAGATCCCCCTCACCCTGCCCTCTCCCCACCGGGGAGAGGGGGAGCGTGGGCCGGCTCCGCAAGTTCTACACCCCCGCAATCTCCTTGATTTTGTGCGGGGGTGCGACCATTCTCCGCCGCGACCTTAAGATGCGGAAGGAGCCTTATGGCGAAGGAAGAAATGCTCGAATTTCCGGGAGTGGTGACCGAACTCCTCCCCAACGCCACCTTCAGGGTGAAGCTCGAGAACGAACACGAGATCATCGCCCATACGGCGGGACGAATGCGCAAGAACCGTATCAGGGTGCTTGCCGGCGACAAGGTTCTGGTCGAGATGACGCCCTATGATCTCACTAAAGGACGGATCACTTACCGCTTTAAGTAGGCTCGGGCTCCGGCGAGCCGATCCTACTAAGACTGAGCAGGCCAAGCCTGAGCCTCAGCGGGCTAGGCTTGCGCCGCCCCAAGCCCCGCGCGCCCCGCGGATGCGCGCCGCATCGAGCTTCCGGCCGAAGCTCGTGCTGGCCTCGGCCTCGCCGCGCCGTCTGGCGCTGTTGGAGCAAGTCGGCATTACCCCTGATGCGCTCCGCCCGGCCTCGATCGACGAGAGCGTGACCAAGGGCGAGGTGCCCCGCCACATCGTGCGCCGTCTCGCGCGCGCCAAGGCGGAAGCAGCCAGGAAGCTCATCCGCGCCGAGAAGGATTACGCCAAGGCCTTCGTGCTCGCCGCCGATACCGTGGTTGCGGTCGGCCGCCGCGTGCTCGGCAAGGCCGACCTCGAGCATGAGGCTGGCGATGCGCTGCGCATGCTCAGGGGCCGCGCCCATCGCGTGCATACCGCGGTCTGCCTGCTCACCCCCGACGACCATTGGCGCGAGCGCGTGGTCGAAACGCGCGTCCGCTTCCGCAATCTCACCAACGAGGAGATCGGCGCCTATCTGGCGAGCGGCGAATGGAAGGGGAAGGCGGGCGGCTATGCCATCCAGGGCATTGCCGGCGCCTTCGTGGTGAAGATGGTGGGCTCCTATACCAATGTGGTGGGCCTGCCGCTCACCGAGGTGGTGGCCATGCTCCAGGGTGAAGGCTATCCGGTCAGCCATCTCTGGCTCTCCAAGGCTGAGGTCGACACCGAGTGAGCGCGCGCTCCCGCGAGCCGCTTGCGTCGGCGCCTGCTGGTGGGCCGGCGAAGGGAACGGTCAAGCGCCCCAAATGCCCGCTCTGCGGCAAGCCCGCGTCCACCGACTACCGTCCCTTTTGCGGCAAGCGTTGCGCCGATCTCGATCTCGGCCGCTGGCTTAAGGGCGCCTACGCCGTGCCGGGTGAGCCCGTCGAGGCCGTCCCCGACACGGAGGAAGACTAAGTCGGCCGCGCGCTCTCACGCTCTCGACAGGGCAGGGGCGATTTCCTATAAGCCAAGGCCTTGCGTGGGCCGCGCCCCTCGTGTTTTGCGAGAGGGGCCTCGCCTCACCAAATGCCTGAATAGGGCCCAGGTAGCTCAGTTGGTAGAGCAGCGGACTGAAAATCCGCGTGTCGGTGGTTCAAATCCGCCCCTGGGCACCAACAATTTCAAGCACTTAGCCGGTTTCTGCATGTTGCATTTTCAAGGTGAAACTGCAACATAATACCAAGCATTTCCAACGCCTCCCAATCAATAGCGGCAGCTCCGTGCAACATGCACGCGACACGCCCCCATAAGCAAATAGGGCGCCGGCCGAAGCGAGCGCCCTTGCGGGTTAGGAGAATGTTTATCCCTTCGGGGAAATTCTCGAACCATGAAGACGTCGATACAGCTAATTGGTCAAATAATCCGCTCCAAGACGGCTTTGCACCTCAAGCTCGTCGCACATCGAAACGGCGGCAAGGTCGATATCGGGGGCGGGCGCATTGATGACCTGCTCGCAGAGGTGGATGCCGGGCTTTCGAGCTACGAGCGGATGCTCGTTCGTTACAAGAACGAGATCGCCGCCGCAGTTATGGAGTCGGCCGAAGCCGACGCCCCCCTGCCGTCTACGGAAAGACTGTCCGACTTAGGTGAGCGTTAGCACGTCGCCGTCGATGTTGTCGGCGTGTCCGTGCTCGCGCGCCGTTTTGACCGCGTACACCAGAGCCCCATAGAAATCCTGCATTTTGATCACCTTGTGATCGGGTCCGAGATAGCTCTGGATTATGCCGTGCGCGGTCGCACGTGCCTCGGCTTCAATGCGCGCCTCAAGTGCTTCGTGGTCCCTCACCAGTCTCGTCAAGGCCTCAGCCTGTTCGTTTTACGCTGAAGGTCGTTCCCGGCATCCATGACGATAATATTGCCCTGGAGTCCCCACTCGAAGTCGCTCGCTCGCTCGGAGAGGCGAGGCTAGCCGTGTTGTCTTCAACATCGATCGGGGCGTAAGTGCATTGTCTTTAGGGCGAGGGATGCCGCCTTCTCGAAAAACGAGGGCAACTGCAGCGCCCTCTAATGCCTGCTTGAGATAAAACGGCAAATCCCCGGCGTAAGGCTGTCGTCCAATGTTCGCTTCTAGTTCGAAAGCGGCCATTGTTCTTGCGCCTCGTCATGTCCGAGAAGTGCCAGCAGCGGACATCGCTGCAAGCGGCAAGCAAAATGCGCTTGTCGGGAAGGGTTCAAAGAAGTGCGCAAATTCAAGCCGC
>DFXC01000121.1:2891-3982 GCA_002383105.1 Hyphomicrobiaceae bacterium UBA4118
GTCTCACGGCGAGGGGGTTCATCGGCCTGCCTTGCGCTAGCCCTATTTGCCCCGCAACCACAGGTGACGCGTTGTGACCGCGTTCACCCATGGCCCAAAAATGACCCCGGAGCAGATCTCGGATTTCGTGTTGGGTTATCTGATGATGCGCGGCAAGCCAACCGAAGACGGCAGTCTCGGGGCAACCTTAATTGTAGAGTGCCAAGAAGCGGAGAAACCCTCGGATTTTACGTTGCTGTGGTCTAGCGAGCACGCACGACCCGACGACGTCATCGACATCAACAGGATACGGATTTGGAAGCATGATCGCCTCCTGTTCGATGCCGAATTTCTCGACAGCGAGTTCGGGTCCAATCGCTACCACGTCAGCGCATTTGAGCGCGGGACGTGGCTTGACGTAGTAGCATCAGCGCTGATGTTGCAGCTTCGTGAAGAGGGCAATGCAATTCGGCATTGAGACGACGGAGACAATTCGTGTCGCAAAATCGGTTGGCCGTCGTTCTAGCGCTCACCGTCCTTGCCATAATCATTGTTGGTTGGATTGTTCAGCTCGGCGGCGGCTATAGAGCGGGTTCCTCCCGCAACGGTTCCTATGGAGAGTCCGCTCCGGCGCCTTCCGAGAAGTAATGCCCGCGCGACGTATCCACGCCCGGGGTCAACATTGAGAGCGCGCTGCCTTGCTTTCTCGCTCGCGCGCGCCCAACTATAGGAACTAGCACTCTTCTTCTACGAGTGCCAAACCCGCTTCACCCCGAGCTCAGCCCAATCCCGAGAGGGAACCCCATGAAATTCAGACCTCTACATGACCGCGTCGTCATTCGCCGTCTTGAAGGCGAAGAGAAGACGAAGGCCGGCATCATCATTCCCGACACCGCAAAGGAAAAGCCGCAGGAAGGCGAGGTCGTCGCCGTTGGTCCTGGCGCGCGTGACGAAGCGGGCAAACTCATCCCCATCGATCTCAAGGCGGGCGATCGCGTGTTGTTCGGCAAATGGTCGGGCACAGAAGTGAAGATCGATGACGAAGAACTCCTTATCATGAAGGAATCCGACGTCATGGGGGTGCTTGAGGGCGCCAAGGCCAGCAGGAAGGC
>DFXC01000133.1:0-6827 GCA_002383105.1 Hyphomicrobiaceae bacterium UBA4118
CATGGAACCCACCTCCTCCTCGCGGCTCACTGGGCGGGAGCCTGCATGCGAATCGACTGGAACGCCTCGATGCCGGGCCGCTACGAAGCCGCCTCGTGCGCGCAGAGTGCCGAAGCCACTGCGCCGCCCGCTGCAGCCCGCATCGAGGGTGGTTACGTCGCCCTGTACCGCGACGACGTCCTCCTTCGTCGCATCTGGATCGGGTACTCGCCGCTCCCCTTGCGCGCAGCGAGCTCGGGGACCCACGTGTACGTCCTGACGGCGCCCGCCGCGGATGGACCTGCGCGGCTGCTCGGGTTCGACGCTCGGACCGGCTTTCGGACCATGAACTATCCGGTTCCTTACTCCGGAAGCTCGTTGGACGTCGCTAGCGGGATCGCGATCTTCTCCACCACCGGCGGCGGCGGGCTCTACGGTCTGCGTCTCAGCGACGGCCAGATCGCGTTCCTGGCAGCGGAGCGCGCCGACACCAATGCCCAGATCGAGGCGCCGGGAATTGCCTACGTGGACAATCTCTACCCCAGCCGCATCCGGCCCGGCACCGCCCACGTGAAGTTCGTCCCCCTCAGCGCTGTCCGGCACGACCTGGCGCGAGTCGGGCACACGCTCCGCGTGCCGAATCGAGTCCGCGCGTTCGCCATGGACGGCCCGCGGGTATCGCTCGTCGTCGCGGGTCCCGAAAAGAGCTGCGACCGCATCCTCCACTGGAACATCCCGTGGCACTACACCGCCTTCATCAGCAAGCCGGGTGAGCGCGCTCCGACGTGTGCCACCGGGCGCACGAGCGACGCCAGGGCAACGTCATTGGCCCTCGGGGGCCTCGGTTCGGCGTGGGTGCTCCACGGGCCGAACGGCTCGCGGCTTGTCCGCGAGAACAGCGTCGCGTGCGTAGAACGTGTTCTCGCGACGGGGCGCATCCCACTCGTCGCAGCCGACAGGAGCCTGATCGCCTTCGTCCGCCGAACCGGCACGAGGTGGACGATCGGCACCGCCGGATGGCGCACCGCGCGTCCCATCGCAACCAGCCGATTCCGCCTACGCGCTCTCTCGGTGGACGGCGACCGGATCGCCGCCCTGCGCGGCGACGGGAAGGTGGAGATCTGGAGCCGCTGGGGGTCGCTCCTTACGACCATCGCCACCCCAGGCGCGACGTCCATCGCGCTCAACACGGGAAAGGTCACGGTTGTGGGGCGGTCACGGACACTCGACGTCTTCGACGCCGACACGGGTCGGCTCGAGCACTCGTGGCGCCTGCCCGAAGGTGCGGCCGGGCCCGTCGACGTCCAGTACGGCGTAGCCGTGGTCACGCGGGGCACGACGGTTCTCGGGATCCGGCTTGCGACCGGCCGGACGGCGGCGCTTACACACGCGCCAGCCCGCGTGCGCGCGCAGATCGAAGGGCCTGGGGTGGCGTATCAGTACAACGTCGGCGGCCACGGCTTCGTCGGATTCGTCTCGCTAGCGCGTATCGAGCAGCTGCTCGGCACCCTTTGAGGGCCGAGCTGGACCCCGCCACTACTATCGAGCTGCCCGCCCCCATCGACTAGCGGTCCAGGTCGCGGCCCTTTCAAGGCCGTAGCGCGGGTTCGAATCCCGCCGGGGGCACCAAGGGCGGTTAGCTCAGCTGGGAGAGCGCCTGGTTTACACCCAGGAGGTCGGCAGTTCGAGACTGTCACCGCCCACCACGCGCAAACCCATGCCGGACCTATGCCGAAGGTGCCTTGCCTTGACTTGGCACCAGCGCTCGCTTAACTCACCCTACATGAGGCCACGCCTCAACGCCCGCGGGGGCGTAGCTCAGTTGGTTAGAGCGTCGGCCTGTCACGCCGAAGGTCGCGGGTTCGAGCCCCGTCGCTCCCGCCACTCTCGCTACTAAGAGATCGGCGGGTTGCCATGGGCCAGCTGCTTCAGACCTATCTGCCGCTTGTCATCTTCATCGGCATCGCGTTCGTCATTTGCGGTGCGCTTCTGCTCTCGCCCTTCCTGATCGCCGTGAGAAAGCCCGATCCCGAGAAGGTCTCGGCCTATGAATGCGGCTTCGACGCCTTCGATGACGCGCGCATGAAATTCGACGTCCGCTTCTACCTGGTGTCACTTTTGTTCATTATCTTCGATCTCGAGATCGCGTTCCTGTTTCCGTGGGCCGTGGCCTTCAAGGAGATCGGGATCTTCGGTTTCTGGGCGATGATGGTGTTCCTCGCCATTCTGACCGTCGGCTTCATCTATGAGTGGCGGAAAGGCGCGCTCGAATGGGATTAGTCCCCGAGGTCTATCTCGACAAGGAAGGACGGGCCGGCGGTCTGGTCGGTCCGGGCGCGACGAGCTTCGGCCTCTTCTCCGACGAGCTCGCCGACAAGGGCTTCCTGCTCACCACCGCCGACGAGCTGATCAACTGGGCGCGCACCGGCTCGCTCATGTGGATGACCTTCGGGCTTGCCTGCTGCGCGATCGAGATGATGCAGGCCTCGATGCCGCGTTACGATCTCGAGCGCTTCGGCTTTGCCCCGCGCGGCAGCCCGCGGCAGTCCGACGTGATGATCGTCGCCGGCACGCTGTGCAACAAGATGGCTCCCGCCTTGCGCAAGGTGTACGACCAGATGCCCGAGCCCCGTTACGTAATTTCCATGGGATCTTGCGCCAATGGCGGCGGCTACTATCACTATTCCTACTCGGTGGTTCGCGGCTGCGACCGCATCGTGCCGGTCGACATCTACGTACCGGGCTGTCCGCCCACAGCCGAGGCGCTCGTCTATGGCGTGCTCCTCCTGCAAAAGAAGATCAGGCGGACCGGCACCATCGAGCGCTGATTGAGTTTTCCTCCGTCCTTCCTGGAGCCTTGATGGACGACGCCCTTAACAAGCTCGCGGCCTATCTCGCCGATCGGCTGGGTGCGAAGCTTATCGGCTCGGAGGTCGCGCTCGGCGAGCTCACCATCGAAGTCGGGCGCCAGCATATCTCCGAAATCATCACCTTTCTGCGCGACGATTCTCTCTGCCGCTTCGGCTGCCTGATCGACATTTGCGGCGCCGATTACCCAGAGCGGGAGGAGCGCTTCGACGTCATCTATCACCTGCTCAGTCCCTGGCTCAACCACCGCATCCGCGTACGCATCAAGACCGACGAGGCAAGCCCGGTGCCGAGCATCGTGGGCGTCTTCCCCGCCGCCAACTGGTTCGAGCGCGAGGCTTACGACCTCTACGGCATCCTGTTCGAAGGCCACCCCGATCTGCGCCGCCTCCTCACCGATTATGGCTTCCAGGGCCATCCCCTGCGCAAGGACTTCCCGCTCACGGGCTTCGTCGAGCTGCGCTACGACGACGAGCTGAAGCGCGTGGTCTACGAGCCGGTGAAGCTGATGCAGGAATATCGGAGCTTCGATTTCCTGAGCCCATGGGAGGGCATGGACAGCGCGATCCCCGGCGATGAGAAGGCGGGCGTTGCCCGCGACAAGGACGCCAAGCCATGAAGCCCTCGCTCAAAGCTGGGCTGACGCACCGCTTCTCCTATCGTGTGCCGGAGACGAAGACCGTTCCGCACGTCTATGAAGAAGCGCCGCAGCTTCGCGCCATGCCGGAGGTGTTCGCGACGGGCTTCATGGTTGGGCTAATGGAATGGACCTGCGTGCAGCTGCTCGAGCCGCATCTTGATCAAGGGGAGGGGAGTCTCGGCACCCATATCGACGTTTCCCATAAGGCCGCGACGCCGCCCGGCCTGACCGTGACCGTCGAGGCGGAATGCGTCGAGGTGAGGGGACCGCGCGCCCGCTTCAAGCTCACCGCCCATGACGGCGTCGACGAGATCGGCTCTGGCACCCATGAGCGCTTCATCGTCGCCTGGGACCGCTTCAACCGGGGCGTCGCCAGCAAGCTCGCCAAGGCTCAAGCCGAGGTGGACGCCTGATGGCAGAGACCGAGATCCGCGACGCCGATGCCGATAGCGGCAAGAGGGACGGCGACGACCGCAAGTTCACCATCAATTTCGGGCCGCAGCATCCGGCCGCCCACGGCGTGCTCCGCCTCGTGCTCGAGCTCGACGGCGAAGTGGTCGAGCGCGTCGACCCGCATATCGGGCTGCTCCACCGCGGCACCGAGAAGCTGATCGAGTACAAGACCTATCTCCAGGCTCTGCCTTATTTCGACCGGCTCGACTACGTCGCGCCGATGAACCAGGAGCATGGCTTTTCGCTTGCGGTCGAGAAGCTCTTGGGCGTGACCGTGCCGAAGCGGGCGCAACTCATCCGCGTGCTCTATTCCGAGATCGGGCGCCTTCTCTCCCACCTCCTTAACGTCACGACGCAAGCCATGGATGTCGGCGCTCTCACCCCGCCGCTGTGGGGCTTCGAGGAGCGCGAGAAGCTCATGGTGTTCTACGAGCGAGCGAGCGGCAGCCGCATGCATGCGGCCTATATCCGCCCGGGCGGCGTGCATCAGGACCTTCCGCCGGAGCTCGTCGCCGACATCTATGCCTTCTGCGACCCGTTCCTCAAAGTGTGCGACGACATCGAAAGTCTCCTCACCGACAATCGCATCTTCAAGCAGCGGAACGTCGACATCGGCGTGGTCAGCCTTGCCGACGCTTGGGCGTATGGCTTCTCCGGCGTCATGGTGCGCGGCTCCGGCGCCGCCTGGGACTTGCGCAAGTCCCAGCCCTACGAATGCTATGACGAGCTTAAATTCGACATCCCCATCGGCAAGCACGGCGATTGCTACGACCGCTACCTCTGCCGCATGGAGGAGATGCGCCAGTCGGTGAAGATCATGAAGCAGGCATGCGAACGTCTCGCCACCGAAATTGGACCGGTCAACGTCGAGAACCACAAGATGGTGCCGCCCAAGCGCGCCGAGATGAAAAGCTCGATGGAAGCGCTCATCCACCACTTCAAGCTCTATACCGAGGGCTATCACGTGCCCAAAGGCGAGGTGTATGCCGCGGTCGAGGCGCCCAAAGGCGAGTTCGGCGTCTATCTCGTGGCCGACGGCTCGAACCGGCCTTACCGCTGCAAGATCAGGGCGCCGAGCTTCGTGCATCTGCAGGCCATGGACTTCCTCTGCCGCGGCCATATGCTCGCCGACGTCTCGGCCGTGCTGGGATCGATCGATATCGTGTTTGGAGAGATTGACCGGTGACGCGCCACACTCAAGGTAATAACAAAGAGCAACAATGAGCGTCCGCCGCCTCGCCACCCAGCAGCCTGAGGGCTTCGTCTTCACGCCGGAGAATCTTGAATGGGCCAAGGCCCAGATCAAGAAATACCCGGAAGGCAGGCAAGCCTCCGCCGTGCTCCCGATTCTGTGGCGCGCGCAGGAGCAGATGGGCGGCTGGCTGCCCGAGCCCGCGCTCCGCTATGTCGCCGACATGCTGGGGCTTGCTTATATCCGCGTCTACGAAATCGCGACCTTCTACACCATGTTCAACCTGGCGCCGGTCGGGCGCTATTACGTGCAGGTGTGCGGCACGACGCCATGCTGGCTGAGAGGCGCCGACGCGATCAAGGCCACCTGCCGCAAGCTGATCGGCGAGCCTGGCCACGTGACCCAAGACGGGGCGTTCTCCTGGACCGAGGTCGAGTGCCTCGGCGCTTGCGTCAATGCCCCCATGGCCCAGATCAACAAGGACTATTACGAAGACCTGACGCCTGAGAGTCTGGAACGCATCCTCGGGAATTTGCGGTCTGGGCGGCACGTCACGCCTGGACCTCAGGATGGGCGGCAGGCCTCGGCGCCCATGGGCGGCCCGATTACGCTCACCGATCCCGAGCTCTACCGCAATGAGGAGCCGCGCGAGGCCGCCGCGCCGAAGGCGCCGCCTGGCAAGGGTCGAAAGCCGAGGCCGAGTTGATGCTGCAAGACAAAGACCGCATCTTCAAGAATCTCTACGGGCTGCATGACTGGCGGCTCAAGGCGGCGCGCGCGCGCGGCGCCTGGGACGGCACCAAGGCGATGATTGAGCGGGGGCACGAGGCCATCATCGAGGAGGTGAAGGCCTCAGGCTTGCGCGGCCGCGGCGGCGCCGGTTTCCCCACCGGGCTCAAATGGTCCTTCATGCCGACCAAGTCCGACGGGCGCCCGAACTATCTCGTGGTCAATGCCGATGAGTCAGAGCCCGGCACCTGCAAGGACCGGGACATCATGCGCCACGATCCGCAGCTTCTGATCGAGGGCGCGTTCTTGGCCGGCTTCGCCATGCGGGCGCATGTCTCCTACATCTATATCCGCGGTGAGTTCGTCCGCGAGCGCGAGATCCTCCAAGCCGCGATCGACGAGGCCTATGACGCAAAGCTCATCGGCAAGAACAATGTGAATGCCTGGGACTTCGATCTCTATCTGCATCATGGCGCTGGCGCGTATATCTGCGGCGAGGAGACGGCGCTGCTCGAAAGCCTCGAAGGCAAGAAAGGCATGCCGCGGCTCAAGCCTCCGTTCCCCGCCAATGTCGGGCTCTACGGCGCGCCGACCACGGTCAACAATGTCGAGACCATCGCGGTGGTGCCCGATATCCTCCGCCGCGGGGCCACCTGGTTCACCTCGCTCGGCCCCCCCAACAACAGCGGCACCAAGCTCTTCTGCCTCTCAGGCCATGTGAACAAACCCTGCAATGTCGAGGAGGAGATGGGTGTGCCCTTGCGCGAGCTCATCGACCATTATGCCGGCGGCGTGCGCGGCGGCTGGGACAATCTCCTGGCCGTGATCCCCGGCGGCTCCTCGGTCCCTTGCATCCCCGCGAGCCAATGCAACGACCTGCCCATGGACTTCGACAGCCTCAAAGCGCTCAAGACCGGGCTCGGGACTGCCGCGGTGATCGTCATGGACAAGTCCACCGACATCATC
>DFXC01000133.1:6928-12690 GCA_002383105.1 Hyphomicrobiaceae bacterium UBA4118
ACGCCCTGCCGCGAGGGCACCGGCTGGATGTGGCGCGTGCTTGAGCGCATGGCCAAGGGCCAAGCCGAGAAGGGCGAGATCGATATGCTACTCGAGGTGAGCTACCAGGTAGAAGGCCACACCATCTGCGCGCTCGGCGATGCCGCGGCGTGGCCGGTGCAGGGTCTCATCCGCCATTTCCGCCACGTCATCGAGGAGCGCATCGATGCGCAAGCCACCAAGCCGTTCGCTCCCTCCGTTCCCGTAGCGGCTGAATGAGAGACCTTAGATGCCTAAGCTGATCATCAACCGCAGCGAGATCGAGGTGCCGAACGGCATCACCCTGATCCAGGCTTGCGAGCTTGCCGGCGTCGAGATCCCGCGCTTCTGCTATCACGAGCGTCTCTCCATAGCCGGCAATTGCCGCATGTGCCTGGTCGAGGTGGCCCATATGCCGAAGCCGGTGGCCTCCTGCGCCATGGCCGTCAACGATCTCAGACCCTCGCGCGACGGCACTCCGCCCACCATCATCACCGACTCCGAGACGGTGAAGAAGGCGCGCGAGGGCGTGCTCGAGTTCTTGCTCATCAATCATCCGCTCGACTGCCCGATCTGCGACCAAGGCGGCGAATGCGACCTGCAGGACCAGACCATGGCCTATGGCTTCGACGCCAGCCGCTTCCAGGACAACAAGCGGGCCGTCGAGGACAAATATCTCGGGCCCCTGATCGGCACCTACATGACGCGCTGCATCCACTGCACGCGCTGTGTGCGCTTCATGACCGAGGTCGCCGGTGTCGAGGAGCTTGGCGCCATCGGCCGCGGCGAGGACATGGAGATCACCACCTATCTCGAGCAGGGCGTGATGTCGAACCTGTCGGGCAACGTGGTCGATCTCTGCCCCGTGGGCGCGCTGACCTCCAAGCCTTACGCCTTCATGGCGCGCCCCTGGGAGCTGACCAAGACGCTCTCGATCGACGTCATGGATGCGCTTGGCAGCGCCATACGCGTCGATGCCCGCGGCCGCGAGGTGATGCGCATCCTGCCGCGGGTCAACGACGCCATCAACGAGGAGTGGATCTCCGACAAGGCCCGCCACGTGTGGGACGGCCTGCGCACCCAGAGGCTCGACCGCCCCTATGTGCGGCGGAACGGCAAGCTCGATGGGGCCACCTGGGACGAGGTCTTTGGCGTCATTGCCGCCAAGCTCAAGGGGCTCGATGGCGCCCGCTTCGGGGCGATCGCCGGCGACCTCGCCGCGGCAGAGGAGATGTTCGCGCTGAAACTGCTCACCGAGCGGCTCGGCTCGCCTCATATCGACTGCCGCCAGGATGGCGCAAAGCTCGATCCTGCGCTTGGCCGCGCCACCTATCTGTTCAACTCCACCATCGCCGGCATCGACCAGGCCGATGCCATTCTCCTCGTCGGCAGCAACCCGCGCCACGAGGCCCCAGTGCTCAATGCCCGCATCTTGAAGCGCGCCCGCCAGTGTCAGGGGCGTTTGCCTGTTGGTCTCGTCGGCGAGGAGGCGGATCTTACCTATGCTTATGACTATCTCGGCGCGGGCCCGGAGACGCTGGTCAAGATCGCCGACGGCTCCCATCCCTTCCTCAAAAAGCTCGAAGGGATTGAGCGGCCCATGCTGATCCTGGGGCAGGCGGCACTTGCCCGGCCCGATGGCGCGGCGGTGCTTGCCCTTGCCGCCCAGGCCGCACTCGCCATGGGTGCGCTCAAGCCGGCGCTGTCCTGGAACGGCTTCAATGTCCTGCACACGGCTGCGGCACGCGTGGCAGGTCTCGATCTCGGCCTTGTGCCCGCCAAAGGTGGCCTCGATGTCGAGTCGATGCTCGAAGCCGCCGCCAAGGGCAAGATCGAGGTCCTCTATCTGCTTGGCGCCGACGAGGTCGCCATGGAAGACGTAGGCGCGGAGACTTTCGTCATCTATCAGGGAAGCCACGGCGACGCGGGCGCCCATCGCGCCGACGTGATCCTTCCGGGTGCTGCCTATACCGAGAAGGACGGAACTTACGTGAACACCGAAGGCCGGACGCAGATGACATCCCGCGCCGTCTTTCCGCCGGGCGATGCGCGCGAGGATTGGACAATCCTCAGGGCGCTATCAGGCGTGCTGGGCCGGCCGCTGCCGTTCGATACGGCGCAGCAGCTCCGCGCCAAGATGTTCGAGGCGCATCCGCATTTAGCGCTGCTCGATCTGATAGATCCTGCCGACGCCTCAGCAATCGAGCGCGTCGCCAAGCAGCCAACCAAGGCTGGCAGGGAGCGCTTCGGCCGGGCTGTGGAGGATTTCTACCTCACCAACCCGATCGCGCGCGCGTCAGCCATTATGGCGAAGTTGAGCGCGCTGCATGCCGGCGCAAGCGACAAGGCAACCGGCACCGATGGCTGAGTTCTGGTCGAGCTATGGCCTGCCGCTCGCCCTCATCGTGGCGCAAAGCGTGGCGCTCCTCGTCACGCTCCTGATCGTCGTGGCGTTTCTGCTCTATGCCGACCGCAAGGTCTGGGCTGCGGTGCAGATGCGGCGCGGGCCGAACGTGGTCGGACCATGGGGACTGTGGCAGTCCTTCGCCGATCTCCTCAAATTCGTGTTCAAGGAGCCCGTGATTCCGGCCGGCGCCAACAAGGGCATCTTCCTGCTGGCGCCTCTCGTCACTGCCGGGCTCGCGCTCTCGGCCTGGGCCGTGATGCCAGTTGCCAATGGTTGGCAGGTCGCCAATATCAATGTCGGCATTCTCTTCATCTTCGCCATATCGAGCTTGCAGGTCTACGGCGTGATCATGGCGGGCTGGGCGTCGAACTCCAAATACGCCTTCCTCGCCGCGCTTCGCTCAGCCGCGCAGATGGTCTCTTACGAGGTCTCGATCGGCTTCGTCATCATCACCGTGCTGCTGTGCGCGGGCTCGCTCAATCTCGGCTCGATCGTGGTGGCGCAGGATTCGAGCTTCGGTCTCTTCGGCTGGTATTGGCTGCCGCTCTTCCCGATGTTCGTGGTGTTCTTCATCTCGGCGCTGGCCGAGACCAACCGGCCGCCTTTCGACCTGCTCGAGGCCGAGTCTGAGCTCGTCGCGGGCTTCATGGTCGAATACTCCTCGACCCCCTATATGCTGTTCATGCTGGGCGAATATGTCGCCATCGTGCTCATGTGCGGGCTCGGCACCGTGCTATTCCTCGGCGGCTGGTTGCCGCCCTTTCCCGTCGCGCCCTTCACCTGGATTCCAGGCGTGCTATGGTTCGTACTCAAGGTTTGCTTCTTGTTCTTCCTGATCGCCATGGTGAAAGCCATGGTGCCGCGTTATCGCTACGATCAGCTGATGCGGCTCGGGTGGAAGGTGTTCCTGCCCTTGTCGCTCGCTTCCGTCGTCATCGTGGCGGCGGTCTTGCAGCTCTGGCAGCATAGAGGTTGAAGAGGAGAGCGCCCGCGTGAAGCGTCTGGCCGAGGCCGCCAAGTCATTGTTGCTGATGGAGTTTCTGTCAGCCTTCTGGCTTGCTCTGAAATATTTCGTGGCGCCCAAGCCGACCCTCAACTACCCCTTCGAGAAGGGACCGCTCTCACCCCGCTTCCGCGGCGAGCATGCGCTCAGGCGTTATCCGAACGGCGAGGAGCGCTGTATCGCCTGCAAGCTCTGCGAGGCGATCTGCCCGGCGCAAGCCATCACCATCGAGGCCGGCCCCCGCCGCAATGACGGCACCCGCCGCGCCACCCGCTACGACATCGACATGGTGAAATGCATCTATTGCGGCTTCTGCCAGGAGGCCTGCCCGGTTGACGCCATTGTGGAGGGACCGAATTTCGAGTTCGCCACCGAGACCCGCGAGGAGCTCTATTATGACAAGGAGCGGCTGCTTGCGAATGGCGACCGTTGGGAGCGCGAGATTGCCAAGAATCTGGCGCTCGATGCGCCTTACCGGTGAGCGCTCGTTGGGGTATCTTCATAACCCATCCAATGTCATGCCCGGCCTCGCGCCGGGCATCCCACGTTTTGCAGGCTCAAACGCATCAAACACGTGGATGGCCGGGACACGCTCGGCCATGACGGAAATCGTGGTCCCTGCGAAGAAGTCTGCATGCTAAGCGCACTGTTCTTCTATCTCTTCGCCATCCTCTGCGTGGGCGCGGCCTTCATGGTCATTTCCGTGAAGAATCCTGTGCACGCCGTGCTGTTCCTGATCCTCGCCTTCTTCAACGCCGCCGGCCTGTTCGTGCTGCTCGGCGCCGAGTTCCTCGCCATGATCCTGGTGGTGGTCTATGTCGGCGCCGTGCTCGTGTTGTTCCTGTTCGTGGTGATGATGCTCGATGTGGACTTCGCCGTCCTCCGCGCCGGCTTCCTCAAATATCTGCCGATCGGCGCCACCATCGGCATTCTGCTCCTGGTTGAGCTCATCTTCATCGTCGGCGCCTGGATCACGGCCCCCGACATCGTCGCGCAAGCGCCCACGCCTCCTGCTTCGGACGTGACCAACACCGAGGCCCTCGGCCTGATCCTCTATACCCGCTACGTCTATCTGTTTGAGGCCGCCGGTCTCATCCTGCTGGTTGCCATGATCGGCGCCATCGTGCTGACCCTCCAGCATAAGCGAGACGTGCGGCGGCAGTCGGTCGCCGCACAAGTCGGCCGCACGCGCGAGATGGCCGTCGAGGTGGTCGAGGTCGAATCGGGGAGGGGGCTGTCGTGACCGTCGGGCTGTCCCACTACCTCACCGTCGCCGCCATCCTGTTCACCCTCGGGATTTTCGGCATCTTCCTAAATCGCAAGAACGTCATCGTCATTTTGATGTCCATCGAGCTGATGTTGCTTGCGGTGAACATCAATCTCGTCGCCTTCTCCTCCTTCCATGGCGATCTGGTAGGCCAGGTCTATGCGCTGATCGTGCTCACGGTCGCTGCCGCCGAGGCGGCAATCGGGCTTGCCCTCGTCGTCGTCTATTTCCGCAACCGCGGCACCATCGACGTTGCCGAAATCGACCTGCTCCAGGGCTGACCTAAGACCCGCGATGTATCAGGCAATCGTCTTCCTCCCGCTGCTTGGCGCGATCTTCGCAGGGCTATTCGGCCGCCTCGTCGGCGCTCGCGCCTCGGAGGTCGTCACCACGACGCTGGTGCTGATCACAATGCTGCTCTCCTTTATCGCCTTCTACCAGGTGGCGCTTCAGGGCCAGGAGGAGCGGATCGAGCTTGTGCGCTGGATCGATTCGGGCGCCCTCAAATCCGCCTGGTCGCTCCGCATCGACACGCTCACCGCCGTGATGCTCGTGGTGGTCACCACGGTCTCAGGCCTCGTGCATCTCTATTCCGTCGGCTACATGGAGGAGGACCCGCACCGGCCGCGCTTCTTCGCTTTTCTCTCGCTCTTCACCTTCGCCATGCTGGCGCTGGTGACGGCCGACGATTTCCTGCAGCTCTTTTTCGGGTGGGAGGGCGTCGGTTTGATGAGCTACCTCCTCATCGGCTTCTGGTATCACAAGCCCGCAGCCAACGCCGCCGCCATCAAGGCCTTCATCGTCAACCGCGTCGGCGATTTCGGCTTCGCGCTCGGCATCTTCGCCGTCTTCACCCTGTTCAACTCCATCCAATACGACACTGTGTTCGCCTCGGTCCCCGACCAGGTCGGCAAGACCATGGAGTTTCTCGGGATGCAGATCGACGCGCTGACACTCATCTGCTTGCTCCTGTTCATGGGTGCCATGGGCAAGTCGGCGCAGTTCCTGCTGCACACCTGGCTTCCCGACGCCCTGGAGGGCCCCACGCCCGTCTCGGCGCTGATCCT
>DFXC01000168.1:0-3189 GCA_002383105.1 Hyphomicrobiaceae bacterium UBA4118
CCTCTCGCTCGAGGACGACCTGATGCGCATTTTCGGCTCGCAGCGGATGGACGGCATGCTCCAGGC
This sequence comes from Hyphomicrobiaceae bacterium UBA4118, assembly GCA_002383105.1. Classification (GTDB taxonomy): domain Bacteria; phylum Pseudomonadota; class Alphaproteobacteria; order Rhizobiales; family Methyloligellaceae; genus Methyloceanibacter. The sequence continues at coordinate 67 of DFXC01000168.1, forward strand.
GCTCGGGCTGAAGGAGGACGAGGCCATCGTCCATCCCTGGATCAACAAGGCCCTTGAGAAGGCACAAGCCAAGGTCGAGGCGCGCAACTTCGACATCCGCAAGAACCTGCTCAAATACGACAACGTGATGAACGATCAGCGCAAGGCGATCTTCGAGCAGCGCCGCGAGCTCTTAAGCGATGCCGATTTGAGCGAGACCATCGCCGACATGCGCCATCACGTCATCGACGACCTCGTTACCGCCAGCATCCCCGAGAAGTCCTATGCCGAGCAGTGGGACATCGCGACCATGAAAGAGGCGATGCAGAACATCTTCGGCCTCGACTTGCCGCTTGCCGATTGGGCGGCGGAAGAAGGCATCGGCGAGACGGAGTTTCATGAGCGGCTGATCAAGGCCGCCGACGAGAAGACCGCCCAGAAGGCCGCGAATTTCGGTCCCCAGATCCTGCGCCAGATCGAGAGGGCGGTGCTGTTGCAGACGCTGGACGGTCTGTGGCGCGAGAACCTCGTCACCCTCGAGCACCTGCGCCAGGTCATCGGGCTGCGCGGCTACGGCCAGCGCGATCCCTTGAACGAGTACAAGAACGAGAGCTTCACCCTGTTCGAGCACATGCTCACCAGGCTCCGCGAGGGCGTAACCGGCCAGCTCATGCATGTCGAGCTTGCGCGGCAGGAGGAAGCCCCGCCGCTCGAGCCGGCCGAGCTTCCGCCCATGGAAGTGCATCACTTCGATCCGAACACCGGCGAGGACGAGTTCGCCCTTGAGACCGCCAATGGCGGCGGCAATGGACGGGGCGCGGCCAAAGGCGCCCGCGTGAAGAAAGTCGGCGGTGCAAACCCGGCCGATCCTTCGACCTGGGGCAAGGTGCAGCGGAACGCACTCTGCCCGTGCGGCTCGGGCAAGAAATACAAGCACTGCCACGGCACCTACACTTAGTTGCCGGCGACCTCCGGCGGGCAGCGCTCCTCGACGGCACGCCCGACGGTCTCCGTGCTTCCCGGCTCGAACACGTAGCGGCCCTTGCACACGCTGACCACCGGGGGCACGTGGCGCGCCTCGAACAGGTCGTAGCCCCTTTTCAGGTCGGCCCAGAAACCCTCCCACCTCGTGCCCCGGCGTGCCGCGACATTGCGGTCGGTCATGCGGAACGGAAACACGTGCACAGGCACCCTCTCCTCGCCTTGGTCGAGCGCCGCCGTCACGAACTGCCACAGCTCGTCCACCACTTGATTGGTCATGGCAAAGCAGCCGATTGAGGAGCAGCCGCCATGCACCATGATGAACGAGCCGTTCCGCCCGTTCGCCCGGTCGAAGGCATTGGGAAAACCGAGATTGAAGGCGCGGTGCCAGCGGCTGTCAGGATTGAGCTGCTCGGCCGCCACCGTATAGAAGCCCTCGGGCGCCTGCCGGTCGCCCTCTCTCACCTTAGGGCCGAGCCGCCCCGACCAGAGGCAGACCGGATAGGTGGCGAAGCGGACGAAGCGTCCGTCCTTCTCGACCCAAAGCTCGAGCTCCGACTCGAGCTTGAAGATGCGCACCACCACCGGCACGCCGCGCTTCACGCCGTGCGCGGCAAGCCTCTCATCGAGGCGGGCCAGGTCGGGCGTCCCGGGCAACGGCTGGCCTGACCGGTAGCGGGACTGATTGTCCCAGCGCGTCATCGTGATGCGCGCGCGGTCGAGAAGCTGCCTCCCCGCTGGCGTGAGCAGATAGAAGCCAGCGCCGATCAGCGCCACGATGAGGATGAGTGTGAGAGCGCGCACCTTAGGACCTTCAGAGCTCAGCACCCAGATAGCACGACTCTGAAGTTCAATTTCAGACGTCTGGTTCCGGCTTCTGCTACTTTCCGACCGTCGGCGTCGCCGGCCCAAGGGTGAAGGCGCGATCGGCCGGCTTCGACGGTCCGAAGCTCAAGCGCAAGATGCTGCCGAGCGGCTTGGTGAGAGAGGCGGAATAGCCTTTGATCGGTGCGGGTTTGGGCTTGGCCGCGGCCTCCTGCTGGGCCGGGGCACGCGACACCGGCAGCCTCTCAAAGGCCGGGCAAGCGCCGCTCGGATCGGCCCTGGCCGCGCGATTCACGAAGGCGGCGTTGACCAGATAGTGCTTGTCGCAGACCTCGATCTTGGGCGGCAGGTGGCTGATCTCGAAATAGTCGTAGCCCTCTTTCAGGTTCTTCCAGAAATCGTACCACTGGTCGTCCTTATGCGCCGCCATCTTGGCCGCCGTCATGCGGAATGGATAGGCCTGGATCTGGAACGCCGCCTGCCCGCCCTCGAGCGCCTGGCGCGCAAGGATGAAGATCTCCTCGACCACGCCGTCGGTCATCGCATAGCAGCCCGCCGAGGTGCAGTCGCCATGCACCATGATGTCCTGGCCGGTGCGGCCATAGGCGCGGTCATAGGCGTTGGGGAAGCCGATATTGAAGGAGAGGTGGTATTTGCTGCGTGGGTTCATCTGATCGAGCGAGACGAGATAGAACCCTTCCGGCGCCTGCCGGTCGCCCTGCGAAACCTTGGGGCCGAGATCTCCGGAATAGCTGCAAATCGGATAGGTCTTGAACAGGTAGAAGCGCCCGTCGTCCTTTGCCTTCCACACTTCGAGCTCTGACTCGGCCTTGAAGATGCGGATGAGAACGGGCGAATCTTCGGTCATCCCCTTCTCGGCAAGAAGCGCCTGGGTCTGAGCGGAGAGCGGCTTCATGTAGGGCGGCGAGAACTGGCCACAGCCAGCCAGCGCGGCGACCAAAGCCACCACGCACGCCGCGATTACGGCCGTGATCCCTCTTGAACGAAGCATACGCGAGTGCCCCTTGCGCACCTCGGCCAAGATCGAGCTTGAGAGGTTAAGGCGAAGTTTAGCGCTTCTGCCGAGGCGCCGGCGCTTCGGCACCTCCCGATTGGCCATATTATAAGCCTGCTGGCCGTCCATGTGGACTAAAAAAATGGCGCTTTTTTGGGCTTAGCCGTCAGCTCGACCGACCCATAGACAGGAATTTTTCGCGCCGATCCTGGCGAATCTCCTCGCGGGTGAGGGCGTCGAATTCGGCGAGAGCCTTGAGGATGGTGGCGCCCGTGGCCCGCACCACCTCCACCCCATCCCGGTGGGCGCCGCCGATCGGCTCG
>DFXC01000168.1:3457-3631 GCA_002383105.1 Hyphomicrobiaceae bacterium UBA4118
GGTGGGCGCCGCCGATCGGCTCGGGGATGATTCCATCGACGATGCCGAGCCTGAGCAGGTCCTGGGCCGTGATTTTCATGTTGGTGGCCGCGTCCATGGCGCGCGTGGAATCCTTCCACAGGATCGAGGCAGCGGCTTCCGGAGAGGCGACGGTGTAGATCGAGTGCTCGAGCA
>DFXC01000160.1:0-11355 GCA_002383105.1 Hyphomicrobiaceae bacterium UBA4118
CCATGTCGCCGAGATGGTCCTCGTCGCCGAGGATGTCCGACAGCACGGCGAAGCCCGCATCCTCCTTGATCAAGCCCATGGCGATGCCGGCGACCGACCGCTTGAGCGGAATGCCGGCGTCCATCATGGCGAGTGAGGAGCCGCACACCGTGGCCATGGAGGAGGAGCCGTTCGACTCGGTGATCTCCGACACGATGCGGATAGTGTAGGGAAAGCTCTCGCGGTCCGGGAGCACGGGATGGATGGCGCGCCAAGCGAGCTTGCCGTGACCGATCTCACGCCGGCCGGGCGACGACATGCGGCCAACCTCGCCGACCGAATAAGGCGGGAAGTTGTAATGCAGCATGAAGGTCTCTTTGTAGGTGCCCTGGAGCGCATCGACATATTGCTCGTCCTCGCCGGTGCCGAGCGTGGCGACGGCGAGAGCCTGGGTCTCGCCCCGGGTAAAGAGCGCGCTGCCATGGGTGCGGGGAAGGATGCCGACCTCGCACACGATCGGTCTGACCGTTGTCAGGTCGCGCCCGTCGATGCGCCTCTTGGTATTGAGGATGCTCGAGCGGACGACGTCCTTCTCGGCCTCCTTGAAGGCGCCTGCCACCTTCGCGGCCATCGCTCCGTCGTCATCCGCCGGAACCAGCGCGGCCACCACCTTCTCCTTGACCGCTGCCACGCGATCGCGGCGCTCCTGTTTGGCGGCGATCATGTAGGCCTCGCGCAACCCGCTCTCCCCGAGCTCGCGCACGCGCGCCACGATCTCCGTCGTGTCGTCCTTGGTCTTCAGCTCCCAGGGCTCCTTGGCGGCGCGCTCGGCGAGTTTGACGATGGCGTCGAGCACGGGCTGGAACTGCTTCTGCCCGAACACTACGGCGCCGAGCATGATGTCCTCGGGCAATTCCTTGGCTTCCGATTCGACCATCAGCACGGCGTCGGCGGTGCCGGCCACGACGAGGTCGAGCGCGCTTTCGGGCATCTCGTCGATCATCGGGTTGAGCACGTATTTGCCGGCGATATAGCCCACGCGCGCCGCGCCGATCGGGCCCAAGAAGGGGATGCCGGACAGGGTAAGCGCGGCAGAGGCGGCGACCATCGCCACCACGTCGGGGTCATTCTCCATGTCGTGGGAGAGCACGGTGGCGATGACCTGCGTCTCGTTCTTGAAGCCTGAGGCGAATAGCGGCCGGATCGGCCGGTCGATCAGGCGCGAGGTCAGGGTTTCCTTCTCGGTCGGGCGCCCTTCGCGCTTGAAATAGCCGCCGGGAATCTTGCCCGCGGCGAAGGTCTTCTCCTGGTAGTTCACGGTCAGCGGGAAAAAGTCGATGCCGGCCCGGGGCTCCTTGGCGGCGACGGCGGTAGCGAGAACGCTCGTCCCGCCATAGGTGGCAAGCACGGCGCCATCGGCTTGGCGCGCGATACGGCCGGTTTCAAGCTTGAGCGGGCGTCCCGCCCATTCGATTTCTACGGTGTGTTTCTGAAACATGTTGGTGTCCCAATGCTTAGGGAAGGATAAGGCCGCTCCAGCCGCCTGATGGCGGAGGGCTGGCCCGTTCGGTAATGCGCAAGCTCGACCGCGCGATGGCTCGCCATGAGGATGGCTGTCACCGGCGGATGCCCAACCGGTTGATGAGCTTCTGGTAACGGTCCGCGTCGGTGGACTTGACGTAATCGAGCAGCCGGCGCCGCTGGCTGACCATTTTGAGCAGCCCCCGGCGCGAATGATTGTCTTTACCGTGCGTTTTGAAATGCTCGGTGAGATTGGTGATCCGCTCGGTCAGGATGGCGACCTGAACCTCCGGCGATCCGGTATCGCCGGACTTGGTCGCGTATTCCTTGATGAGCTCTTGCTTGCGCTCAGCGCTGATCGACATCGGATGATCCTTGCTGTTAGGGGTTTTGTCAGGGCCGGGCCGGGATGTCGTCCAGCACGGTCGGCTCAATGCGCGTGCGGGCCGTAAAACGGCGCCCGCGCAAGGGCTGCAATATAGGGATTATCCGGCGCGAGGCCAGCGGAATTTGCTGGGCGGGGCCGCCCGTCAGAAGCAGGAGACGAATTCGCGGAAAACCCAGCCGATTACCTTCTTCGTCTTGTAGTCGGCAACATCCACCCAGGGCTTCCCGTTGGCATCGTCCGCGTATTCCGTGATTGAGACGAGCGCGCCGTTGGCGAGCGTGCCGGTGATCTTCCCATTGGGGCCGCTGCGCACGTTGAGCGGCGTGCCCGTCGGGTCGGTCACCTTGCAGCGGTCCCCGGTGGCCGCCGCCGCCAAGTTTACGCAAAAGAGCAACGCTATTGCGGTTATTAAGACCCTTGTCGTTCAGTCCTCCCTAGAATGTCCCTGTTTCAGCAGGGCAGATTGAAGATGCGTCGCGGCTTGAGTTCGCCCTCGCTCACCTCGCCGAGGGCGACCAGCGTGCCACGCGACGTGGCGTAGACTGTCCCATTGAAAATTGGCGCATCCCGTCCGCGCAACAATACCGGCTGGCCCCGCCGGAGCCTAGCCGCGTCGGAACCGCTGATGACGAGGGCGGGGATGTCGTGGAGCGCCGTCTCGACCGGCAGAAGCACGCCGGCAAGGGCCTCGCGGCCGGCCGGACCCTCGTCAAGTTGCTCGAGCATGGCGAGCGAGACCGCGCGCTCCTCGCCAAAGGTGCCGACGCGGGTGCGGCGCAAGGCCTCGACGTGGCCGAGCGCGCCGAGCTCCCGGCCGAGGTCGCGCGCCAGCGCCCGCACATAGGTGCCCTTGCCGCAACTTGCCTCGATCACGCCATGGTCCTGATCGGGGTGGGCGATGAGCTCCAGCCGCGCAATCGACACGCGGCGCGGCGCGAGCTCGAACTCCTCCTTCTCGCGGGCGAGATCGTAGGCGCGCGCGCCATCGACCTTCAGCGCCGAGAAGCGCGGCGGCACTTGGATGATCTCGCCAGTGAAGTGGGGGAGGGCCGCCTCGATCTCGGCGCGGGTCGGCCGGGTGTCGCTCGTCGCCACCACAGAACCCTCGGCATCGTCGGTATCGGTCTCGGCGCCGAAGCGGACCGTGAAGCGGTAGTCCTTGCTTCCCTCGACCACGAACGGCACGGTCTTGGTCGCTTCGCCGAGCGCGATCGGCAGCACGCCGGTGGCGAGCGGATCGAGCGTGCCGGCATGCCCCGCCTTCGCCGCGTCGTAAAGCCGCTTCACCCGCGACACGGCCTGCGTCGAGGTCATGCCTTGCGGCTTGTCGAAGATGAGCCAGCCATGAACGGGTAAGCCTTTGCGCCGCCGCGCCATCGCCGTCTCGCTTGTTCTAGGGTGCGCTAGTCGTCGAGGTCGAGGTCGCGGGCGACCTTGGGTGAGGCCAGCAGCTCGTCGATGCGCCGCGAGGTCTCGATGGAGGTATCGATCTTGAAGCGGAGCTCTGGCATGAATTTCATGCTGACACGCTTCGCCACCTCGCCGCGCAGGAAACGCTTGTGCTTGTCGAGATGGGCAACCGCCTCGCTCGCCCCCTCGCCGCCGAGCGGGAAGACATAGACCGTGGCGAGCTTGAGGTCTGGCGTCATGCGCACCTCGGGCACGGTGAGCGAGTACCGGCTCAAGACGGCATCGACGATCTCCCCGCGCGTGAAGATCTCCGATAGAGCGTGCCGGATCAGCTCGCCCACTTTCAGCTGGCGCTGACTGGGCGCCCTGGCGGAAGCCGGCTTTGCCCGCGTCATGCTTTCTCCTCCCCGCCCGCAGCTGCCAGATCGAACTCGAACTGGACATAGTCCTGGCCGGCCCCCGTGGCGCCGGCCGACATGAAGAGACGCTGCGCCGCTTGGTTGTCCAAATCCGTGCCGACCCAGGCCTCTGTCGCGCCGTCCCGCCGGCACGCGGCAATGACGCTCTCCATCAGCCGGCGCCCGACGCCGCTCGCCTGGTCGGCAGGTGCCACGTAGACGTCATAAATGTAGACGAGATCGCATTCCTCGGTCAGCGACGGAAAGCGATAGGCCGACACGAAGCCGGCCGGGCGCTCGCCCTCGAAGGCGGCAAACACGTAGACCGCCGGGTCGGCCAGCGCGCGTGCGAAATGAGCACGTCTCGGGATATTCTCACCGCGCCATTCAGGCGGCGGCAGCATCGCCACGATGCTGCGCATCCGCGGGGCGTCGGCAGAGTTGAGCCGTCGCACTTCGATCGGCCTCGTCACCGTTTGTCTCAGAGCGTGCGCTGGACGTGCTCGACCTCGAAGCACTCGATGACGTCGCCAGGCCGCATGTCCTGGTAGCCCTCGAACGCCATGCCGCATTCTTGGCCGGCGATCACCTCGCGCACCTCGTCCTTGAAGCGCTTCAAGGTCGAAAGCTTGCCTTCGTGGATCACCACGTTATCGCGGATCAGTCGCACATGGGCGCCGCGCTCGACCTTGCCCTCGGTGACGCGGCAGCCGGCGACCTTACCCACCTTGGAAATGGTGAACACCTCCAAAATCTCGGCATTGCCGAGGAAGGTCTCGCGCCGTGTGGGCGCGAGCAGGCCCGACATGGCCTGCTTCACCTCGTCGACCAGGTCGTAGATCACGGCGTAATAGCGAATCTCGACGCCGTCGCGTTCGGCCGCCTCGCGGGCCTGCGAATTGGCGCGCACGTTGAAGCCGAGCACCACGGCGCCCGACGTCGCGGCGAGCCCGACATCGGACTCGGTGATGCCGCCGACGCCGGCATGGATGATGCGGGCCCTGACCTCGTCGGTCCCCATCTTGTCGAGCGCGGCAACGATGGCCTCGACCGAGCCCTGCACGTCACCTTTGACGAGGAGCGTGAACTCCTTGGCGCCGGCGATCTTCAGATTGTTCATCATCTGCTCGAGCGAACCGCGCTGACCGGCCACGGCCAAGCGCTTGCGCCGCTCGCGCATGCGGTAATCGGTGATCTCGCGCGCCCGGGCTTCGTTCTCCACCACGGCGAACTGGTCGCCCGCTTCTGGCGCGCTGTCGAAGCCGAGCACCTCGACGGGGACCGAGGGGCCGGCGCTTGCCACCTGCTCGCCGAGCTCGTTGATCAGCGCGCGAACGCGGCCATAGGCCGAGCCCGCCACGACGAGATCGCCGAGATGCAGCGTTCCGCGCTGGATCAGCGCCGTGCCTACGGGGCCGCGTCCGCGCTCGAGCTTGGCCTCGACGATCACGCCTTCTGCGGCGCGATCGGGATTGGCGGTGAGCTCAAGCACCTCGGCCTGCAGCGCGATGGCTTCGAGCAGCTTGTCGAGGCCCGTCTTCTTCAACGCCGAGACCTCGATCTCCAGCGTGTCGCCGCCGAGGCTCTCCACCACGATTTCCTGGCTGAGCAGTTCAGTGCGCACGCGCTGCGGGTCGGCGCCTTGCTTGTCGATCTTGTTGATGGCCACGATCATCGGAACGCCGGCGGCCTTGGCATGATTGATGGCTTCGATCGTCTGCGGCTTGACCCCGTCGTCGGCGGCCACCACCAGCACCACGATGTCGGTCACCTGAGCGCCGCGCTGGCGCATGGCGGTGAAGGCCTCGTGGCCCGGGGTGTCGATGAACGTGATCTTGTTACCGAGCGGCGTCACCACCTGATAGGCGCCGATATGCTGGGTGATGCCGCCGGCCTCTTGGCTGACGACATTGGTGGTGCGGATGGCGTCGAGCAACGAAGTCTTGCCGTGATCGACATGACCCATGATGGTGACGATCGGCGCGCGCGGCTGGAGGTCCTCGGAGTGATCTTCCTCGCCGATGAAGCCTTCCTCGACGTCGGCCTCGGAGACCCGCCTGACCGTATGCCCGAATTCCTCGGCGACGAGCTGGGCGGTGTCGGCGTCGATCACATCGGTGATCTTGCGCATCTCACCGTCCCGCATCAGGAACTTGATGACGTCGACGCCGCGCTCGGCCATGCGGTTGGCGAGCTCCTGAATGGTAATGACCTCGGGCACCACGACGTCGCGCTGGATTTTCTGCTGTGCCAGCGGTCCCGTGATCTGCTTTTTCTGGCGCTCCTGGCGGCGCTTCAGCGAGGCAAGGCTGCGCTGGCGCTGCTCCTCGTCGAGGGCGTTGGTAATGGTGAGGCGCCCGCGCACGCGGCGCTCCTCACCGCGCCGTGGGGCGACGGGGCTCTTCTTGTGGCGGGCGTCGGGCGAGCGGGCAGGTTCTTCCACCTCCTCTTTCAGGAGGTGCTTGCGGACGGTCTCCTCGCCGACTTTGCGAGCCTTAGCCTCGGCCTCGTGTCTTGCGTCCTCTTTGAGCTTGCGCTCCTCGGCGTCTTTGAGCTCTTTCGTCCGCTGCTCTAGCGTGACCACCTCGACCACGGCGGCCTGCTCGGCCTTGGCGCGCTCATCGGCCTCGCGTTGGCGAGAATCGATCAGCGCGCGCGTGCGCGCGTCCTTCTCGTCATCGGAAAGCTGGCGGAGCACAAGACCTCGGGGACGCGGCTCCTCGGGCTGAGGCTTGGGGGGGACCTCTGCCACGCGTGGTGCGGGCTTCGGCGCCGGCTCCTCGATGAGTTGAGGTGCCGCGCCCGAACCCATCACCCGCCGCTTCTTCTTCTCGACCACGACGGACTTGGAGCGCCCATGGCTGAAGCTCTGGCGCACATGGCCGGACTCCACGGTCCGGCGCACGTTGAGCGTCATCTTGCTCCCGCCGCGAGCGGTCTTGCCTTCGGTCTCGTTCGTCTCACTCATTCTTTGTCCGTGTCCGATCCATTCAAGCTTGCGAATGCGGCGCTGCCCTTGCGGTAGCGCTCTACGCGCGAGGCCGCCGCGAGGAACCTAAGAGCCGCTCCGCCCTGGATTAGCGCAGCATGTATCACATTTGTCCGACCTGATGCCAAACCCAATTCATCCGCGGTGAACGCACTCACTGCCGGAACCGGCGTTTCACCCCTCATTCCGCGCAATTTGCCGTCGAGCTTGCGGCACCCGTCTTCCGCCGCTTCCCGCGCATGAATAAGGGCGAGAACCCGGCCCTTGGCGATGGCCTCCTCGATCTTGGCGGTGCCGAACACGGCCTCGCCGGCCTTGTTGGCAAGGGCCAGAGCGGAAAGGGCGGCATCGGCGAGAAGCCTGTCGACTTGGGCCGCCAGCCCTTCGGGTACCTTGGCTTCCGCCTTGAGCGCCCTCTTGAAGACGTTGCGCTTTCCGGCGTCGGCGACCTTATCGTGCGCCGCGGTCAGCCATACCCCCCGGCCAGGCAGCTTTTCCTTGATATCCGGGACGACCACGCCGTCGGGGCCGAGCACGAAGCGGATCAGCTCGTCCTTGGGCCGGCGGGCACGCGTCAGAGCGCAGCGGCGGACGCTACCCGCCTCTTCATCCTGCTCGCGTTCTTGCTCCGCCGCCGCTTGCCTCAAACGTCAAATCTCCTGCCGGGCTCATCAGTTGCCTGCGCCGAGGGTAGTCTCGTCCCCCGAAGGGGTGCCGGCATCGGGAGCCGTGCCGCCTTCGCCCTCGCCGTCCTCAGGCTCCGGAGCAAGTGCGGATTCCTCGATCCACCCCACCTTGACGCGGGAAGCGAGGATCAGATCCTCGGCCTGCTGCCGGCTCAGGCTGAAGCCGTCTAGCATGCCCTCATGGTGGATCGTGTCCTTGTCCTTGCGCTCGTTCCAGCCGACGAGGTCGTCGGTGGCGCAGTCGGCGAGGTCCTCGACGGTCTTGACGCCCTTGTCGCCGAGGGTGACCAGCATCGCCGTGGTGAGCCCGGGGACCTCGGCAAGCTCGTCGGCGACGCCGAGCGCCCGGCGCTTGGCGTCAAGCTCGGCCTCGATCTTCTCCAGATGCTCGCGCGCGCGCGTTTGAATCTCGGCGGCGGTGTTCTCGTCGAAGCCTTCGATCGAGGCGATCTCCGACGGCTCGACGAAGGCCACCTCGTCGACCGAGGAGAAGCCCTCAGAGGCGAGGAGCTGGGCGATCACCTCGTCGACGTCGAGCGCCTCCATGAACGTCGCCGAGCGCTCGGTGAACTCGGCCTGGCGGCGCTCCGATTCTGCGGCCTCGGTCATGATATCGATGTCCCAGCCGGTGAGCTGAGACGCGAGCCTCACATTCTGTCCTTTGCGGCCGATGGCCAGCGACAGTTGCGGGTCCGGTACGACCACTTCGATGCGCTCGGCGTCCTCGTCGAGCACGACCTTTACCACTTCGGCCGGCGCCAGCGCGTTGACGATGAAGGTCGCCGCGTCGGGCGACCATTGGATGATGTCGATCTTCTCGCCTTGCAGCTCGTTGACCACCGCCTGGACGCGGCTGCCGCGCATGCCAACGCAGGCGCCGACAGGATCGATCGAGGCGTCGCGCGACACCACGGCGATCTTGGCGCGGCTGCCGGGATCGCGCGCCACCGACTTGATGGTGACGATGCCCTCGTAGACCTCGGGCACCTCCTGCGCGAACAGCTTGGCCATGAACTCCGGATGCGTGCGCGAGAGGAAGATTTGGGGCCCGCGCTGCTCGCGGCGCACGTCATAGACGAAGGCGCGGATGCGGTCGCCATAGCGGAAGTTCTCGCGCGGCAGCGTCTCGTCGCGACGCACGATGGCCTCGGCGCGGCCGAGATCGACGATGACATTGCCGTACTCGACCCGCTTCACGATGCCGTTGACGATCTCGCCGACGCGGTCCTTGTACTCGTCATATTGGCGCTCGCGCTCGGCCTCGCGCACCTTCTGCACGATCACCTGCTTTGCGTTCTGCGCCGCCACCCGGCCGAAATCGAGCGGGGGCAGGGGCTCGGCGATGAAGTCGCCGACCTGGGCCGCAGGATTGCGTCGGCGGGCCTCCTCGAGCGAGATCTGGGTCGCCTCCATGGTGACCGCCTCGACCACTTCGAGCAGCCGGGCGAGCCTGATCTCGCCGGTCTTGGGATCGACCTCGGCCTTGATCTCGTTCTCGCTGCCATAGCGGGATTTTGCGGCCTTTTGGATCGCGTCCTCCATGGCGGTGATGACCACCTGGCGGTCGATCGACTTCTCGCGCGCGACCGCGTCAGCGATCTGCAGGAGCTCCAGCCTGTTGGCGCTTACGCCTGCCTGAGCCATCGTCATTGCCTCCAATCGTTACGGTCTTGCGGGGCCGCGCTCGCGCGCGCTCCCGCGCTCATCTCAGTGTGGGGGCTTCTTGCCCGAAAGATCGGCCTTGAAGCTCTCCGTGCCGGCCACGAGCTTCGCCTCGCTGATGAGCGAGAAGGGAAGGCCGATCACCACCGGGTCGGCCTTGCCTTCGAGCTCGATTTTGAGGCGCGCCTCGTCCTTGACCACGCCCTCGATCACGCCCTTGAAGCGCTTGCGTCCGTCGACCAGCTCCTTCAGCTCTACCTTGGCTTCATGACCCGCCCATAACGCGAAGTCGCTCGGGCGCACCAGCGGCCGGTCGATGCCGGGAGAGGACACCTCGAGACGATATTGTCCCGGGATCGGATCGTAGGTATCCAGCACCGGCGACAGCCTTCGGCTGATCAGCGCGCAATCCTCCACGGTCATTCCGCCCGTCGGCCGCTCGGCCATGATCTGCACCGTGCCTCCATCGCGTCCCGAGACCTTGACCCGCACCAAACGGAAGCCGAGCTCCTCGAGCACGGGCTCGGCGAGGTCGGCGATCGCCCGCGCCGGTCCCGTCTCGTGGGCGAAGCGGCGATCGGCGTTGGCGGCAGGGCTCGACATCGATTGCGGCCGTGAACCCTCGGGCAAGGCGAGGAAGCGATGTGCCTAACAAAAAGGAGCGGGCGGCAAGCCCACTCCTGATCAAAACCAATCATGAGTTCGCCGGTAATATACGAGCTTTTTCCGAGGTTTCAAGCGCTTCGGGGACCCTCAAAGGGGCGAGGGCCGCCCCTTAGCGCTTACGGCTCGCCCAGGACCTGGGCGCCGATACGGGCGAAATCGTCGATGCGCTCATAGCTCAGCGCGCACAGGCAGGACGAGTAGTTGCCGCCGATCGCCGTGCCGCCGAAGGCAAGATTGTCTTCGAGCGTGCAATTCGCGTCGCGGAAGGTGATCCAATATTTCTGCGAGCTCTTCAGATCCTCAAGATGGGTGTCGGCGGGCTGCCCCATGTCCTTGGCCGCGGCGCGGATCTTGTCCTGCAATGTTTTGTAGGCCTGGTTGAGTGCGGCATCGGCCTTGTCGGCGGCGCGGGCAAGACAGGCTTTATATTGGGGGTTGGAATGGGTCGCGTTCTCGCAGTCCTTGTAGCAGGCGGCGACAATACCGGTCCCGGCCAGTGCCACGGCTGGCGCCAGCACGATCGTCAAAGCCAACACCACCACGCGCATTCCGCCCTCCGGGGTTAGAGCCGCCTGAAGCTGAGATAGACAGGCTTCCGCCCCTCGCTCAAGGCCTTACGCTCGTAGCGGGTCTCGGGCCAGTCGGCGCGGCGCTCCCGCCAATCGCTTACCCGCTCGGCAAGCCAGTCGAATTCGCCGTTCTGGCGCATAAGAAGGAGCACCTGCGCAGCATAGTCGCCGCTGTCGCTGGCAAATCTGAGCTCGGCGCCCGGCGCGAGCACGCGCGCGAGCTCCTTAATGGTGGCGGGGGAGATGAGCCTCCGCTTCAGCTGCCGCTTCTTCGGCCAAGGGTCGGGGAACAGAATGAAGCCGCGCGCGACCGAGCGATCGGGAAGCCAGGGAAGCGCCTCGCGCGCATCGCCATCATGGACGCGGATGTTCGTAAGCCCTTGGCTCTCGACCGCGCCAAGCAGGGTCGCGAGCCCATTGACGAAGGGCTCGCAGCCGATGAAGCCAAGGTCTTTGTGGCGCTCCGCTTGCCACAGGAGGTGCTCGCCGGAGCCGAAGCCGATCTCGAGCCAAACCTCTTTGACCGGGACGGGGAACAGGTCCTGCAAGCGGCCGGGAGCAGGCTTGCCGAAATCGAGACGGAGGCGCGGCAGCAGCTCCTCGATGAGGCGCCCCTTGCGCGCGCTCAAGGGCTTGCCCTTGCGCCTGCCATAGGACCTGAGCGGTCGTGTCTCGGTCATTGATGATCGGGCCTCATGCTTCGAGACGGCTCGTCTCAGCACGAGAGACCCGCTTAGGTCAGGTCAGGTCAGCTCGGCGCGGATCGGCTCGACCAGGTCCAGACGCTCCCAGGAGAAGCCGCCGTCATTGTCGGGCTGCCGTCCGAAATGACCGTAAGACGACGTGCGCTCGTAGATCGGGCGCGAAAGGCCAAGATGCTCCCTGATGCCGCGCGGGCTGAGATCCATGACCTGCCGGAGCGCTCGTTCGAGCTTTTCCTCGGCGATCGAGCCCGTGCCATGCAGATCCACATAGAGCGACAGCGGCTGCGAGACGCCGATGGCATAGGAGACCTGCAGCGTGCAGCGGTCGGCGAGCCCTGCCGCCACCACGTTCTTGGCAAGATAGCGCGCGGCGTAGGCGGCTG
>DFXC01000160.1:11563-16799 GCA_002383105.1 Hyphomicrobiaceae bacterium UBA4118
TTGCCGGAGAAGGCGCCGCCGCCATGGGGCGCTGCGCCGCCATAGGTATCGACGATGATCTTTCTTCCGGTGACGCCCGCATCGCCGTCGGGGCCGCCGATGACGAAGCGCCCCGTGGGATTGACGTAGAATTTGGTATCGCGGCTGATCCAGCCCTGCGGCAGCACCTCGTCGGCGAAGCTCCGCACGATCTCCTTGACGCGCTGCTGGCTCACATCCTCGCCATGCTGGGTGGAGACGACGATCACTTCGGCGCGCACCGGCTTGCCGTCCTCATATGCCAAGGTCACCTGACTCTTGGCGTCGGGACCAAGCTCGGGGGTGCGGCCGGTATGCCGCGCCTTCGCCATCTCGTGCAGGATGCGGTGGGCATAGAAGATCGGCGCCGGCATGAGCGGCTCGGTCTCGCGGCAGGCAAAGCCGAACATGATGCCCTGATCGCCGGCGCCCTCTTCCTTCTTGGCATCTATGTCGGCATCGACGCCGCGGGCGATGTCGGCGGATTGCTCGTGCACATAATATTGGAACTCGGCGGTCTTCCAGTGGAAGCCCTTCTGCTCGTAACCGATCTCGCGCACGGCGCGCCGCGCCGCTTCCTCGATGAGCTCCGGCGTCACGCTCTCCGGCCCGCGCACCTCGCCCGCCATAACGATGCGGTTGGTGGTGACCAGGGTCTCGATGGCGACCCGCGAATAGGGATCGGCGGCGAGATAGAGATCGACCACCGCGTCGGAGATGCGATCGCACACCTTGTCGGGATGACCCTCCGACACCGATTCACTGGTGAAGACGTAATTTGCCCGGGACACTTGAGCACCCCCTGTAACAACGGAAGGCCGAGCGGCCGAGGAGGCCGCGGGCGGTTCTCGCAAACCATGGGGCCGGCGGTCAAGCCCGCCTGTCCATCGCTTGGAATTAGGGAGCCCCCGTGCCGGCGCTCAAGGCCCGCACCAGATCGACGACGCTCTTGCGCACCTTTGCGCTGCCGATCTTTACGAAGGCGCGGTTCAGCTCGAGCCCTTCACGGCTATTCAGAAATTCGAGGATGAAGGCTTCGGAATCGGGCTCGGCCATTCCCGCCCGAGCGGGGCTTCCGTCGCCGCTATGCGGAGCCTCCTCGAAAAAAAATTGAACGGGGACGTCGAGGATCTTCGAGATCTGGAACAGCCGGCTCGCGCCGATGCGGTTCACGCCCTTCTCATATTTCTGCACCTGCTGAAATGTGAGTCCCATGCTATCGCCGAGACGCTCCTGGCTCATGCCAAGTAACATTCGGCGCAATCGCACCCGGCTTCCGACATGCGTGTCAACGGGGTTAGGCTTCTTGCCTGCCATTCGCTCGCTCGTATTAATGATGAGGTTCAAAAAGAAAAAGTTGGCTCATATTCTTAATTGAAAATGCTCCCCTTCGCGAATGGTCATAGGGGCGCGGTTTAGCCTCGTCAAGCACGCAGGAGCCGCAGCCCAAATTTGCATCATTCATCTTAACGGGTGCGGCCGAAATGGTTGCACGCGGCAGGCGAGCCAGCATGCAAATGCGAGCGCGAGCACCGAGATTTCGAGAATAGTTCCGAACTGCACGAAGAGAGTCGGCGGGCCCGCTTTGGGCAGGGCCGCATCGATGACGCCTTTCTCGCCGAGACCGATCTCGGCGAGAATTCGCCCATAAGGATCGATCACCGCCGAGATTCCGGTATTGGCGGCGCGGGCCACCGGCAGGCCCTGCTCCACGGCGCGGACCTGGGCCTGGTGGAAATGCTGGTGGGGGCCGGCGCTCGAGCCGAACCAAGCGTCGTTGGTGATGTTGAGGAGCCAGCCCGGCCTTGCCGCGGCCTCGGTCACGTCGTCGGGGAAGATGATCTCATAGCAGATGAGGGGGCTGGCCGGCGGCGCGCCGGGAATTTGCAAGACGC
This sequence comes from Hyphomicrobiaceae bacterium UBA4118, assembly GCA_002383105.1. Taxonomy (GTDB): domain Bacteria; phylum Pseudomonadota; class Alphaproteobacteria; order Rhizobiales; family Methyloligellaceae; genus Methyloceanibacter. Next base: position 13,477 of record DFXC01000160.1, read on the forward strand.
GCGGCCCGGTTCCGGCGGTGAATCCGCCGCGCACCCCGGTCAGCTGCATCAGCCCAAGACTTTCGAGGAAGTCCTGGAAGGGGAGATACTCGCCGAACGGGACGAGGTGGATCTTGTCGTAGCCGGAGAGCACGCGGCCCGTATCGTCGATCACGAGCAGACTGTTATAAATACGGGTGGTGACGAGCTCGCCTTGCGCGTCCCGTTCCTCGATGAGCCGCGCCGAGCCCGCCAAGAGCGAGGTCCCCGTGGGCAGCGCCTCGCCGATAGCGAGAAGGGCGTCGGAAGATTCGTCGAGGAGAAAGGGCACCGCCGTCTCGGGCCAGATGACGAGCGTGATGCCGTTGAGGCCTGAGGGGCCCGACTTGGTGAGATCGAGATAGTCGTTGAAGATCTCGGCGCTGTTCTCCGGGCGCCACTTGTTGGCCTGGTCGATATCGGCCTGGACGATGCGCAGCCGAACACCGGTGCTGCCGCTATCGGCCTTGGCCAGCCGCCGCTCGCCCCAGAGAGCCCCAAGTCCGAGCAGAACGAGGAGGATTGAGGCGAGAGCCAAGGCCCCTGTGCCTCCGGCCAGGTTTGAGCCCAAGGGTGCCGAGATGGCGGCGGGGCTTGCGAAGACAAGGACAGCGATGAGGCTCAGGGCATAGACGCCGAACAGGGCAGCGAGCTGCATCATGGGCCCGTTGCCGAGCAGCCCATAGCCAACCAGGTTCCACGGGAGCCCGGTGAGCACATGGCCGCGGGCGAACTCGGCAAGCCCAAAGGCGATGGCCAGAGCGAAGACGCGGCCTATTCCCGGCAACCATAGAAGCATGGCAAGGGCGCAGGCGGCCGCAAAGAAGAGGGCCATTCCTCCAGGCAGGGCCGTCATGGCGAAGGGGATGATCCAGCCGTGGCGCCAGGGCTCCACCAGGAAGGCCTCGGCAATCCAGTAGAGGCCGGCAAGGAAGTAGCCGAAGCCGAACCAGAACCCGATGAGGCTCGCGCATTTCAGCCTCGGGGCGAGGCTTGAGTGACCCGCATGGCAGCCGTCGAGCAGCCAGACGAGCCCGCCGAAGGTGAGGAACAGAACGGGCCAGGCATGCACCGGAGCGAAGGCGAGCACGGAGAGGACGCCGAGAAGCACGGTAAAGACGGCCCGGCGGGTGCCTCTGAGGCCGGCCACCCGTGTCGCGGCACGATCCAAGTGGACAACGACTTGGGTTAGCGCACCGGTCGCGCCCCGACCTTTCTGGGGGGATGAGGTGTCGCGCCGAAGACTTGGACGAGGACTTGGGCGCGTACTTGGGCGAGGGGGCTTCACGTTCATGACCTCGTGCCCTCGCTGCAAACGGGCCGATCGGCGGGCGACTTTATGCGCTCTCGGGCTTTTCGCCGTCCGGCGCCGGAGGGGTGTGGATGCGGAGCTTCTTGATCCGGCGCGGATCGGCCTCGAGCACCTCGAACTCGATGCCGCTCGGATGACGCACGAGCTCTCCCCTGGCGGGGATGCGGCCGGCGATGGAGAAGACGAGGCCGCCGAGCGTGTCGATGTCTTCCTCCTGCTCGCCGGAGACGAGCTCGAGGGCGAGATGCTTCTCCAGATCTTCGATCGGCGTGCGCGCGTCGGCGACAAGTCCCAGGCGGGGATCGGACCTGATCAGCGGCTCGTCCTCGACGTCGTGCTCGTCGGCGATCTCGCCCACCACCTCCTCCACCAGATCCTCGATGGAGACGAGGCCGTCGGTGCCGCCATATTCGTCGACGACAAGGGCGAGATGGAGCCTCGTCGTCTGCATCTTGAGCAGGAGATCGAGCACCGACATCGAGTCCGGCACGTAAAGGATCTCGCGGGTGATGTTGATGGAGGCGACGGTGCGCTTGAGATCGACCTTGCCGAGGTCGAGGCTTCCGTTACCGCCGGCCTCCGCCTCTGTGGTGATCCACGACATCAGGTCGCGGATATGCACCATGCCGCGCGGATCGTCGAGCGTCTGGCGATAGACCGGCACCCGCGAATGCTCAGCCTGGCGGAACACGCGCATCAGCTCATCGACGGTGACGGTATCGTCGACCGCGATGATATCGGCGCGCGGCACCATGACGTCCTCGACGGTGAGCGTGCCGAAGCGCAGGATACGGCGCAGCATGGTGCGCTCCTGCCCGCTCAAGGCATCGCTCTTGCTGCGGGCGAGAGCGTCCTCGATCAGCACCCGCAAATCGGGCTCCTCGCCGAGGCCGAAGGTCGCAAGCAAACGCTCGAACCAGGAAACCTCCTCGTCGGCCGGCCGCGCCTCCTCAGGGTCTGCTTCGTTCTCGGCGATGGGGGCGTTGCTCATGGTGACACCTCCGCGGCGCGCGCCTCTCGCTCCGCATAGGGATCGGCGATACCGAGAGAGGCGAGCGCCGTCCTTTCGAGATCTTCCATCTGCTCCGCCTCCTCGTCCTTCTCGTGATCGAAGCCGAGGAGATGCAGCACGCCGTGGACGACGAGATGAGAGACGTGGTCGGCGAGAACGAGGCGTTCGTCGCGCGCTTCCTTGTGCGTGGTCTCATAGGCGAGCACGACGTCCCCGATGAGCCCGGCCTCGCTCACCGCGTCGCTCGCGGGGAAGGACAGCACGTTGGTCGGCGCATCCTTGCCGCGCCAGGTGCGGTTCAGCGCTCGCATCTCTTCATCGTCAGTGAGAACGATGGTGACCGCATAGGTCCCTTGCCGGGCGGGGGGAGCGGCGGTGAAGGCGGCGCGCGCCGCCCGCTCAAGCATGGCGGCGGTCACCCCAGCCTGTCGCCAAGCCGCTCCATGGCGGACGACATCGGCCTCGAGCCTCAAGCCAGAGGAACGTGCGGCACTCTTGCGACTAGGGCCACCGTCAGCCATGGCGCTCACCGCGCAGCGGAGCGGATTCATAGGCATCGACGATCTTGCCCACCAGCTCGCGGCGGACGACGTCGGCCCTGGTGAAGGCGATGTGGTCGATCTCCTCGATGCCCTGCAAGATGCTGATCGCCTCGACCAGGCCTGAGTCCTTGCCGGGAGGCAGGTCGACCTGGGTCGGGTCGCCGGTGACGATCATCTTGCTCTCTTCGCCGAGTCGCGTCAGGAACATCTTGATCTGGATCGGCGTGCAGTTCTGTGCCTCATCGAGAATGATGATGGCGTGCGAGAGGGTGCGGCCGCGCATGAAGGCGAGCGGCGCAATCTCGATCACGCCGGTGGCGAGCCCGCGCTCGACCCGCTCAGGCGGCAGCACGTCGTAGAGGGCATCGTAAAGCGGCCGCAAATAGGGATCGACCTTCTCACGCATGTCGCCGGGAAGGAAGCCGAGCCGCTCGCCGGC
>DFXC01000145.1:0-327 GCA_002383105.1 Hyphomicrobiaceae bacterium UBA4118
CAGCTCGACGATCTCGCCGAGGTTCTTGGCGCCGGCGAGGCTCTTGGCAAGGTCGAAGGCGGAATTGAGATTGCGCTGGGCAAGGTCGATGAGCTTGCGGTTGAAGGCGGTGGCGCCCTGCCCCGCGGCGTCGAAGGACCGCTCGAGCGAATCGAAGGCCTCTTCCAATGCCTCCTTGCCGCGCTCGTAAGCTTCGCGGCTCTGGTTCACCGTTTTCTCGGCGAGGGCGCGGACGCTCTCGGGCACGGTCGTATCGAGTTTGAGTTTCTCGAACTCTTTGGCGGCTTGACGGAAACTATCGCGCGCCTGCTCGGCGGCAGCTTGGGG
>DFXC01000145.1:531-5246 GCA_002383105.1 Hyphomicrobiaceae bacterium UBA4118
GCCTGCTCGGCGGCAGCTTGGGGAGAATATGTGTTGGTCATGATGACACCTCTTGCTCGGACTCGTTTCGCCTGGGGCTCGCGGGCTTAGCGCCCATGCTTGCAGAGCGCTGCCCACGATGATATTTTGTTGCACTGCAATATAATTGTTGCGCTGCGACATGGCAAGGGGTGCAAGGGTCGGTGTCAGCACTTTTTTAGCCTTGCCGACGAACTTCTTTGCTTTCGCGCTATGCAAAATACCGAATTCGCCTAAATTTAGTGGATGAGTCGAGTAAGAGCCCCAACCTTAGACGACGGGGCGCGAATGACTGAGCTGAAACCTTGCGCCTAGGCGCCAGAACGAGCTCCTTCCCGTTCCTTATTGGGGCCGCCCATGGCCGACCTCAGACCGCAAAGGCGCATTGAAGAGTTGGAAGGCGACCGCGAGGCGCTTGAGCATATTGCGCGCGCGCTCGAGGGCCGCGTGCTGCCGGGACCAGGCTCTACCCCGCCTGCCGAGGAAGGGAACGGGCTGGAAGCCCTCACCCTCACCCCGCAAGGCTTGAAGCTCCTGCTCGAGGCGATGCCTGCGGCCGTCGGCATGCTCGCTCATGGGGCGCTTGCCTACGCCAATACCGCCTTCGCCAATGCCTTCGGCTATCGCTCCTCAGCGGAGATGCTGGAGGCAGGCGGCCTCGGTGCCATCCTCCCCGGAGGCGCGTTCCTTCAGCCCGAGAAGGGGACCGAGCGGAGCGCTCCCATCGATGCGCTGACCCGCTCGCGGCGAAGACTGAGGGTCGCCTTTGCGGTGAGCCCCCTCAACGCCGAGAAGGACATCACGCTCTTGCGCCTGATCGACCAGGCGAGCCTCGACGAAGAGGCGCCGGTCGCGGACGAGAAGCCCGACCTCGTGGCGGCCGGCGCGACAAGGCGGCTCGACTTCCTCGCCAAGGTCAGCCACGAGGTGCGCACGCCGCTCAACTCGATCATCGGCTTCGCCGAGTTGATGCTGCAGGAGCGGCTCGGCCCAATCGGCAATGCGCGCTACACCGGCTATATCGAGGACATCCACCATAGCGGCCTCTATGCGCTCTCGCTGCTCAACGATCTCCTCGACATCTCCAAGATCGAAGCCGGCAAGTTCGAGCTCAATTTCACCGCCGTCGATGTGCCCGAGCTCGTCGAGGACTGCGTCAACAGCCTGCAGCCGCTGGCCAAGCGTGCGCGCATCGTGCTCAGGACCTCGTTTGCTCCGGATCTGCCTGCGATCGTCGCCGATCCGCGGCGGCTCAAGCAGATCCTCCTCAATCTCCTCACCAACGCCATCAAGTTCACCAAGGAAGGCGGGCAGGTGATCGTGTCAGGAACGCTGGTCGACGGCGAGCTTCGCTTGCGGGTGGGCGACAACGGCGTCGGCATGACCAAGGATGAGATCGCCTTCGCCATGCAGCCCTTCCATCAGCTCGACACGGCGCCGCGCAAGCAGATGGGAACGGGATTAGGCCTCCCCGTCACCAAGGCGCTGGTCGATGCCAATCGCGCACGCCTCGTGTTGACGAGCGAGCCGGGGGTCGGCACCTCGGCCGACGTCATCTTCCCGGCCGAACGGCTGTTCACCGGATCCGCCTCCGCCTGAACGCGTCCCACGCACATGCCTCGCGATTTGCTGTGTGCGGCCGCGAAATCTCTGCGGCAGCTCAGCACTTTGGCAATCATCATGTCGGCAATGTTCCATCTATACGTTAATTATTCTAGTGTCGTCTTTTCTTCATACTTGTGAATCGAAGCTTAGAAGACTTCTAAAGTCGATTAGATTACGATATTCTTGTTGACTTTCCCCAATCCAAGGCTTTAAGCCGAGAAACGCGCCTCCTGGCGCTTGCCTAGGGGCGATTCTTTGGGTCCGATACCGGGGCCTTGAACCTCGGCCATTGGAGGAATTGATGCGACTTGCTTCCGCGCGCGCCTTTGCGCTTGCGCTTCTTTCCTCTCTCTTCGCCGCGTCGATCGCACAGGCTGCCGAGCCTGGCGAGGTTAACGTCTATTCCTACCGCCAGCCTTATCTGATCAATCCCCTATTCAAGGCCTTCACCGAGGAGACCGGCACCAAGGTCAATGTGATCTTCGCCGAGAAGGGCTTGATCGAGCGCATCGCGGCCGAGGGGCGCAACAGCCCCGCCGACGTGCTGCTCACCGTCGATGTCGGCAATCTCACGCAGGCGACCGATGCCGGGATCGCCCAACCGATCCATTCCGCCACGCTCGAGGCGGCGATTCCTCCAGCCTATCGCGACGCCGACAACGAATGGTTCGGGCTCACCCGGCGCGCCCGCGTGGTCTATGCCTCCAAGGAGCGGGTGAAGCAGAACACCATCAGCTACGAGGAGCTCGCCGACCCGAAATGGCGGGGCAAGATTTGCATCCGTTCGGGTCAGCACGTCTACAACGTGGCGCTCATCGCCTCCATGATCGCGGCCCATGGCGAGGCGTGGACCGAGACCTGGCTCAAGGGCGTGAAAGCCAATCTCGCGCGCAAGCCCGCCGGCGACGACCGGCTCCAGGTCAAGGGCGTCTATGCCGGCGAATGCGACATCGCCGTGGGCAACACCTACTACATGGGCGTGATGCTCCAGGACGATAAGGAGCCCGAGCAGAAGGAGTGGGCGAACTCCGTGAATATCCTGTTTCCCAATACGGGAGATCGCGGCACGCACGTGAACGTCTCAGGCGCGGTGGTGGCGAAATACGCCCCGCACAAAGACAACGCGGTCAAGCTCATCGAATTCCTGGCCTCGGATAAGAGCCAGCAAATGTATGCGGAGGTGAACAACGAATATCCGGTGAAGGAAGGCGTCCCCTGGTCGAAGCTCGTCCAGTCCTGGGGGCCCTTCAAGCCGGACCCGATCTCGCTCAACGAGATTGCCGCCCTGCGCAAGAAGGCGAGCGAGCTCGTCGACAAAGTCGGCTTCGACGAAGGCCCAAGCTCATGAGGGGATGAAGATGAGCTTCTACAAGAAGATCGATAAGCAGGTCTCCGGCAAGGTGGGGCAACGGACACAGGTGCCGCCGAGAAGCGGCGCCGAATGGCTGGTCGGCGTCGGCTTCAGGTGCTGGCTCGCCGGCTACGACACCGGCGACATCGCCTGCTGGGAGAACGGCTGGAACGAATATGCCCGCCTGCTCGGCACCGAGCGGGCAAAGCGCGCCGTGACCGAGCTTGCCTGCTGGGTCAGAGCCGTGCGCGCCACAGCCTCGCGCAAGATTGAGTATTACCCCTTCGGCTGCTCAGGGTTCTGCCCCGACGAGTGCATGGCCATCTCGCTGATCGCAGCCTCGCAGAACCACCGCTGCCCGGCGATGCGGGCTTGCGCGCTGGCGCTGACCGGCTCGGACCTGGTCGAGCCGGTGATCGACGCCGCCAACGCCTTTGCCGACGTGCTCGAGGAGGCCGATCAGCGCCTGTCGCCGGAAGCGGTCGCGGCGCTGATGGCCGGCAGGCGCAAGGGAGGCGGGGACGGTCTCACTGAACGGCGCTGAAGGGGAAAACGCGAAGGCACGGAGCGATGCGGGCGGTCGCCCTCCCTTAAGCCGGCGGATGGCGCGCCTCAAGGAGAGCGGCAATCTCCTCTGGTCGGCGGCGGCCTTCCTCATCTCGCTGATCGCGCTCGCGCCGATCCTCGCCATCGCGGTCATCGCCCTCAGGCCGAGCGGCGATACCTGGTCCCATCTTATCGCCAATGTGCTTCCCGGCTCGTTACGCCGGACTCTCGGGCTCATGGCGGGAGTGGGCCTGCTCAGCCTCCTGATCGGCACCGGCACGGCCTGGCTCGTCACCATGTACCGCTTCCCGGGACGCCGTATCTTCCAGTGGCTGCTCCTCCTGCCGCTCGCCATCCCGACCTACATCATCGCCTATTCCTATCTCGAGCTGCTCGACTATTCCGGCGTGGTGCAGAGCGCCTTGCGCCAGCTGTTCGGTTGGCGCGATGCGCGGAGCTACTGGTTCCCGGACATCCGCAGCCTTGGCGGCGCGATCTTCGTCATGAGCGCGGTGCTCTACCCTTACGTCTACATCACCGCGCGAGCGAGCTTTATCGCGCAATCGGTCTGCGTGCTCGAAGTGAGCCGCACGCTTGGGCGAAGCGCATCGCAGACATTCTGGCGTTGGCCCTACCGCTCGCTCGCCCAGCGCTCGCCGCGGGCGTGGCGCTTGCGCTCATGGAGACGCTGAACGATATCGGCGCCGTCGAGTTCTTCGGAGTAAGGACCTTGACGGTCGCCGTCTACGATACTTGGCTCGACCGCAACAGCCTTGCCGGCGCCGCCCAGCTCGCCTATGCTGCTGTTCGTCGCAGCGCTCCTCCTCTCCGAGCGGGCGCTCAGGGCCAAGCGCCGCTTTCACCACACGACCGGCAAATACCGGGACTTGCCCGAAGACACGCTTCCTGGTTGGAGGGGCAGGCTTGCCGCCATGGCCTGCGCGCTGCCGGCGGCTTCGTGCTTCCGGCTTCCGTCCTCGTGCATGATGCCCTGGCCCACGTGGCGGCGGGTCTCGCGCCGGAGTTCTGGCAGGCTGCGCTCAACAGTCTCTTGCTCGCGGGAGCGGCCGCCGTCCTTGCGGTCGGTTTCGCCGTGGTGCTGGCCTACGCGCGACGGCAGACGCGCTCGAAGCTCATCCAGGCGGCAAGCACCCTTCCCGCCATCAGCTATGCGGTTCCGGGCACCGTGCTCGCC
>DFXC01000197.1 GCA_002383105.1 Hyphomicrobiaceae bacterium UBA4118
GACGTGGGTGTAGATCTGCGTCGTCGAGATATCAGCATGGCCGAGAAGCTGCTGCACCGTGCGCAGATCAGCCCCCCGCTCCAGAAGATGGCTGGCAAAGGCGTGTCGCAGCACATGCGGCGAGACGCGGGCAGGCTCTATCCCCGCGGCAAGGGCGAGCGCCTTGAGCTCCTGCCCGAGACGCTGGCGGGTCAAATGCTGGCCGCCGGATGAGGGGAACAGCCACGGCGAGGCGCTCTTGCCCTTGACCTCGTCCTCACCGACCGCGGCAAGATGCGCGGCAAGCGCCTTCCGCGCCGCCTCATTCAAGGGCACAAGCCGCTCGCGCCCGCCTTTGCCCTTGACGGTGAGCACCCGGTCGTCAGCCGTGAGCACGCCGCGCGGCAGCGAGATGAGCTCCGATACGCGCAAGCCCGTGGCGTAGAGCGTCTCGAGCAGCGCATAGAGCCGGAGCGCGCGGCGCCGCGCCAATCCCTCGGTGGTCTCCTCGCTCGCATCGGAAGCGGTCTTGAGCAGCGTCTCGACCTCCGCCAGCGACAGGATCTTGGGCAACGGCCTGCCGAGCTTCGGGCTATCGATGGCCGAGCAGGGATCGTCGGCGCGGATGCCCTCGGCCAGGAGAAAGCGGAAGAACTGCCGGATGGCCGAGAGCTTCCTGGCGCGCGAGGTGGGTGCCAATCCCCTGCTCGCGAGGCTCGCGAGGAAGCCGCGCAAATGCTCGGCAGAGGCCGTCTTCGCTTCCTTGCCCTTGGCGGCGAGGAAGGCGAGGAACTCTGACAGGTCCCGCGTATAGGCCTCGACGGTGTGGGCGGCGGCACCGCGCTCCGCCATCAGCATGTCGATGAAGAGCGCAAGCTCAGAGGCGCCCGTCCCGCGCGATGACCCTTTGGCGGGGCTCAAGGCTGAGGCCTTGGGGGACGCGGGAGGCCTCCGCCCGGTCGAGGCGAAAGCTCACTGCGGCCGAGTTGGGCTCGGGCTCGCGTTGACCGGAGGAGGAGCCGTGGTGCCGGCATCGGCGGTCGGAGCGGAGCCGGTCGCCTCCTCCATCCGTCCCTTGACGTTGCGCAGGGCCTTGGAGATTTCCTTGGGCTCCGGCTGAAAGTATTCCGCCAGCACATAGAGGCTTCCAGTGACGACACCGGCGATCACCCCTAAAACCATCAGGAAACGAAACAGTGTCGGCATCGAGGCGCTCGTGTTCCAAGCAGCTTTTTAGTCGCGAACAGGGCCTTATTATGACCCAAAAACGCTTGAGCGCTTAACCTCATTTGCATCATGGACGATTCGACAGGGCGCTGCCAGCATGGGAAAGTTACGCCTCGCCAGCGAATCGCGGGCGCCAGCGCCGAAACGGGCGCGATTCTCCACTTCAGACCACAGGATGAGTCTAGGACTGACCGAGCATAAGAAAGTGGACCGGCAGGAGCGGCTGGCGCGGATTCGCGAAGCCCTTGGACCTCGGAGCATCGTGCTGATCGGGCTCATGGGGGCCGGCAAGACGGCCGTGGGCCGGCGGCTTGCCAACCGGCTCGACCTCCCTTTCATCGACGCCGACAGCGAGATCGAGATGGCCGCAGGCACCAGCATCAGCGAGATCTTCACCGAGCATGGCGAAGCCTATTTCCGCCAGGGCGAGCGGAAGGTGATCGCGCGCCTGCTGGAAGGCGGCCCACAGGTCCTCGCTACTGGCGGCGGCGCCTATATGAACGCCGACACGCGGGCGAACATCAAGGCACGCGGCCTCTCGGTCTGGCTCAGGGCCGAGCTCCGCGTCCTGCTCAAGCGCGTGCAGCGGCGCGACAACCGGCCCCTACTTGCCTGCGGCGATCCCGAGACGGTGATGAAAAAATTGATGACCGAGCGCTATCCCGTCTATGAAGAGGCCGACCTGACCGTGGAGAGCCGCGACGTGCCCCATGACGTGATCGTGGGCGCCGTCATCGATGCGCTCGCCGCCAAGCTCGGCTGCGAGGCCAACGCGCCCCAAGATGCGAAGGCGCACCAAGAGCACAGCCGCAAGAAGGTGCAGTGATGCGCGACGGCGCGACCGCTCTGGCCTCCGGCCTGAGCGAGACAATTGTTCAAGTGGCGCTTCCGGGCCGGAGCTATGCCATCGTCATCGGCGAGGGTCTCATCGCCTCGACGGGTCGGCGCATTGCCCAAGCGCTCCCCGGCGCGCGCTGTGCCGTGGTGAGCGACGAGAACGTGGCGGCGCTCTATCTTGCGCCGCTGAAGGCCAGCCTCGAGCAGCATGGGCTTTTCCTCGGCGAGGCGATCGTGGCGCCCGGCGAAGCGAGCAAGAGCTTTCCCGTTCTCGCCAAACTTTCCGAGACGTTGCTGACGCTCGGTGTCGAGCGGGGCGATTGCGTCATTGCCTTTGGCGGCGGCGTGGTAGGCGACCTTGCCGGCTTTGCCGCCAGCATCTTGCGGCGCGGCGTGCGCGTCGTGCAGGTGCCGACGTCGCTGCTCGCGCAAGTCGACTCCTCGGTGGGCGGCAAGACCGGCATCGACACCAAGCAAGGCAAGAACCTGATTGGCACGTTCCATCAGCCGAGCCTCGTCCTCGCCGATACCTCCGTGCTCTCGACCTTGAGCCCACGCGAGTTCCGCGCGGGCTATGCCGAGGTGGTGAAATACGGCCTACTCGGCGATGCCGCCTTCTTCGCCTGGCTCGAGCAGAACTGGACCGAGATCTCCTCCGGGCAGGGCGGCAAGCGCCGCCACGCGGTGGAGACGAGCTGCCGCGCCAAGGCTGCCATCATCGCTGCCGACGAGAAGGAAACGAAGGGCACGCGCGCGCTCCTCAATCTCGGCCATACCTTCGGCCATGCGCTCGAGGCTTGCGCCGGCTATTCGGACCGGCTCCTGCATGGCGAGGCGATCGCCATCGGCATGCGGCTCGCTTTCACCTTCTCGGTCGAGCTCGGTCTCTGTCCGGCAGGCGACGCTGCCCGTGTCGAACGGCATTTTGCCGCTGTCGGCCTGCCGACCACGATCGCGTCCATACCGGGCACCAAGCCTGCGCCGGACGATCTCCTGCGGCTCATGGCCCAGGACAAGAAGGTGAAAGGGGGCAAGCTCGCTCTCGTGCTCGTGCGCGGCATCGGCGCCGCCTTCGTCGAGCCCGACATCTCGCTTCCCCGGCTGACGGAGTTCTTAACCCGGGAGTGCGGCAGACGATGACGCTAGGCTTGGGGCTAACGCTTGGCGCGATCCTCGGTCTCCTTCTCGCCTCGGCCTTCTTCTCCGGTTCCGAGACGGCGCTGACCGCGGCCTCCCGCGCCAAAATGCATGCGCTGGAGAAGGACGACAACGCCCGCGCGCGGGTGGTGAATTACCTCCTCACCATTCGCGAGCGGTTTATCGGCGCCATCCTTCTCGGCAACAGCCTCGCCAACATTGCCGCCTCGGCTTTGGCCACGAGCCTGTTCCTCACGCTGTTCGGCGAGGCCGGCGTCGTCTACGCCACCGTGGTCATGACCGTGATCGTGGTGCTGTTCGCCGAGGTGCTGCCCAAGACCTACGCCATCCTCAACGCCGACCGCATGGCGCTTGCCGTGGCACCCGCCGTCCGCTTCGTGGTGGCGGTGCTGGCGCCGGTGACCGCCACCATGCAGTTCCTGGTCCGTCACACCTTGCGGCTGTTCGGCGTCTCCATCAGCGACGACGCCGAGGTGCTCTCGGCGCATGAGGAAATCAGGGGAGCCATCGCGCTGCACCACAAGGAAGGCGGCGTCAAGAAGCTCGACCGCGACATGCTGGGCGGCGTGCTCGACCTCCGCCAGTTGACCGTCTCCGACATCATGGTGCACCGGACCAAGATGGACGCCATCGATGCCGATCTTCCCACCGATCAGATCGTCGATGCGGCCTTGAAAAGCTCCCATACGCGGGTGCCGCTCTGGCGCGGCGAACGTGAGGAGATCGTGGGCGTCCTCCACGCCAAGACGCTGCTCAGGGCCTTGCGCGAAGCGGGCGGCGACCTGAGCAAGCTCGACATCATGGGGCTGGTGACGCCGCCCTGGTTCGTGCCCGACACCACGACGCTGAAGGACCAGCTCAACGCTTTCTTAAAGCGGAAGGCGCATTTTGCCATCGTGGTCGACGAGTACGGTGAGGTCATGGGTCTCGTCACGCTCGAGGACATCATCGAGGAGATCGTCGGCGACATCACCGATGAGACCGACATCGCCTCGATCGCCGCACGGCCCCAGCCCGACGGCTCGGTTATCGTCGAGGGCTCGGTTCCTCTGCGCGATCTCAACCGGCTGATGGATTGGGACCTGCCCGACGAGGAGGCGACCACCGTCGCGGGCCTCGTCATTCACGAGGCTCAGACCATTCCCGACGCTGGCCAAGCCTTCACTTTCCACGACTTCCGTTTCGAGGTGTTGCGCCGGCAGCGGAACCGGCTCACGAGCCTGCGCGTGACCCCGCTCAAGCCCGCGCGTCAGGTCAAGGCCCCCGAAAGCAAGGCCTCATGAGGGGCTAAG
>DFXC01000042.1:0-708 GCA_002383105.1 Hyphomicrobiaceae bacterium UBA4118
GGGTAACCTACGGAGGGGGATGGCTAAGGCTTCAAGGCGTTAAGCCGTTGAATGGCCTGGTGATCCATCCTCTTGCCTTGATCGATGGCCCTTGACCTTGAGACACTGGATCACCTCCTTTCGTTTGTTGCTGGGAAAGTCCGATATAGGGCGCGCGGCACGAAAAGGGAACGGGTCTTCGCTATTTCGGCGCGTTGAACGTGCGCGTCTCTGACTGGGTCCCGTCCACGTAAGTCAGTTGCACCGACATAGAGGCGGTCTTCGCCGGCACATTCATGTAGATCTTGGCGTTCTCCGGCACGCCATTCGGGTCGGCGGGATCGCAAGCCGGCAGCGCGAACACCTTGTCGACGGCGCCGTCGTTGTACCCGTAGCGAACTTCCTTGATGGCGCAGCGATAGGTGATGAGTTGGGTGAAATAGACCTTCATCCCTTGGAATTCCCGGAATGCGATCCAGCTCGTCCAGAATTGCTCGAGCAGCGCCTTCTGCTCGCCGGAAAGCGCGCCGGTTGGATCGAAGTTGATGGGAAACACGTCAGCCTGCTCGCCGCGCTTGTCGCGCCAGGTGACGTAGATCGTGGTCTTGCCCTGGTCGGGCGGCATCTCGAAATAGGTCTTGGGGCTACGCTGCCCGGTGCGCTGATCGAGCGCGTCGATGAAACCGGGATCGGTGAAGGTGCCCTTGTCGCCGATGCGGTAGCCGAACT
>DFXC01000042.1:986-6096 GCA_002383105.1 Hyphomicrobiaceae bacterium UBA4118
TTGCCCGCTAGCGCAAACGGATTGTCGCGGCAGGCATCGAGGATGAGGATCACCGTGCCGGCGCCCTTCTCCTGCAAGCGGTCGGAGAGCCCGGTTGCGGCAAAGGAGGCGTCGCGGATCAGCCCCTCCTCGCCGGGGTTCGCGATCGGAACGTCGACGGGCAAGAGATAGTTGGTGCCGTCGATGGCAAAGCCGTGGCCGGCGAAATAGATGAGCGCCGTGTCCCCGGCCCCGATCTTGCCCTCGAGCTCGACCAGGGCGCGGCTCATGGCGCGGCGGCCGACATCCTCGGCCTTGACCACCTCGAAGCCGAGCTTCGACAGCTCTGACGCAACGGCATCGGCGTCGTTCACCGCCTTCATCAGCTTCGGCACGTTCTCATAAGCATTATTGCCGATGACGAGAGCGAGCCGCTTCGCTGCCTCTGCCGGCGAGGCGCCAAGGACGAGCGCCGCGATGCCGGCGGCGATGAGGCTGAAGCGCATTGCGCGCCGGTTACGCGATACGATCGCCACGCCAAGACCCTCCCTATCCTTGGGATGGAAAACTAGGCGGTAGCCCGGCTTTCGGCAAGACGAGGCTCAGCTTACCAGCAGCCACAAGCCAATGCCGATCAGGGCCGCCGTCCACACGAGATCGAGATTGACCCAGCCGCGCCTCAGGAAATCGAGTCCGACCCACTCATAGACGACGAGGGCGACGATCCCGGTCACGACCAGCATGGCGAGCGTATGCACCAGCACGGCAAGCGATGCGATCCACAGCGAGTCCGTTGCCGGCATGTGGTGGGCGTGCGCTCCCATGTGCTCGAGCGGCATGAGCACCGGGATGAGCATCATGCCCGCGCCGTGGGCCGTGGCCATGACGAACGACCAGACGGCAAGTCCGATGAGCCCGGTCCTGAGCCCGATATGGAGCCGGTGGCGATGACCATAAAGGAGGTGATAAGCGCCCCAGGAGATCAGGAGCAGCCCTGACAGGATGCGGAACGTCTCCTCGTCGATGGCCATGCCCGCAACGACCACGGCATAGACCACGACGGCGATGGCTAATGCGTGACCGAGCGCTATAGGAAGAAGGGAGATGAGCACCACGGCGCGGCTGTGCCGGTAGAGCCCAAGGGCGACGGCAAAGAGCCATCCCATGGCCGGATTGAGCCCATGAAAGGCGCCGAGGGCGATCAGGACCAGCCATGGCGAGAGCTCTGACATGCCAGATATTGCTTCTCCGCTCGGTCGCCACGGTCTCGTCATTCCGGCGAAAGCCGGAATCCAAAGCATAAGATCGAAGCTGGTCTGGATACCGGCTTACGCCGGTATGACGAGCGAATGGCTGATTACGGATAACAATAGGAATCGGAAGAGCAATCTCCACCTTGCAGCCTGACTTGATGCGGGCGGTGACTTTCCGGCCAGGCCACGAAAAATCTTTGATCGAAGTCAATACCGCCGTCGGGGCCCACGTCGAGCTTCACCATCCAGCCGTCGATGCCGGCCGGATAGAATTGCGGATCGACAGCGCCATAGAGCGAGTTGGTGAAGTAGACGCGTCGCCCGTCTCGGCTGATCTCGACCATTTGCGGGCCGCCGCTGAGAGGTCCGCTGGCGGCGGGGTGTGACGCCCGCGAGACGATGCCGCCGATCCGGACCTTGCCGGTGAGCTTCGGGTTGAAGGGATCGCTCACGTCGTATTGGCGGAGATCGCCCGTGCCCCAGCAGGCGACGTAGAGAAAGCGGTCGTCCATGGACAGGTCGATATCGGAGACGAGCGGAGGCACCGCCTTGAAGCCCTTCAGCACCGGCGGCAGCAAATCGGGGTCGGCGGGCTCAGCCGGAATCTCGATGACTTTCCTGACCGCCCAATTGTCGCCGTCGCGATACCAGGTCCAGATCGACGCCGACAGGTCCTTCAGGCTGATCACGCAATTGACGAAGCCATAGGCTTTGGTCGGATCGTGCGCCGGCCGAAGCTCGAACACGAGCTGGTAATCGGGGCCGAAATCGATCTCCTGCAGGTGCTTGCGCTTCTGCAGGTCCCAGAAATGCAGGCGCCGTCCATATTGGGCACCGAGGAGAATCTCCGGCATCAACCCGTTCTCCACGGTGTTCGGGGTCCCCCACTCGCTCGTCACCACCGTGTCGTAGCCAAGGTGCCACCAGAAATCATAGGCGAGGCGCTGCGGGCCGCGCTCTACCTCCCAGCGGCCGAGCACGTCGAAGCTCTCGGGATCCATGAGGAAGACGCCGCCGGGTGCATCGCCCTTGGCATCGCCGAGCGCCGAGACATAGATGCCGTCGGGCCCGCAATGGACCGTATGTGGGCGGCTGTAGCCGGTCGCCTCGATCATCTCCGCGGGCTCGATCACCCTCACGATGCTCGGGCTTTTCGGGTTGGGCTTGGTGTCGATGATGTGGATGCGCGAGGAGCGTAAGCCCGGAACCACGAGATAGCGCCGCTCGGTATGCGGATGCGGGGCGTTGGGGCAAAGGCACGAGCTGCACGCGTTCCAGCCGTAATGGTGGAGCTCATCGCCGGTTTGCGGCATGTCGACGCCGCCCACGATCTTGGAATAGGTGGGAGAGGACGGATCGACATCGACCACGGCGATGGCGTCGGGGACGTCGCGCTTCGGCGCGAATGCCGCGACGTAAGCGAGCGTCTCGGCCGGCGCCTTGGCCGCCAGACGCGGCGAAGGGTAAAACGTGGGATCGGGCGTCCATCGTGCCATGGGAGAGCTCCTCCTCCGAGAGTGGCCGCCATCTTCGCCGCCCAGAGCAAGCGGGGCAAGTCACGCAAAATGCTTACCCTTGTCCCACCGCTTTGCGCGCTTTTGTCGTGATTGATTGGCGGGTGGAGAAAAAGCCTTCCCACGGATCGCGCTTCATCGCTTTCAGCCGCGCCGGCAGCGTCCTCGCCGTGTAGGGCGCTGCCGCTTTCAGCCCCTTCAGCTCGTCCCAACGGAGCGGGCAGGCGACCGGCGCTCCCGCCTTGGCGCGCGTCGAATAGTTGACGATGGCAGAGCCGCCGCGCTGGTTGCGGAGATAGTCGACGAAGATCTTGCCCTCGCGCGTCTTCTTGAGCGGGTTCGCCGTATAGCGATCCGGGCGCGCACTGACGAGAGCGTCGGCGATGGCCTTGGCGAACGGCTTGACCTCGTCCCAGCATTGCTTCGGCGTGAGCGGCGCCACGACGTGTAGTCCCTTGCCGCCGGTCGATTTGAGGAAGCTGGTGAAGCCGAGATCGGCGAGGAAGTCGCGCACCTCTACGGCCGCTGCCTTGAGGATGGCGAGGTCGAGCCCCTCATCGGGATCGAGGTCGAAGACCAGCCGATCAGGCTCGTTCATATGATCGAGCGACACGCCCCAATCGTGGATCTCGAGCACCCCGATCTGCACCAGCCCGAACAGGCCGCTCTCGTCCTCGATATAGAGATATTTCTTCTTGCTCTCGCCGCCGGCGATGGGGATCTCCTTGATCGCCTTGCTCATGCCCTTCATGGCGTGGCGCTGGAAGAAGCATTCTTTGGCGTAGCCCTCCGGACAGCGCACGAGGCTGATCGGGCGGTTCACCGCGTAAGGCAACATGAAGGGGGCAACGGCCTCGTAATAGCGGGCGAGGTCGAGCTTGGTGAGGCCGATATCGGGATAGAGCACCCGGTCGGGATTGGTGAGCGTGATCCCGCCGAAGGTCGGATCGCCGGCTTTCTTGGCGGGGGCAGTTCTGGTCGTGGCCATAGGGGCCTCCTCATCGTCTCTGCGCTCGCGATGCACCTCGCGCGCTTGCTTGTCCTCACGTAGGCCCTTGAAGCTCGGGTGCCTGAGGCGTCCGTCCCGCGTCCATTCCGTGTAGGCGACCTCTGCGACGAGCTTGGGCTCGAGCCACACCGCGTCCTTGCGCTCTGGAGCAGGCACCTCCTCGAAGGGCGAGGATCGGCGCTCGAGCGGCCTGAACTTGCTCGCTAGCGTATCGAAGTCGGCTCCGTCGAAGCCCGTGCCGACCTTACCCGAATAGATAAGCTTGCCGCTCTCGAAGGTCCCGAGCAGGAGCGAGGAGAAGGGCTTTCCCTTGACCCCCGAGCGGCTGTAGCCGCCGATGACAAACTCCTCGCCGCGAAGGCATTTGATCTTGAGCCAGTCCTTGCCACGGCCCGAGCGGTAGAGCGCGTCCGCCCGCTTAGACACGATGCCTTCGAGCCCCGCGGCGCAAGCTTGCGCGAAGAACTCAAGTCCCGAGCCTTCCACATAATCCGCATAGACGAGCCAGTTGGAGACACCTCTGGCCGACGTCAGTTTGGCAAGAAGCGCGCGCCGCTCCTTGAGTGGCTTCTTGCGCAGGTCCTTGCCGTCGAGCGCCAGCAGATCGAAAATGAAATAGCGGATGGCAGGGTGCGGAGTGTCGATATGCTCCTGCAGTGATTTGAAGTCGGTGATGCCTGATGGGAGCACGAAGGCGACCTCGCCGTCGAGAAGCGCGCTCTTCGCGGGGAGGCTCTGAAGCGCCTTGGCGATAGCCGGAAAGCGCACCGTCCAGTCGAGCCCGCTCCGGCTGAACAGCGTGATCTCGTCGCCTTCCTTTCGCGCGATGATGCGGTAGCCGTCATATTTCGCCTCATGCAGCCAGCCGCGCCCTTGCGGCACCTCAGTGTCGAGGGTGGCAAGCTCGGGGGCTATGAATTCTAGCGCGCGGCCGGTTTTCGGCGAGGTCTTGCCGGCGCGGCCCGAGGGCCTCGCGTCGGAGTTTTTTTTTGAGCCTTGTTGGAGGTCCAGACCGGCACGTCGCCGGTCTCGATTTGCTCCATGCTGCGGCCGCTCTTGACACTCGTCTCGTAGGTTTCCGTGGGCTCGTCGCCGTCACGCGCATAGTCGTCGCGCTTCTTGATCAGGAGCCAGTTCTCGCGCTTGCCCCCCGTCCGGTCCTTCTTCATGCGCACCAGCACGAAATCGCCTTTGAGCCTGTCGCCGTGCAGCCTGAATTTGAGATCGCCCTTGGCCAGGCCCTCGTCGGGATCGCCGATCGGCTCCCAGGTACCGCGGTCCCAGATCATCACCGGGCCGCCGCCATATTCGCCCTTGGGGATCACCCCTTCGAAGCCGCCATATTCGAGCGGGTG
>DFXC01000162.1:0-191 GCA_002383105.1 Hyphomicrobiaceae bacterium UBA4118
TAAATGCGAACGCTCTTCCTGCAAGCTCCTTCCTATGACGGTTTCGATGGCGGGGCCGGAGCGCGCTACCAAATGCGGCGCGAGGTGCGCTCCTTCTGGTATCCGACCTGGCTTGCCCAACCCGCCGCCCTCGTTCCGAACTCCAAGCTGGTCGATGCGCCGCCCCATGGGCTGAGCTTTGCCGATATCGC
>DFXC01000162.1:477-4235 GCA_002383105.1 Hyphomicrobiaceae bacterium UBA4118
GGACGGGACCTCAGCAAAATCGTCGGCCTCTCTTATCGCAATAAAGATGGCGTCATTGTCCACAATCCCGATCGCCCGATCCTCGAGGACATGGACACGCTCCCATTCGTAACACCAGTGTACAAACGCGACCTTGTCATCGAGAACTATTTCGGCGGCTACCTCAAGCACCCTTACATCTCCTTCTATACGGGCCGTGGTTGCAAGTCGCGGTGCACGTTCTGCCTTTGGCCACAGACTGTCGGAGGCCATCGTTATCGCGTGCGCAGCATCGGCCACGTCATCGAAGAATTGACATGGGCGAAAGCGGCCTTCCCACAGGTGAAGGAGTTCTTCTTCGACGACGATACCCTCACCGACAACCTGCCGCGCGTCGAGGCACTCGCGAGGGAAATCGGCAAACTTGGCTTGACCTGGTCCTGCAATGCCAAGGCCAATGTCCCCTATCAGACGCTTAAGGTGATGAAGGACAACGGCTTACGCCTGCTGCTGGTCGGCTATGAGACCGGCAATCAGCAGATCCTGTACAACATCAAGAAGGGCATGCGGGTCGATGTCGCCCGCCGCTTCACCAAGGATTGCCACGACCTCGGCATCGTCATTCACGGCACCTTCATCCTCGGCTTGCCCGGAGAGACCAAGGAGACGATCGAGGAGACGATCCGCTTCGCCAAGGAAGTTAACCCGCACACGATCCAGGTGTCGCTCGCCGCTCCCTATCCCGGCACCTTCCTCTACAATCAGGCGCGTGAGAACAATTGGCTGCACCACGAGGATGAGGAGTTATTGACCGATCTCGGAACTCAGATCGCGCCGATCTCCTACCCACATCTCACCCATACCGAGATCTTCGAGTCGGTCGAGGCATTCTACAAGCAGTTCTACTTTCGGGCGCCGAAGATCGCCGCGATTGTGGGCGAGATGGTGCGCAGCCCCGAGATGATGAAGCGCCGGCTACGCGAGGGGCTCGAGTTCTTCCGCTTCTTGCGGGAGCGCCACGACGTAGCCGTCTGACGGCTAGCCGTTCTTTACCTGGCGAGGCGGCCCCATCAGAATCGGCTGAAACAGGACTGCGGCAACCAGCGTGGTGACGAGCGACAGGCTCAGCAGCTTGCCCATGCTCGAGGTGCCAGGGTGATTGGATAGCCAAAGGCTGGTGAAAGCGGACGCCGTGGTCATGGCGCTGAACAGCACGGCGCGGGTCAGCGCGGAAGCCAGCAGGCTGGTCTCCCCCTCTCTCCACGCAAGGACATAATAGATCTTGAAGGCCACGCCCACGCCAAGCAGTAGCGGCAGGGCAATAATGTTGGCGAAATTGAGCGGCAGCCCGATCAGGACGGTCAGCTCCAGAGTGACGACCCCGGCAAGCAGCAAGGGCACCAGCGTCACCAGCACGTCGCTTGGCCGGCGCAAGACGAGGAACAGGATCAAGGTAATCGAGAGCAGTGCAAGGCCCGCAGCCTGAAGAAAGGCGCGCACGATCGTTTTTGCCGATTCCTGTATGAGGATCGGCGTGCCGGTGGCCTCCGGCGCGACTGCGAGCACCGCGGCGGCGAAGTGCTGCATCGTCGCATTGTCGTTTTGATTGCCGTTCGGCCTTACCTCGACCCTGGCCCTGCCGTCTTCGCTTATCCAATCGCGCCTGATGTCCTGAGGTAGCCCGGCGAGCGACACGTGCTGGGGGTGAAGGCTCGCCCGGATCTGTTCGAGCCGCAGCCTCAGCCCGCTCAGGAGCGTGTTCTCGATGGCGGTAAGACGGGCGGCGTCAGTCGAAGCGAGGGCTTTCAGCGACCTCGCGATGTCTGAGTTCGCGGCCATCTCTTCGCCGTGGCCGGACGTTGCAGCGAAGGCCTCCGCCGCATCGCTCAGCGCTTGCCGCATCTCCTTGTCGCTTGGGGGGGCTTTGACCTCGGGCGCCTCGAGCGTGGGTCCGAGCAACGACGCCGCGTCGGCAATGATGGCAAGCTTCTCCTCCTGGTCTTTGGGCACGAAGCTTTGCAGCGTAACGGTTTCAGAGACCTCTAGGAGCTTATCGAGGCGCCGCGTGAGAGAATAGGCTTCGCTCGGCGACGGACTGAGCACGTTGATAACGTTCGGTGTTGTCGCGGGATCTCTCATCAGGTCGAGCAAAGTCGCGACCGATTCGACTTTGGCGCTACGCAAGTTCAACGGATTGAAGTCGAACTTTAGTTGCCAGACGAGCGGCAGGCCCGCCGCAACGGCAAGCGCGGCAAGAAGAAGGATCGGCACTCTGTGACGCGCCATGAAGCGATCGACAGGAGCAAGGCGCCGATAGCCGATCGGCTCGAGCTCGGGCGGAGGCTTGAACAGCATCAGCAGCGCCGGCAACAGCGTGATGCTGATGATGAAAGCGACGATCATCCCGGTGCCGGAGATCAGCCCGAGCTCAGATACGCCCCGATAGTCGGTGGGGAGGAAGGCATAGAAGCCGGCAGCGGTGGCGGCGGCAGCGAGGGTGAGAGGCCTGGCGATCCCGGCGGCAGTCGCAGCAAGCGCCCCCCGCAAATCATTGTCGAGATGCCGTTCCTTCCGGTAGCGCACCGCGACCTGGATGCCGAAATCGACCCCAATCCCGACAAAGAGGACGGCAAAGGCCACCGAGATGAGGTTCAGTGCACCGACCATGGCGATGCCAATGGCCGACGTGATCGCCAATCCGACAAACAGGCACAGCATGACGGCGAGCATGAGCCGACCCGAGCGTAGCGCCAGCCAGAGAATGAGGAGAACCGCTGCCACGGTGAAGATGGCGTTGAGCAGCGCGCCGTCCGCGACCGTGCCGAATTCCTCGTCAGCCATGGCAATCGGACCGGTCAGGCGGACGCTGAGGCCTTTGTCTGGGGTGAGCCCGAGCGCCGCGGCGGTCTTACGGATCGTCTCGGACGCGGCGGCGCCTGGCTGAAGGGCGTCGAAATTGAGGATCGGCTTCACCCGGATGAACCGGCGAAGCTCTCGAGGGGCCGGGGCCTCGCCCGTCATCAGCTCGTTCCAGGAGAAAGCCGCGGGACGCCCCGCGAGCAGTGCGTCGACGGTGGCGGAGAGAATCGACAAGGGCTTGGCGAAGTCCTTGGACTCGATGGCGCCCGCCTTCACCCCGCGCGGGATGAAGGCAAGCGCGTGCGCCAACCCCCGCAGCGTCGGATCGGCCGCGAGCGTGCCGAGAAAGGGCTGAGCGCGGATGAGCTGCTCGGTGGTCTGCCGCACCTGTTCGACGGATAAGAACAACAGGCCGTTGTTCTCGAAAAAGGGGCCTGCCTCGACCTCGTCCGCCGCCTTTATGTGCCCGCTTTCCTTGGCGAGTGTGGCAGCCAATATCTTGGCGGCGCCGTCGGCAAGCTCGGGCGTCGCTCCATCCACGACCACCAAAAGGGTGTCCACCTGTTGCGGAAATGCCGCATCGAGCTGCAATTCGCGCTGGCGCCAAGGCAGCTGCGAAGAGATAAGCCGGCCAGTGTCAGTGTCAATCGCGAAATTTTCGTAGGTGAAGAGGCTGGCGCTGAGCGTCAGGATCAAGAAAATGATAAGAGTCAATGCCGGAAGCCGACAGCAAGCCTTAACAATATTGATGATCGCGGTCTCAATCATAACGCGGTCGTTTGGCGACTTTCACAAATTGCAGTGAGTTCTCGTTCTAGGCGATTGCCCGTTTTTGCCAGACGCGTCGGCTGGTTCGTAGTCTTCTTGGCTCCAGAGGATTGGATGGACGGGATTGGCGCGCTGTATTCACTAGGCGCCGG
>DFXC01000013.1:0-612 GCA_002383105.1 Hyphomicrobiaceae bacterium UBA4118
CCTTATTCCCATCGCCTCCAATCCCGGCACCATGCAAATCGTGTCGTGATTGCCGAGCACGCCGTAGATTTGGCCCTTGAGGCCGGCAACCACGCGCGCCATTCCGGCGAGCGTTGCGTCATACGGACCCCAGGTCTTGCCTCGGTAGTCACCCGTCAGAACACAAAGGTCGTAGCGTACCTCTCCGAGGAGATCGATCACGCGCTCCATTGCGGCTTCGCTCATCTCGACATGAAGGTCGCTGAGCTGAAGGATGGTGAAGCCATCGAAGGCCGCAGGCAGATGGGGCAACGCGATACGGTTGTGCTTCATCTCGACCTTTGCCGCATTGTTGAGTCCCCGCCAGTAGAGGCCCATTGCCATGAGCCCCACGCGGATCAGGAGGTGTGACAGGGCCAGATTTTCGATGTGGAAGAAGTTTATGCCTTGTCCAAAGACCTGCGCCTCATGGTCCTTCTCGATCCCGAGGCGCTGCCGCGCGTGACGCCGCCCGAGACGCTGCTCAAGGATTGAGAGAATATCTTGGTTCGCCATGGCCTGCGTGAGAGCTTCTGGGGCGAGCAGAGTTGGCCACCCCGGCTCGACCTGCAAGGCTTTCTTTCCCGCACAACC
>DFXC01000013.1:752-4705 GCA_002383105.1 Hyphomicrobiaceae bacterium UBA4118
TCGAATTCGTCCGCTTCGTGCCAGAAGCGGACATCGGAGGATAGCACCCGAACGAGCGCGCAGTGGATAGACAAGGGCCAACCGCTCATCCATCGGCCAAGGCGCGGTGGATTTAACGGCGGGGCTGCCTTCATCTTGCTTAGCCGAGACACTAAGTAACGACGATGCATCTACGCCGCGCGGCTCTTGTCTTTGTTGGCTTGGTGCTGCTCGTCAGTGGTTCTGCCCGAGCAGCGGAGGTCCGCTATTTTTCCGTCCCGGAAAGCGATCATCCCCACGATGTGACGCCGGCGCCGGACGGAACCGTCTGGTACACGGGCCAACAGGCCGGCGTGCTCGGTCAGCTCGATCCTAAGAACGGCAAGGTCGAGCGCATACCGTTGGGTGAGGGCTCGGCGCCGCATGGCGTAATTGTCGGGCCCGATGGTGCCGCTTGGGTCACCGACAGCGGCCTGAACGCCATACTCCGCGTCGACCCCCGGACCAAAGAGGTGAAGACCTGGCCACTGCCCACTACACGCGCCAACTCCAGTCTCAACACAGCAGCCTTCGACGGCGAGGGGCGAATCTGGTTCACCGGACAGCGCGGCATCTACGGCCGTCTCGATCCTGCAACCGGTGCGATGACGATCTGGGACGCGCCCAAGGGCGTTGGACCTTATGGAATCACGGCCACGCCTGACGGTCAGATCTATTACGTCTCGCTTGCGGGGAGCTTCCTTGGCAAGGTCGATCTGGAGAACGGTGCCACGACGGTGATCGAGCCTCCGACGCGGCAAGCTGGCACAAGGCGGGTCTGGTCAGATTCCAAGGGGCGTCTGTGGATCAGCGAATGGAACGCCGGGAATATTGCCATGTACGATCCAAAGAGTGCGAGCTGGAAGACCTACAGGCTTCCGGGCGACGGGCCGCATGCTTACGCGATCTATGTCGACGACAAGGACAAGGTCTGGGTGAGCGATTTCGGCGAGAACGCGATCCTCGGGTTCGATCCAACGAGCGAGACGTTCCAAAGCTTCCCCAGTGATCACAGGGATGCGGCCGTTCGGCAGATGGCAGGCCGGGCCGGTGAGGTCTGGGGCGCTGAATCGGGGACCGACCGGCTAGTAGTGATCCGATATGGTGCCGGTGACCTAAGCAACTAGAGGATTAGCCGACAATCCCCCTCGATGCATCACGGCTTGTGGCCCGCGGAAATAACTCACAAGCGTCCCCGCCGCTACAAAGTTGGTCTGAATGTTTGCGACTTGCGTGCTGAAGCGCCGCAAGCCTACCGCCTGGTTCTTTGCCGAAACCGTGGCCGAGCCACACTGTCCTAATGCGATCGTAGGTGTCGGCGTGACTAGCCCTTATTATCTGGTGCTGAATTCCTAAAGGAGCGTATCCTAGGGACCCCGGTTGTCGTCACGCGCGGGCGTACGTCGCCAGATCACGGAATCCAACTCGGTTCTGGACCCTTCCGTAGCAGGTAATTAGGCGCCACAGGTCACGCCATGGCACCACGCTTTCCGATTTTCAGCTCGGCGAGTACAGAGGCGCGCAACGCGGCTCTCCAGGGACTACTGATCGCGGCCATCGTCATTACCGGCCTCTACGTCGGGCGCGAGGTGCTCGTTCCTCTCGCGTTAGCCATCCTGCTGAGCTTTGTGCTCACGCCGATTTTCCTCTTGCTTAGGCGGCTGAAGGTCCCTCGCGTGGTCGGCGTGGCGATTGTCGTCACCTTCGCCTTTGCGCTTATCTTTTCCCTTGGCTGGCTCGTAGCTCAACAGGCGACGCAACTTGCCGAGAATCTCCCCGGCTATCAGCAGGTGCTCACCAACAAAATTAGTGCGCTCCGCTACTCAGCGGCAAGCTCGCCAGTTCTAGAGAAGGCCACCGAAGCGCTGAATGGTCTCGAGCGCGAGCTCACCAACCCGCCACCTGAGCATGCGGCCGAAACTGCCCTTACTCCCCCCATCGAAGGCAATCCGGACAAACCGATCCCGGTCGAGGTGCGTGAGCCTGCGCCCAAACCTCTTGAGCTTTTTCAGAGGATTGCGGGCACTGTGCTACCGCCGCTGGTTACCGCAGGTATCGTCATTCTCTTCGTAATCTTCATCCTGTTGCAGCGGGAGGACTTGCGCGACCGGGCGATTCGCTTGCTAGGCGCCTCGGACATGCAGCGCACCACCTCGGCCATGAACGACGCCGCTCAGCGCCTGAGCAAATATTTTCTGAGCCAGGTGCTGATCAATTCGGCTTACGGCGTTTTCATCGCGCTTGGGCTTTGGCTGATCGGCGTACCGAGCCCCATCGTGTGGGGCATCCTCGCCATGCTGATGCGATTTGTGCCTTACGTGGGCGCGTTCATCGCCGCCACCTTTCCCTTGATACTTGCTGCCGCCGTGGCCCCGGGCTGGACGCCATTTTTACTTACGTTTGCCCTTTATCTCGTCTCCGAACTCACGATGGGTCAAGTGGTGGAGCCCCTCGTGTACGGCCATGGCACAGGCGTTTCGCCGATCGCAGTTGTCCTTTCCACCGTGTTCTGGGCGTGGCTGTGGGGGCCGCTCGGCCTTCTCTTGGCAATGCCGATTACGGTCTGTCTCGTGGTCCTCGGGCGACATGTCGAAGGCTTTAATTTCTTTGAGGTGCTGCTGGGAGATGAGCCAGCGCTTAGACCAGAGCAGAGCTTCTATCAGCGGGTGCTCACCGGCGACTCGGCGGAAGCCACGTATCAGGCCGAGCTTGCCCTTAAGGATGAGCCGCTAGCCGCTTATCTTGACGACGTGGCGCTCAAAGGTTTGCGGCTCGCCGAGCGCGATTTCGAACGCGGCGCGCTCGACGAGGCGAATCTCGAGCGCATCAACGCTACGATCAGAGAGATTATGGACGACCTGGCTGATTTCGAGCCGCGGCGCTGGTTTAGGAAGGTGTATCCCGTAGAGAGGAAGGAGGATCAGGAGGAAGCGCAAACGGGATTAGCTTCGCTCAGCACCATGGATGAGGTGGAGGAGGACCAACTCCCGATTCTTGAGGCAGCCGATTTTGCGCCGGGCTGGGAGGAAGATGGCTCGGTTCTATGCATCGGTGGCCGAACGCCGCTCGATGAGGCGGCTGCGACCATCCTTGCAGGGCTACTGAAGAAGCACGGACTGAAGGCGCGCGCCGCCGAGAGCGAGGCGATCTCGGCCGGCCACATCGTTTCACTCGATGCCGCCAAGGCCAAGCTCGTCTGCCTGTCGTTTCTCGCCGGTGGAAGCGGCCAAGCGCAGGTGCGCTACCTGGTGCGCCGACTCCGGCGCCTCCTTCCCAAAGGTTGCATGATACTTGTCGGCTACTGGGCCGACGAGGCCGCCGGCGCACCCATCAAGGCCTTGGAAAAGACGGCCGAAGCCGACGCCTACGCCACCTCGTTTCACGAGGCCGCGGAAATCGCTGTCAATGCTGCGCGCCGGCCAGAGCTTGAATTGGTAACGCCGTTGCAGCCTGGCGCAGAAACCGACGTTGCGAGCAATCGCGTAAAGGCATTTGCAAGCGGGAAGGCTCCTCTCAAAATCGTGCCGCAACAATGACCCGCAAGCTGGATCCCTACGGCCGAATCAAATCCCGCTAAAGGGTTGGGGGCAAGTGGCTCAAAGGGTGTGGAGCGAAAGCAATCGCGACAATCTCTCGGTGGTGGCGGCGGGGTGCGCCTTCTTCGCGCTCTTTGCCATCTTCCCCGCATTGTCGGCGCTGATTTCTCTCTATGGTCTGACAGCGGATCCATCGACCGTGGAGCGGGAGTTCGGCATGCTAGGTTCCGTGCTCTGCGCCGGCGGAGGCGGAGAAATGCAAGTTCCCCGGCGAGGTCGGAACGCCGCCGATGCCCCGCGACCGTGAGCAAGAGCAGATCAGAGCGATCCTCGATTTGGTCGAGAAGTGCGATCAGGCTCGGCTCGAGTTAGAAGTGCGGGGCGACACCATCGTTGTCA
>DFXC01000012.1:0-2956 GCA_002383105.1 Hyphomicrobiaceae bacterium UBA4118
GGCAACGCGGCCCTGGAAGAAATCGTCATGGCCATCAAGACGCGGGCCGACGTCATGCCGTTCTGGACCGGCATCGATTCGACCATGCTGACGCGGGCCTCCAAGCTCGTCTCCCGCGTGACCGCTTTCCCGGTTCAGTACAACAAAGCAATCGTGGGGCGGAATGCGTTTGCCCATGAAAGCGGCATTCACCAAGACGGCGTGCTGAAGAACGCCCAGACCTTCGAGATCATGACGCCAGAGAGCGTGGGCCTGAAGGAATCCTCCCTGGTCATGGGCAAGCATTCCGGGCGCCATGCCTTCCGCGAGAAGCTGAAGGAGCTCGGCTATGAGCTCGGCGACAACGCCTTCGAGGATGCCTTCGTCCGCTTCAAGGCGCTCGCCGACCGCAAGAAGCACGTCTATGACGAGGATCTCGAGGCCCTGGTGGACCAGGAGATCGCCTCGGCTCACGACCGCATCAAGGTGGTGGCCTTGACCGTGATCGCCGGCACCGGCGGCCCGCAGAAGGCGACCATCACCCTTGACGTCGACGGCAGGCAGCACACCCACGAATCGACGGGCGACGGGCCGGTCGACGCTTGTTTCAAGGCGATCAAGGCCATCGTGCCCCATGAGGCGCGGCTCCCCCTCTACCAGGTGAGCGCCGTGACCGAAGGGACCGACGCCCAGGCCGAAGTGAGCGTCAGGCTCGAGGCCGACGGCAAGACGGTGACGGGGAGGGGCTCCGACACCGACACCCTGGTCGCTTCGGCCAGGGCCTATGTCAGCGCCCTCAACAAGCTGCTCGCCCGCGAGGCGCGGCGGAAGCCCGAGACGATGCTCGCCTCGTGATGCCGGCATCTTGAGGCCGACACCCTGAGAATCGCCTCTACGGTGCTCTGCCTGAGAATAAGGCGGCTGGCGTCGAGCTGGCCGCCTTAATTCTGCGGCGGGCGCCGCCGAATTTGGTGGAAGGCCGCCGCACTGGGGTCGAAAGCTTAACGGCGGCCTTTAACCAGGCCGCCCTGGGGCTCCGGATCGGCGCGACCATCCCGGCCTCGGTGGGAGGTATGCCCCTTCGTCAACGCAAGCGAATTGTTTTTTCAAAACGGGCTCCCGACGCATTGCCCCCCGTTCCGATTTGCAGCTACATATGCGGTAGCGGCGCGAGTCGATAGACGGCCAAGAAAACCGGTTGCACGGCAGTTTGCTTTCTGTCGCTCGCAGTTTCAGTGGCGTTCATGGCTCCCCTAATGGCGAGCCGATTTGGGGCGGGCGATGTTCTCGCGGGCCTTAGGCTTTGCATCTACCGACATGGCCATCGACCTCGGTACGGCGAACACCTTGGTGTACGTGCCGGGCCGGGGAATCGTTCTCGACGAGCCCTCCCTTATCGCCGTCACGCAGCGGGGCGACGGCGAGCGTCGGGTCATCGCGGTTGGCCATGAAGCCAAGACGATGCTCGGACGTACCCCGATTAAGATCGAGACGATTCAGCCTTTGCGCGACGGTGTGATCGCCGACTTCGCCGCGGCGGAGGAGATGATCAAGCATTTCATCCGCCGCGTGCTGAAACGGAGGCTCTTCACTAGTCCACGCATCATGATCTGCGTGCCGGCCAGCGCCACACCGGTCGAGCGCCGCGCCGTGCATGAAGCCGGCCTGTCGGCGGGCGCAAGAAAGGTCTACCTTATCGAGGAGCCGGTAGCGGCAGCGATCGGCGCCGGCCTTCCGATTAACGAGCCGCGCGGCTCCATGATCGTCGACATCGGCGGGGGCACCACCGATTTCGCCGTGCTCTCCATGGGCAGCGTGCTCTATTCGCGCTCGGTGCGCAGCGCGGGCAACGCTTTTGACGACGCGATCGTCAACTATGTGCGCTTCAAGTACAACCTCCTGATCGGCGCTTCGAGCGCCGAGACGATCAAGAAGGAAGCCGGTTGCGCCATCGCCAAGGCGAACGGCGAGCGCGTGGTTGCCCACATCAAGGGACGCGATCTACAGCGTGGCTTCCCGGCCGAGATTAGCCTCGAGCCGCATGACATTCCCGAGGCCTTGACCCTACCGATCCAGCAGATCGTCGGCGGCATCCGGCAGGCGCTTGCCGACGTCCCACCCGAACTCACGGCCGACATTTGCGATTCCGGTATCTATTTGACGGGGGGCGGCGCGCTGCTCGAAAGGCTCGATGTGAGGCTCTCACAAGAAACTGGAGTCAAGTTCAGGATTGCCGAGGATCCTCTGCGCTGCGTGGTGCGAGGAACCGGCAAAGCTTTGGAGCAACTCGACACCATGGCTGATTTTCTGATCAAGCCGTGAGTCGGCCATAACTGATAATGGGGCTGCGCGCGAGCGGAAGCCCCGGGCGAGAAAGAGGAAACGCGGCGACTGCACGTTTCCTGAAGCGAGACGCAGAATGCGCGGGGATAGTTCACCGTTCAAATCGAGGCCACGCCGATCCTGGCGGGCCCCGAGCGAGCTTCTTAATTTTGCACTCTTCTTCTTCTGCGCCCTGCTCCTCGTCTTGAGCCGCATCGGCCACGGCATGATCGCCGACGCGCGCGACCGCTTCGTCGACCTGAGCGCACCTTTGCTTGAAGCCGCATCGGCCCCCGTCATTGTGGGGCGCCACGCCTTGGAGCGCGCCCGCTCCTATGCCGGCGCCTTCCGCGAGATCGATCGGTTGAAGGAGGAGAACGAGCAGCTCAAGCAGTGGGAGTGGCGCGCCAAGCTGCTCGAGCGCAACGTCGCGCATCTGCGCGCGCTCTTGAACGCCGTCGATGAGCCTGCCTTGCAGTACGCTACGGGCAGCGTCATCGCCGACGCGCGCGGTCCTTTCCTGCGCAGCGCGCTCATCAATCTCGGCAGAGACAATGGCGTGCGCATCGGCTACGCGGTGATCAACGGCGATGGCCTGGTCGGACGCACCGTAGATGCCGGCGCCTCCGTGTCGCGCGTTCTCCTGCTCAACGAC
>DFXC01000012.1:3140-5043 GCA_002383105.1 Hyphomicrobiaceae bacterium UBA4118
CTCCGGCGACAACAGCGCCGAGCTCAGACTCGACTTCCTCCCCGATGGCGCCTCGCTTTACCCTGGCGATGAGGTCTACACCTCGGGCAGCGACGGCGTGCTGCCGCGCGGCTTGCGCGTGGGCGTGGTGACGAGCTCTCCCGGCGTCTTCAAGGTGCGTACCCATGCCGAGCTGAGTTCGCTTGATTTCGTGAGCGTGCTGTTCTTCGATACGCCCGCCTTGACGACCACCGACCCACCGCTCGCGCCGGTTGCCCGCGCGCTGTCGGCAACGCCTGACAGCGTCGCCTCGGTGCCGGCGCCTGCGCCTCGCCCAACCGCAGCTAACGAGCCCCTTCTTACCGACGGTGCCATCAAGCAGGTCGGGGCTGCCGGTGCTGCGTCCCCCGCAGGAGGCGAAGCCGAAGCCCAGCAATGAGCGCCATCCTCCCCGCCCTGTCGGTACTCTTTGCGGTGCTCGCGACCGCTGTCCCGTGGGGCCTTCCAGCCGACGCGACCTTCATCCTGCCGCTGGTCGTGGTGATGATGGTGTTCTGCTGGCGCGCCCTCCCGGGCGCCACGCTATCGCCCGCCATCGCGGTGCTGCTTGGTCTCCTCACCGACGTCACCAGCGGCGGACCGCTCGGCTTTTGGGCTCTTCTCTGCTTGATCGCCTCGGGCGCAGGCACGCGCGCGCAGGCCTTGGGCGAGGGCAATGAGGTGAGCCTGCTTTGGCTCGTGTGGATCGCGCTCGTCGCCGGGCTCGCCGGCTTCGGCTGGCTGCTCGCCTCACTCTATTTCTTGCGCTGGGTCGACTGGTGGCCGATCGCCTTTGGCGCGGTCGCCTCGATGGCGCTCTTTCCCGTCGTGTGGCACGGGGTCGCTTGGATCAGGCGCGGCAGGTTGGGACCGAACCGGACCGCGACCTATCGGTGGCGGGCATGAAGGCGCGCGATCCTGCGCTCAGGCTGCGCCGCCGGTTCTCGCGGCGCGCGCTCCTGGTAGGCGCGGGCCAGACGGGATTGTTCGGCTTGCTCGCTTGGCGCCTGCGCCAATTGCAGATCATGGAGTCCTCCGAATATCGACTTCTCTCCGACGAGAATCGGGTGAACCGGCAGCTAACCGCGCCGGTGCGCGGCGCCGTCTACGATCGCTTCGGCGTCGCCATTGCCGAGGACAAAGAAAACCTCCGCGTCATGGTCATCCCGGCCTATTGCAAGAACCTGGCAGCGACGCTCGCAGCAATCTCCAGCATCGTCACCGTTTCAGCCTCCGATAGGGACCGCATCAAGCGGACGACCAGGCGCCAGAGCCGCTACCTCCCCATTCTCGTGACCGAAGGGCTCTCCTGGCAGCAGTTCGGCCTGCTCAACGTCCTCGCCCCTCAGTTTCCCGGCGTGCGGACAGACCGGGCGTCCTACCGCCGCTACAGTAATGCCCGCAGCGCGGTCCATGTGGTCGGATATGTCGGCATGGCCGGCGAGGGCGAGGTCGACGAGGATCCGGTCATGCGAGTTCCGGGATTCCGCATTGGCAAGACCGGCATCGAGAAGGGCTTCGACCGCCAGCTGCGCGGGCGCGCGGGCAGCATCAGCTACGAGGTCGACGCCCATGGGCGGATCGTGCGCGAGCTTGGATCGGTGCCGAGCGAGCCGGGAAAGGATGTGGTGCTCACTCTCGACCATGAGCTGCAAGCGTTTGCGCTGGATCGGCTGGCGAGCCAGCGCCGCGGCTCACTCGTCGCGCTCGATTGCATCACGGGCGAGGTGCTGGTGATGGTCTCGATGCCATCCTTTGATCCCAACGAGATTGCCTTCAAGGCCGATGCCCAAAAGTGGAAGGCGCTGGCCACCAGTCCCGACGAGCCTCTCAACAACCGTGCCGCCGCCGGGCTCTATCCGCCTGGCTCGACCTTCAAGGTCGT
>DFXC01000012.1:5218-7442 GCA_002383105.1 Hyphomicrobiaceae bacterium UBA4118
TTCGGCAATCATTTGTTCCACTGCTGGCGCACGCATGGCCCCATCAGTCTCCACGATGCGATCAAGGCGTCCTGCGACGTCTATTTCTACGAGACGGCCCACCGGCTGGGCATCGACCGGCTGGCGGTGACGGGACGCGCCCTTGGTCTTGGCCACGCCTATGAGAGCGAATTGGCGGGACAGAAGAGGGGCGTCATGCCCGACACTGCCTGGAAGCGCGCGACGCTCGGGGTGCCCTGGTATGCCGGCGAGACCATCAGTTGCGGGATCGGCCAGGGCTATGTGCTGGCGACGCCGTTGGAGCTCGCCGTGGTGTCGGCAAGGATCGCGTCAGGGAAAGTGATCGAGCCCCGCTTCGTCCGCTCGCACGGGAGCGGCCCGCAGCCCGCGCCCGCTCCGCTTCCCATCGATCCCGTGCATCTTCAGCTCGTTCGCGACGGCATGAGCGCAGTGGTGAACGAGAAGGGCGGCACCGCGACCCGCTCCGTGCTCAGCATTCCCAGCATGCCCGGCGTCCTGATGGCAGGCAAGACGGGGACCGCGCAGGCGTTTGGCCATGGAGTCGCGCATCACTTCACCGGCTGGGAAGCCCAGCCGCATGCTCTGTTCATCGCCTTCGCGCCGGTGGACGCGCCACGCTACGCGGTCGCCTGTGTGGTCGAGCATGGCGGCTATGGGGCGCATGCTGCTGCCCCCATCGTCCACGACGTCATGACGGAGCTTCTGCTGCGCGATCCGGCAGGAAAGCCTACCTACACCGCGAGCAACCCGGCCGGGGTGCCATCGGCCCTTGCCGACGCGGGGGCCACGCGATGACCATGTTGTTCTCGGACGGTTTCGACCGGCCCCAGCTCAAGCTCAGCAGGAAGCTTCTGCTGCTCAACTGGCCGTTTCTCCTGCTCATCACCGCCATCGCCGCGGTCGGCGTGGCTGCGCTCTACTCGGTGGCTGGCGGCTCGCTGGAGCCGTGGGCGAGCCGCCATGTGGTGCGCTTCTGCATCGGGCTTGCCCTCATCTACGCGGTCGTGCTGGTGGACATTCGCTGGTGGATGCGCACGGCCTATCCCTTCTATCTCGTCGTGCTCGTTCTGCTTGCCTTAGTCCCGCTCATCGGTGTCGAGAGCGGCGGCGCGCAGCGCTGGATTGGCTTTGGCGAGTACAGCTTTCAGCCGTCGGAGATCATGAAGATCGCCCTGGTGCTTGCGCTTGCGCGCTACTACCAGTGGCTGCCGCCGGAAAAGGTCTGGCGCCCGGACGCTATGCTGCCGCCGCTCTTGATGGTCGGGTTGCCGACTGTCCTCGCCCTGGCGCAGCCCGATCTCGGCACGGCCGCGCTGTTCGGGATCGTCGGCTGCGGGATCATGTTCCTCGGCGGCGTGAGCTGGGTCTATTTCATTGCCGCGGTGGTGGGGATCATCGCGGTGCTTCCCCATCTCTGGGAGCGGCTGCACGACTACCAGAAGGATCGCGTGCTCACGCTCATCGACCCTCAGCGCGATCCGCTCGGCTCCGGCTACCACATCCTCCAGTCGAAGATCGCCATCGGCTCGGGCGGGCTCACCGGCAAGGGCTTCATGCAAGGGACCCAAGCCCAGCTCAATTTCCTCCCCGAGAAGCACACCGACTTTATCTTCACGATGTTCGCCGAGGAGATGGGCTTCATCGGCGCGGCCGCTCTGCTGGCACTCTATCTTCTCACGCTCCTGTTCATCACCTATATGGCGCTCAGATGCCGCAGCACCTTCACCAGACTCGTCGCCGCCGGGATGGGGCTGTGCCTCTTCACCTATGTGTTCATCAACGTCGCGATGGTGACGGGGCTCGTTCCGGTCGTCGGCGTGCCGCTGCCGTTGGTCTCTTATGGTGGCACCTCGATGTTGACCATGATGGTGGGCCTGGGCTTCGTGCTCAATGCCCATGTCAACCGGCAGGTCCACATCAGGCGTGAGGAGTTCGGGCTTCTGTGGTGAGACGGCAGCTTCCCGTTTTGGCCATCCGCTTCCATCGAAGGAGGCGGCTTTTGCGCGCCGATCTCTCCGGCTGGACATGGCAAGCGGGGCGGTGTTAAGGGAGCGACACCTTCGGCGCAGGCGACCTTAGGGCCGCCGGCCGGGCGCATAGCTCAGGTGGTAGAGCAGCTGACTCTTAATCAGCGGGTCGTAGGGTCGAGTCCTACTGCGCCCACCAATAAGCCCTTATAGATCAAGGACGGTTGGGGCAACCA
>DFXC01000159.1:0-488 GCA_002383105.1 Hyphomicrobiaceae bacterium UBA4118
GGCTTGAGCGCCAGGATCTGCTCTGACCGCCAGGCCGTGGTGGCGACGATGCCGATGACCGCGAGGCCAAGGCCCGAATGCGCCAGCGCCGACCCGTAGGCCGCGCGCGGCAAGTTGCGCAGTCTCCGCCAGGCTTCAGACGGGGAAGCGTCGAACAGCTTGACCCGATAGGCAATCTCGGTGAACGCGCCGGCGATGAGCCAGACACCAAGTCCGATGCCGAACGGGGCAAGCCATGGCCCCCTTTGCCGGAAGGCCAGCACCAAGATGGCGATGGCAAGCGCGAGGCAAGCCGCCGCCATGAGCCGCTGTGCCGCCGCTAGAAGGTCTCCCCGCTTCCAAGCGAGCAACGGCCCGAACGGGACGGCGATGAGGAGCGGCAGGATGAGCGGCGCGAAGGTGAAATTGAAGAAGGGCGGTCCGACCGAGATCTTATCGCCCGTCAACGCCTCAAGCGCGAGCGGATAGAGCGTGCCGACGAACACCGC
>DFXC01000159.1:744-4169 GCA_002383105.1 Hyphomicrobiaceae bacterium UBA4118
TGGCGAAGGCATGCACCGAGGTGAGCACGCCCGAGCGGACGAGGAAGGTCCCCATCAGGCTCAAGGAGAAGGTGATGATGGCGAGCAGCACGGTCCACACCTTGAGTGCGTCGCGCTTCTCCATCACCAGCGCCGAATGGAGGAGCGCCGTGCCGGCTAGCCACGGCATGAAGGAGGCGTTCTCCACCGGGTCCCAGAACCAGAACCCGCCCCAGCCGAGCTCGTAATAGGCCCACCATGAGCCCATGGCGATGCCGAGGGTGAGGCACATCCAGGCGGCAAGGGTCCATGGCCGCACCCACCGCGCCCAGGCAGCGTCGATGCGGCCCTCGATGAGGGCTGCGACGGCGAAGGAGAAGGCCATCGAGAAGCCGACATAGCCGGTGTAGAGGAAGGGCGGATGGAAGGCGAGCGCCGGGTCCTGCAGCACCGGGTTCAGCCCCTGCCCGTCGAACGGCGCCGGGTCGAGACGGGTGAAGGGATTCGAGGTGATGACGATGAAGAGGAGGAAGGCCACGCCGATCGAGCCCTGTACGGCGAGCACATTGGCCTGAAGCTGCCGCGGCAGGTTGGTGCCGAAGGTCGCGACCGCGGCGCCGAACAGCGACAGGATCAGCACCCACAGCACCATGGAGCCTTCGTGGTTCCCCCACAAGCCCGCGATCTTGTAGAGGAGCGGCTTCGCCGAGTGGGAGTTGCGCCAGACATTCTCGACCGAGAAGTCCGAGGTAACATAGGCCGTCATCAGCGCGATGAAGGCGATGGCGATCAGGATGAACTCGAGTTGCGCGGCGGGAGCTGCGACCGCCATAAGCTGTGGATCGCGCATGCGGGTGCCGATCAGCGGCAGCACCATCTGCACGATGGCGACGCCAAGGGCGAGGATCAGCGCGTAGTGACCGGTCTCGGCAATCATCTCCTGTCCCGCTCAGCCTCCGCTCAATTCACCTTGCCCGGCGCGTCAGGCGTCCCGGCTTGCGCGTCGCCGCGCCACAAACCTTGTTCTTTCAGCTTCTTGGCCACCTCGGGCGGCATGTATTTCTCGTCGTGCTTGGCCAGCACGTTGTCGGCCTGAAACGTGCCGTCGGCGGCAAGCATGCCCTCTGCCACCACGCCCTGGCCTTCGCGGAAGAGATCGGGGAGCACGCCGGTATAGGTCACCGGCAAGGTCTTGGCTTTGTCGGTGACCACGAAGCGAATGGTGGTCCCCTCGCCGCGCACCACGCTCCCAGTCTCGACCAGGCCACCGAGCCTGAAGCGCTGGCCTGGAGCGATCTGCATTGTTGCCACCTCACTTGGGCTATAGAAGAAGACGATCGAGTCCCGCAGAGCGACGAGCACGAGGCCCACGGCGACCGCCAGCACCACGAGGCAGGTGCCGATCAGAATGCCTCTTCGCTGCTTCCGCGTCATGACTTCAATCCAAGCTCGGCCGCAAGCGCGTCGAGCTGCTCCATGGCGTCGTTATTGCCGCTGAACTGGCTCTTGGCGCGCTGAAGCGCCTTAACCGCATCGTCTTTCCGGTCGAGCACGCTATAGGCTCTGACGAGCTTGAGCCAGCCGCCAAGATCGTTGCCGTCTTGGTCGAGCCGGGCGGCGAGCCCCTGCACCATGCGCCCAATCATGGCCTGCCGTTCGGCTGGGCTCATATTTTGAGCGGCGGCAATATCGGCAGCACCGGGACCGCCTGTGCCTTGCGCACCGGTCTGTGGCGGCGTCTCGGCCTCGCCGGCGACGGGCTTGCCGGCAAGATGCGCCTCATCGGCGGCGATCCGCTTCTCCACCATCTGCTGCCATGCCGCATCCCTGCCGCCTTGCTTGGCCAACAGCGCCCGCCAGTCCTCGATAGCCGCCGCGAACTGCCCGTCCTGCTCCTTGGCGATGGCGATGAGGATGCGCGGCTCGACGAGACTCCCATCGAGCGCGACGGCGCGTTCCAGAGCGCGGCGGGCGTCTTCCGTCACCACGCCGTTATTGGCGAGCACGAGCGCCTGGCCTTGGCCCGAGAAGCGCTTGGCCGAGGGACCGAGAAGCCGAATCGCCTGGACATACGCGTCGGCGGCGTCGGCATAGCGCTGCCAGCCCATATAGACCGGCGCAATCACGTCCCAGCCTTCGCCCTCGTCGGGGTGCTCGCGGAGCCGCGCCTCGACACGGGCGACGAGGGCTTCGAGATTCTGATTGGTCGCCGGGTCTTGCAGGCGCACGGCGAGTGGCTGGTCGGGAAGGCGCGGAGAGCCGTAGACGAGATAAAGACCAAGCGCAAGGAGCGGGAGTGCTGTGCCGACGCCGATCATCGCTACTCTTGCGCGCATGCCGCCTGTCTTTGCCAGAGCGGGAGTGCGCTCCTTGCTGCCGGCAGCAAGCAGCCGCCGTGAGATCTCGATACGCGCGGCTTCCGCCTCGGGCTCGCCGATCAGCCCGCGCGCGCGGTCGCTTTCGATCTCGTCGAGCTGATCGCGGTAGACGGCGGCGTCGAAGGCCTCCGGCGCAAGCCCTTTCGGCCCTGCGCTGGCGAGCGGCCGCAACAGGACGAGGAGCACAATCGCCGTAAGGCAGGCAAGAATGACCCAAAGCAGCACGGGGGAGCGTTAGCCTCCGCTAGAACATGACAAGGCTAGCCATAGGCGAAAGGCGGATCGGCGGGCAAGGTCCGGGAGGCCGGCGAAGATTAATTCTGAGTAATCTCAAGGGCCGCCGGCGCACAACCCTGGCCGGCAACGCCACACTTACGAGCCTGGCTCAGCCTAACTAATCGTCTTCCAGGTGCCGTCTGGTCCACGGCAGGCCGTGCCGCGTGCGGTCTGGGGCTGGCCGCCAATATAGATGGTGTGGGTGTAGGGCCGGCAAAACGAGCTGCCCTGAGTGTAGGGCTTGCCGGGCACGATCTGGCCGCGATGCTGATTGGCGGGATTGTTCCAGGCTGTGGGGGCGCCCGGCTGACCATATTCGAGCGCCTGGTACTCAGCCGCAGCCGCCATCTGACGGTCGCGCTCGTCCATCTGCCGGCCGATCTCGTTGCCGAGAATGCCCCCCGCCACCGCACCGATGGCAGCGCCGGCGACACCGCGGCTTCCGTTGCCGCCGATCGCGGCACCGGCAGCGCCGCCGGCGATCGCGCCGACGATCGTTCCGGTGCCTTGCTTGTTGCCTGGCCCGCAGGCCGCCAACACAGCCGGCAGCAGCATGATCGTCGCAATCAGGGATGCCCGTCTCATTGGTTTCCCCCTTCGGCCCGCGACCCTCGGGTCCGGCCCCCGGCAAGAGACTGAGGTGAGTTTAATCGTCGTAAGCTTCTTAACAAATAACAATTCTGGCCAAATTAGGTTGTATCCCGGAAAATGGCGGAATCAGGCCGTGGGAAGCTCGCGCCGGACACGCGGGCTCCCTGCGGACGCTGACTGAATTCGCTTGTTCCTAACCCC
>DFXC01000159.1:4394-31793 GCA_002383105.1 Hyphomicrobiaceae bacterium UBA4118
TGCTGCGGTGGCTGCTGCTCCGGCGCCTGTTGTTGCGGTTGCTCGCTGGA
This sequence comes from Hyphomicrobiaceae bacterium UBA4118, assembly GCA_002383105.1. Lineage (GTDB taxonomy): Bacteria > Pseudomonadota > Alphaproteobacteria > Rhizobiales > Methyloligellaceae > Methyloceanibacter. The sequence goes on from DFXC01000159.1 coordinate 4,445, forward strand.
GCACTTGTTCGCCGACAGCCCAACAAGCGCCATCGTCGCCATTGCGGCGACCAAGAGAAATCTCTTCACGACCGTCTCCTTTGCCTGGGAACAACTGCCGGGCGCCCCTAAAGTTTCCGCTTCAAGCTGCCGGGAGCTCGAGCCGGGCGCGCAAGCCCCCCTCCGGCGAGGGCTCGAGCTCGAGGCGTCCCTTATAGAGATGCGCGAGATCGGCAACGATCGAGAGCCCAAGGCCTGAGCCGGGCTTGCTCTCGTCGAGACGCTGCCCCCGTTTGCCGATTTTCGCCCGCTCGTCCCCAGTCAGCCCGGGCCCGTCGTCATCGACGACGACCATGAAGCTCGCCGCATCGTCCAACCGCCGCGCCTCGGCCTTGACCCGCGACCTCGCCCATTTGCAGGCATTGTCGAGAAGGTTGCCGATCATCTCCTCGAAATCCTGCTTCTCGCCCTGGAACCTCAGTTCATCGCCACAAAAAACCTCAAGGTCGAGCCCGCGCTCTTCGTAGATGCGGTCGAGCGTCCGCTTCAACGCCTGAAGGACTCCCGCTACCTCGGTGATGTCGCCGATCACGCTCGACCGCGCCGCCACCCGCGCCCGGTCGAGATGGTGTGTGATCTGGGTGCGCATGATCTCCGCCTGCTCGACCACCTTGTCGGAGAGCGGCCCCTGATGGGTCCGCGCCTCGTTAGAGATCACGCTGAGCGGCGTCTTGAGCGCGTGGGCGAGATTGCCGACATGGGTGCGCGCCCGATCGACGATCTCGCGATTGGACTGGATCAGCGCGTTCAGCTCCTGCTGCAGCGGCCTGATTTCGACGGGCAACTCGCCTTCGAGCTTCTCGGCTTCGCCCGAGCGGATCTGCGCCAGGTCCTGCCGGACGGCGCGCAAGGGTTGCAGCCCGAAGCGCACCTGGAAGAAAGTCGCGACCAGCAGCCCAAGCCCGAGCACGGCAAGTGCGGCGATGAGCATGGTGGTGAACCCAGCAAGATCGCGGTCGATCTCAGCCGCGTCTCCTGCCACGGCATAGGAATAAGGCGTCGAGTTCAGGCCGGCCGGCCTGATCTCGCGCTCGACGACACGCAAGCGCTGCTGCTCGGGGCCGTCGGCATAAGCGCGCCGGGTCAGGCTCGTGTCGGGGGGGACGGCATTCTGGCTCGGCAGCTTGAGCTGCTGATCAAGCAGGGAGTCGGAGACGAAGACGGGGCGCGCGGCCCCATCGAGTGGCTTGATCTGCCAGTACCAGCCGGAGAGGGGAATAGTGAAGATGGGCTCGCCGAGATTGGCGGGCTCTTTCGGCTTTGCCCCGCTGCCTTCGGTGGTCGAGGCGACGAGGCTCGTCAGATAGACGTTGAGGCGCGCGTCGAAGTTTCGCTCGACGGCCTCGCGGTAGAGGGAGACGAGGAGGATGGCGGTGACCGGGAGGACGACCAGGGTCCACGCCGCGGCGGAGGCAAACAGCCGGAATGCGAGCGAGTTAAACCTCATCGCCCGCGTCCGAGAGGCAATAGCCGAGCCCGCGGACAGTCTTGATGAGATCTAGGGGAAGCTTCTTGCGCAAGCGCCCGATGAACACCTCGACGGTGTTCGAGTCGCGGTCGAAATCCTGCTCGTAGAGATGTTCGACGAGCTCGGTGCGGGAGACCACGCGGTCCCGGTGCAGCATGAGATAAGCGAGCACGCGATATTCATGGGAGGTGAGCTTGACCGCCTGGCCGTCGACCGTGACACGCGAGGTCTTGGTATCGACGCGGAGCGGCCCGCATTCCATCTCGTTGCTTGCGTGTCCCGCCGAGCGCCTCAGCAGCGCACGGATCCGCGCCAGCACCTCCTCCATGTGGAAGGGCTTGGCGACGTAGTCGTCGGCGCCGGCATCCATGCCGGCGACCTTGTCGCTCCACCGCTCGCGTGCGGTGAGGATGAGCACCGGCATCTTGCGCTCGTCGCGCCGCCATCGCTCGAGCACGCTCAAGCCGTCCTTCTTGGGAAGCCCGAGATCGAGCACCACGGCGTCGTAGGGCTCGGTGTCGCCGAGAAAATGCCCCTCCTCGCCGTCGAAGGCGGCGTCCACGGCGTAGCCCGCATCGCTCAGCGCGGTGACGAGCTGACGGTTGAGGTCGGGATCGTCCTCGATGACGAGAAGCCGCAAACCCTTCCCTCCCTTTACGGCGTGGGACCTTGGTCCCTCCTAAGGCTGCCCGGTCAGAGCGTCAACGGTGACGTTGTTGACCTCGCCGGTCGGCCCGAGCACGACAAGCTTGTAGACGAAGCGTCCGCCCTCCTGACAGAGAGCTTGATTGACCACCTTACCGCCGGTGCGCTTTTGCACCATCTGGTAAACGACATTGGCGGGGAGCAGCGAGTTTTGCGCGATGATGGACCCGGCTTTGCTCCAGTCGAGGCAGTCCGGCTGCCCGGCTCGTCCCGCCGCCGTCAACGCAAAAGCGCCAAGGATTGCCAAGCCTGCCAATCTCAACACCCGCCACATGGTTCAGTCCCGTTATCCTTGTTGGGCCGGACCCTAAGGGAGAGCGCATGAACGACGCATGAACGCTAAGCATGATCCGGAAAAGTGGGAACCAGTCTTCGGCAAGGATCATGCTCAAACAAAAGCATGATCCGGAAAAGTGAGAGCCGCTTTTCGGAAAGGATCATGCTCCAGGAGGAGGTCGGCAAGCGACTCATTTTGCCTTTGCGGACTTGCTTCCTTGCGTCTTCGTCTCCGTCGCGTCGTCGACCTTGGCGCCAAGCGCGGAAAGACCGAGGCCGCCAAGCGCGATCGGAAGCTTGCCCAAGAGATCGGCAAGCGACATGTCGCCGACCCCCCAGAGCGCAATCGCCGAGAGCGCGGTGGTCACGCCGAGAACCTGCGTGCGGCGACCTTGGCGAAGCCGCCGGTGATGCGCCAGGTGAGGGTATTCATGCATGGTCTCCTTTGCGGAAAGTGATCGGGTGATATTGCCCCGGTGCTTCAGGCTCCGGCCCATAAACATCCCGCCAGACCCCCCTGATCAGCCCGAGGCAATCGCAACCCGCCTTCTTGCAGCTTGCCTGGTGATGATAGGGCGTGCCGATGAAGCTCCGCGCCGCGGCAACGATGGCTTCGCGTGTAACCATGTCGTGTTGTTGTCACAGTTCCCGGGTTGACCGTGGTTTGGGGCGGCGCGACACTCCGCGCCCGCCGACTCATATGCAGGGGGATGACCCATCACCGAGCAACCACAGAAGCCCCCCATTGGGCGCCGCAATTTTCTCGGGCGGGCGATGCTTACCGCCGCGGCAACGCTGGCGCCCGACCTTGCCAATGCCGGGGCGGTGGAACCCGAGCCGACGCCGTTAGCCAATCCGGCGAAGCCGATGCCTGAGAACGTGACGGCCGACGAGATCAAGACCCTGCTGAAGCTCGAGCCGAATGCCACCTGCGGCTTCGTGCGCGAGACCTACAAGAGCGATCTCTCGATTGCGCCGGGCGGGCTGCCTGCACCCTTCGCCGACGGGCGCCCCCTAGGCTCGGCGCTATACTTCATGGTGACGCCGGAAGCCCCGGTGAAGCTCCACCGCATCAAGAACGAGCAGCTCTATCACTATTATCTCGGCGATCCGATCGAGGTGCTGATGCTGCGCGAGAACGGCGACAGTGAGCTCGTCGTGGTCGGCCCGAATATCGTTGGCGGCGAGCTGGTGCAGCTCTTCATCCCCGGCAACACCTTCCGCACCGCGCGCATCACCGGCAAGCGCCGCTGGTTCCTGGGCGCCAGCACCGAGTGGCCCGGCGTCGTGCAACGTGACAAAGATGTCGAGCTCGGCGATGTCGAGCAACTCGCCGCCAAATACCCCGAAGCGGCCGCCGACCTCCGCACCTTCCCGGTGCCAGCGAAGGACAAGTGACAGCTGCGCCGCCTCACCCGAACCGGCTGCCGCCGTCATTCTTGCCGTCCTTGCCGTCGCGGGTTTGCGACGCTCAGCGCGAAGTCGTTGCCCGCCATGTGCGGAAAGCCGCTGAAGTTCGCCACGTTGTCGAACTTCGCCTGGCAGGTCGAGAACTGCTTGTCGCAGCCGGCCATGATGAGGAAGGTGTCGCCGAGAGTGACCGGCTCGGACATGCGCTGAATCCGAGGTCCTTACCCTTCTGCGCCGTGACGCCTGATCCTCTTGTTGGAACCGCGCACAAACAAAAAGGGCGGCCGAAACCGCCCCTAAAACGTGGATGCCCGGGACAAGCCCGGCCATGCCGATGAACTATTGCTAAGTCTTAAAAGCCCTAAGCCGCTTCGGCTTGCGCCGGTTCGGTCACGGCGCGGTAGCGCACGATGCCGTGGAAAATGTCGCCGTCGGGATCGAGGCGCGCCTCAGAGAATTCGTGACGCAGATTGATGAGATGGTGATCGGCAAGCATCAACGGCTGATCGTGCAGCACGTCCTTGATCGCCTCGATGATCCGATGCACCTGCTTCTTGCCGCCTGTGCGCGACCAGACATGCAGGGTGAGGTTATGCTCGGCGCCGTCCTCGGTGCCGGTGCTCCAGTCCCTGATCACGCTCTGGCCGAGGGTGACGAAGGGATAGGGCGCCACTTGCGGAGCGTCGCCATAGTTCCGCGTGCCGCCGAGAAGCGTGGTCAACTCAGAAGAGCCGGCGAGCGCTTGATAGACGCTGCGCCGAAGAGCCCAAGTCGCAACTTCCGCCATAGCAGGTCTCCACAAGAATTGTTAACCAACATATGGGGTGCCGCGGCACGCCATTCAAACTCCCCCGCCCATCACCAGTCCGCGATCAGACCGCGCCTGGCGACATCTTTAAAGCCGCTGCCGCTACTTTTCTGACGCGTTGCTTAATGCCAGGTAAAGGAGCGCGAAAAATGGGCCAAAGCCGAGGCGAAGCGGGACGCAGCACCGTTCCGAACTCGAGGAATCGCCCGGCTGGATCGGGCGTGCCTGCCCCGTACGCAAGCTTCATCCCGTGGCTCAGATCCCTCACTTCGACCGTGCGCCCGAGATCGCCGGGAGCCGCGTTGCGAGCCGCCTGGGCAAGGGCCTCGGCCTCGTCCCGCAAGGTCAGCTTGAAGGCTTGCGGCGCCGCGGCAGCTTCAAGCCGCTTGCGCAAGGCGGCGAGCCCTCTGATCTCGACCGCCGTCACAGCTCCCGCTCCTCGCACAGGCATTTGAACCAACGGCTGCGACCCTCTCCAAGCCGCCTACCGGGCGAAGAGCCCGGAGGAAGACCGACTCGATAAAATGCCTGAGAGCGATCGGCAGCGATCTTAACAACGTTGTGGTTCTCTGAAGGATGACATTCATGAAGCAACAACGCGAGACGCTCTCGTTCGTAGGGCGGGTGCGAAGCCTGCTCTCGGCCGGGCCGGCAGAACCGCGGCAAGTACAGCCACCACCAGCGGACAAGCCGGTCGTTGCCGCGAACCACATCCGGCGTTCGAAGGCTGGGTTCGGCAAGCGTGCACGCGGTCAACGACACGGCTGACAGCGGAGTCAAAACTACCGCTCGCTATAGGTGAGGAAAGAGCGCACTGTTTGAGAAGTGCGTGGGTGACCCTCCCGTGAGTATGGCCGTCCTCTTGACGGCGTTCCCAGTGCAGCGGAGCCCACGCACACCTAATCCAAAGGCCTAGAATCACGAAGCGTCAGTTGCTCTTTGGAGTCTCTGCCGCCGCAGAGGACGGCTGCGTCCCGCACGGCAAGCCGGTGGCGAAGCACTTGCTGTAGAGGCCCTGCTTGACACATTCCATGCTGGCATTTTTTGCCGTGCTCCAGTTCGCGTCGGAATAGATGGCGAGCGCCTTGGCGAGCCAATCCTTCTTGGCTGCTTCCTCTGAGATCTCCTGAGAGTTGTTGAACCCCGGCCCGCTTCCGCTCAACGCTTTCTCCTGGCACTGAAGCCCCTCGGGTTGAGCAGGCTGGGAAGCTGGCGCGGCGGCTCCAGCTGGAGCCGGCGCGGTGGCTGAAGGAGGCTCGGCTGCCGAACCGGACCCGGGCATGACGTGAAGTGCTGCCAGGCTGAGGGCGGCTCCGGCGATGACCGCGACCTTCGACATTGCCACGTCCTCCCACCGGCTCGCGGGAACATCACGCCCCAGCTCGGAGGAATATTAGCATGGAGTTGGCCACGGAAAATGCGGCAAGGGCCCGCGCAACGCGCGAGCCCTTGCGCTGCCTTCCCTTGGAGCGTCGAAAAATTGACGCTCCAAACTACGGAACGCCCGAGCTTCGAACGTTCCGAATGCTCACCGGTCTAGCCCCGATGCTTCGAATAGTAGGCCTCGGCCTTGGCGAGATTGGCATCCGGGTTCTTCAAGAAGTCGGCCTTCGCCTGCTCGCTACCGAAGCAGTAGGTCTTGCCTTTGAAGCTGCTGTTGATCGAACAATCGGTCTTGATGTTCTTGTGCAGGGCCAGGCCCTCCGCGCACATGTTGTTGAACTCGCCGGTCACGGCCAACGCCGCCGTGGCGAGGCCAATGCTGAATGCGCCGGCGAGCGCGGTCATCATGATAGTCCTAGTCATGGTAGATCTCCTTGGGGGTACAGGGGGATTCGTCCCCCACGCCCGTTACGGGCGTGGGGGGCAACGCCCTCATCCGATTGGGTTCCTGAGGGTGAGACGAAAGCGCCCACGTGACCGCCTCGGGTAATTGGTCTGGTTGAGCGCCCGCGCGGCGTGTCAGTGATAGGGCTTGGAGACCATCCAGGTCTGCGCCGGCACCTTGGCGCAGGAATTGGCGAGCACGGCGGTAAGGTCGGAGGAATTGGGGCCTGGATTGTCGAGGCAGCGCGGATAGATGCGCATGTCCTCGTTGATGAGCGCGATGCGGTCGTTCCATTTGACCGCGTCCGCCGCGTCTGCCTTCGCCTCGAGCTGCTTGGTCAAGCTGTCGATCTTAGCCTCGAGACAGGTGAGGCGCTCCTCGACGGCGCCTGTGCCGCAATCGGCGGCGAGCGCACCAGGCGCGAACAGGACTTGCACGGCGCCAAGCGCCGCCAAGCTCAGGATCATATTCACCACGAGAGCGATGCGGGTTCGCATCCGGAGGGTCTCCTTCTTGAGTAGCTGCTTCCCCGCCAGTCTATGCCAATGCTAGGGGTGGGGGGAGAAGTGAGGCGCGGCGCGCAGCGCCCCTCACGTCATCGTGAAGCGCGAAGCGAGCGGCTGAGAGACCGTTGCATGACCCCCTCCCCCGACGCCCACCAAGCTCTCATGCGGAGGTTCATCCGCCGCACGATATTCTACCTTCTCTTTCTCGGCGTCGTGCTGTTCGGGTCTGCCGGCACGCTCCGCTGGCCGGGAGCCTGGATCTATCTTTGGCTCACCGCGGCCATGAGCTTCGGCGGCGGGTACTGGCTCGCCCGCCACGACCCGGGCCTGCTCGAGGAGCGCTTGGGCTCGCTCATCCAGCGCGGGCAGAAGGGATGGGACAAGCTCTTTATGGTCCCGATGCTCGCGATCTGGTTGGGCTGGCTCGTGCTGATGGGGCTCGATGCCGGCCGCTATCATTGGTCTTCCGTACCTCTCTACGCCCAGGCGCTCGGATTCGTCCTGCTCTGCCTCGCCTCTTATCTTGTCTGGCTCACCCTCAGGGCGAACAGCTTTGCGGCGCCGGTGATCAAGATCCAGAAGGAGCGCGGGCACAAGGTGGTGTCGACCGGGCCTTACGCTTACGTGCGCCACCCGATGTATGCCGGCGTTCTCCTCTTCATCCTGGGCGCGCCGCTCCTGCTCGGCTCATGGTGGGGCCTTCTCGCCGGCGCCCTCATCATCGTCTTGATCGGCGTGAGAGCCGTGCTCGAGGAGCGGATGCTCACGGCCGAGCTCGAGGGCTACGCGGAATACGCCGAGCGCGTCCGCTACCGGCTCGTTCCGCGCGTCTGGTAGCCCCGCGGCGCTTGGCCGCTCCCGCAACCCCGGCCGCCATCCCGCGCGAGCAAGCCGCTCTTCATCTTTCGGCCTTAACTTTCGCGCAATGGCCGTGCCGCAAGAGGCGCGCGGATGGGGATGCGGCCGGGCCGAGACTTGCGGGCCACGGGCTCGCCTTGCCGCTCTCAACTTGCGATACTGGCCGGGGAAAGGTCGGGGTTTTCGGCGATGTCGAGGGTCCAAGTGGCAGTGCTCGCCGCGTGCCTGTTGGGGCCGCTGCTGTCGGGCTGCAGCCACTCAGAGCCCGCACCCCGTGACTTTACCCTGGTCGACCAGCGCCCCGCCAAAGCTAAAGAGGCCGGCAATACGCTGGACGCGGCGGAGACGGCCTGCAAGGCGGAGACGGAGCACAAGGGCATCGCCTCGATCCTCGGCATCTTCAGTCGCTTCCGCAAGGGCTCGGCCGACGAGGACTATGTCGCCTGCATGAAAACCCGGGGCTACGAGGTCAAGTCATGAGCCAAGCCCGGCGCGAGCCGGGGCGCCGTTTGCGGCCAAGCGACCCTTGCACAGCCTCTATAAAACGCCTCAATCCCAGTGTAACTTGCGCCGCTTGTAGATCCCTCCTGGCAGTCGATTGGGGTAGGCCAATCCGCCGGAGCGGTTTCGCGCGCAAAAGGTCGGGGCAAAGTGCGGGACATCTTTAACGGTAGAGGCCGCAGCAAGCTGATCGATTGGCTGAAGGTCGATTCTTGGATCGATTCCGGCCTTTATAACGCTTGGACGCGCTTCCGCGACTGGTGGAGCGGCTATTCCTCCTTCTTCGGGAAGTTCGAGGTCAAAGGCTTTGTCCGCGCGCTGAACGAGATCGCCTGCGAAGGGCTGACGCTCGGCGTGGGCGCCCTTCTCGTTCTCGCCGCCTTTGCGCTTCCTGCCTTCGAGATCGCGCAAGGCAAGATGAACCTCTCCGACGAGTACAGCGTCACCTTCCTCGATCGCTATGGCAACGATATCGGCAAGCGCGGCCTGCTGCGCGACGACTCGGTGCCTCTCGACGAGATCCCCGACGTCATGATCAAGGCGACCCTCGCCACCGAGGACCGGCGATTCTTCGAGCATTTCGGCGTCGACATCATGGGCACGTTCAGAGCCCTTGCCGCCAACGCCCGTCATGACACGGTGGTGCAGGGCGGTAGCTCGCTCACGCAGCAGCTGGCCAAGAACATGTTTCTGTCGCCGGAGCGCTCTCTAAGCCGAAAGATCAGAGAGGCCATCATCGCCGTCTATCTGGAGAACCATTACACCAAGGCCGAGATCCTCAAGCTCTACTTCGATCGCGCCTATCTCGGCGGCGGCTCCTACGGCGTCGAGGCGGCGGCCCAATATTATTTCGGCAAGTCGATTCGCGACGTGAACCTCGCCGAAGCGGCCATGCTGGCCGGCATGTTCAAGGCGCCCACCCGTTATGCCCCGCACGTCAACCTTGCCGCCTCGCGCGCCCGGGCCAACGAAGTGCTGAGCAATATGGTCGAGGCCGGCTTCATGAGCGAAGGCCAGGTCTACGGCGCCCGCATGAACCCCGCCAAGGTCGTCGAGCGGGGCGAATCCAACACCCCCGACTACTTCCTCGACTGGGCCTTCGAGGAGGTGCAGCGGCTGATGCGCGGCAAGGAGGACCACATTGTCGTCGCTCGCACCACCGTGGACACCGGCCTGCAGAAGATGGCCGAGCAGGCGCTGGAGGACACGATCGCGCAATCGGGCCGCGCGCGCCATTTCGAGCAGGGCGCCATGATCGTCATGGAAAATGACGGTGCGGTACGTGCACTGGTCGGAGGCAAGGACTACGGCGAAAGCCAATTCAACCGCGCCACGCACGCTTATCGCCAGCCGGGCTCTTCCTTCAAGCCTTATGTCTATCTCACGGCCTTCGAGACCGGAAAGTACACCCCGACGACCATGGTCAATGGCGGTGGCGCCGCTTGCGGTCATTGGGCACCCAAGAACTTTTCCGCCGGCGAGGGCAATCGCATGATGCTCAAGGACGCCCTCGCCCACTCGATCAACACGATCGCGGTGAAGGTCTCCCTTGACGTCGGGCGCGAGAAGGTTCTCGCCACCATGAACAAGCTCGGCATCACCCGTCTTAAAAAAACCTGCTCGCTGGCGCTTGGCGACCAGGGCCTGACGCCGCTCGAGCACGTCACCAACTATGCGGTGTTTGCTTCCGGCGGCCTTGAGGTTCATTCCTATGCCATCGAGGAGGTCCGCGCGCTGTCCAGCGGCGACCTCATCTACAATCACGACCGCGACGAGCCGCCACGCAAGCAACTGTTCTCGCGCAAGTCGGTCGAGATGCTGAACACCATGCTGCAAGGGGTCGTCACCGGAGGGACCGGGCGGGCGGCTCAACTCGACTTCACCTATGCCATCGGCAAGACCGGAACGAGCTCGGCGTTTCGCGATGCCTGGTTCATGGGTATCACTGGGCAATATGTCGCCGGCGTTTGGCTCGGCAATGACGATTACACTCCGATGTCGCGAGTGACGGGCGGCAGCTTCCCGGCGCAGACTTGGCACGCTTTCATGGTGGCCGCGCACGACACCGACAATATCGCGCAGATTCCCGGCATTGACGTGCATCCGGCTCAAGCTGCAGAGCAGGCGCGACTCGCCGCCGCCGCGGCACAGAACGCCACCGCCAACGCCGAGGCGGCTCCTGCGGCGGCGCCCGAGAGCGTCAAGGACATGTCGGCGGCAACCAAGCAGGTCCTTGAGAAGATCGGTTCCATGCTCAAGGACGCCCGCACCCTGACCCCGAGCGAGGCGGCACGCCCGGACCGCGCTGAGGCGCCGGCCGCGCCGGCGCAATCCGGGTCTCCGAATCCGAGCCTCGCTTCGGCGGCGAATGCCGATGGTGCGCCGCGCCCGACCAGCGACACTCCTTCGGCATCGGCTGAACCGCAAACCGCTCTGTCCGCCGATGGTGCGCCCGCCCCCCGTTAGGCGCCCCGCGTTCCGGCTTCGTATCGAGAGACAATGACCGCTTGACCAGCGTCCTGCCAAACACCCCGCATGTGCTCACCTCCTCGCGCGCCACGCCTTGGCGTGAGGAGGGCAGCCATTCAATGCGCTCTATCGGTTACTTCATCGCGGCCTTTGCGGGGGCGCTCCTCCTCGGCATCGGCTCGGCCTGGTACATGATCGAGCGCGGCTCTCCGTTGACGACGAACAAGGTAGGGCCTTGGGCGAGTTGGACGAGCGAGGGCAATCCGAATGCCGACGCCTATACCAAGGCCCATCTCGCACGGAGCGGCAGGCTTCCGCTCACCTCGACCGTTGCCCGGTATTTCGTGGCCCGCACCGACAGCGAAGGGTACCGTCTCACCTCGTCCTGCGAGTATTCGATCGAAGGCCGGGCGCTCAACGCCCGCTGGTGGTCGCTCGCGGTCTATGACGACTATGGCGGGCTGATCGACAATCCCTCCGGGCGCTATAGTTTCAACAGCGAGGAGGCGTTGCGTCACGCGGACGGCACGTTTCGCATAAACTTGGCGCCCAAGGCGCGCCCGGAGAATTGGCTCCCGAGCGGGGACGTGGACCAGTACCTCATTCTTCTCTTGCGCATCTACAGCCCGCGCGACACGGATTCCTCAGGCATCGGCCTCATTCCCGACGAGCGCCTGCCCAAGATCGAGCGGAAAGCATGCGAGTAAGGCTCCCCGGACTCTATATCGTGCTTTGCCTCGTGCTTGCGGGCCTGATCCACATCGTGGCCGTGCTCACCCTGCCCATGCTGGCCCCCAAGAACGCCAACGCGAGGCTCGCCGCGCTCGGGCCCGTCAATACGATGATCGAGCTGCCCGCGGCAGCGCCCGGCCGCCAGGTGATGCCGATGATGGCGCCCGACGTTCGCTATGCCGTCTGCCGCTTCGATCTTGCCAACGGGCCAATCAGGCTCAAGGCGACCATCCCGGACGACCTTTGGCTGATTGCCCTCTATACGCCGGAGGGCGACAATTTCTATTCGGTGGCCGGCGCCGATATGAAGCGAGCGGATATCGATCTCGTCATCGCCGCGTCCGATCAGACCGTGGAGGAGGCGAGCGTCGACGCCCCCGAGACGTCCGACGAGGTCGTCGTCGTCAATTCGCCAGTCACCGAAGGGATCGCGTTGATCCGCGCTCCCCTGAAAGGGCCGAGCCGTGCCAACCGCGCCGAGGAGGCTCTCAAGGCCACCTCTTGCGGCCCTTACACGAAGTCTGGCTGAAGGAAGTTCGCCGGCTATTTCTTCCGGCTGCGTTGGGCCCGCCTCCGGCGCGACGGCGTGTCCGTCAACCGTGGCGTATCGCCCGGAGCCCGGCGATCGATCCTGACGCCAGGGAAGATGATGATCTCGCCGAGCGACCCCTCCGCGGGCATGGTCATCCGGACTGCCGCTTCCTCGCTACGTCGGAACTCCAGGATGATCCCCATTCTCGCTCTCCACGGGTGGCTCGCGCGACTTCACCCCGCGCGGGCGCTCAATGCGCCTCTTATTAAGACGCCGGTAAGGTTAACGAACCCCTAACCGCGCTCCCCGTCAATCGATCCCTTCAGTCCTCCACCGCTCCATCGCCAAGGAAGTGCCGCCCTGCCCTGTCCTCGACCTCGATGATCCAGAGGTCCGGGTCGAACTCTCTCTGGCGCGCGAGATAGATGTATGCCTCGGCCGGGCTCACCAGGCGAGCCCCGAAGCACCTCACCCACCGCCGGTCGGTCGCGCTCTCGGCCAGGCCCGACGGCGCCGGGCCGTACAGGGAGACCGTGCCGTCAAGGCGATCAATGCAAATGAAGATGGCACCCGCGGCCTCGTCCCCGCGGCGCGCGATCACCACGGGAACGCCCTCGGCCTGACAGTAGCGCAGATATGCCCTGACCCAGATCTCGCTCTTGACGCGCATGGGATGTGGCTCGGGGCGGAGCTTAGTGCGACGCTGCCGTCTTGGTCAGGTCGCGACCGGTGACGCGCTTGAGCTCACGCAGAAGCTCGGGGCTGAGGCGCCCGGTCACGGCGATCTTGCGGTCGCGCTGAAAAGCGCTGATGGCGCGGGTCGTAGACCCTCCCAGCGCGCCATCGATGGGTCCCGGCGCATAGCCGAGATCGGCGAGGATTTGCTGCACGGCCTTCACGGTCGCATCCTTGGTTTTTGCGCCGTCGTCAAAAGCAGCGGCGACCGAGCCGGTCGCGCCGCTTGGCTGCACCGTGTCGCCAAGGAGAATGTGACGCAACAGCTCGTCGGAGGCCGTGCCGGTGACGGCAAGGCCGTGGCCCTTCTCATAGGCCGAAATTGCTGCCCGCGTCTTGTCGCTCGGCTTGCCGTCGGCAGCCCCGACATCGAAGCCTCGCGCCGCAAGCTCGCGCTGCACGGCTTTGAGCATTGCTTCCGGCCCCCCCTCCTCGACCTGTATCGGCGGAAGATCGGTGCTGACCGGCGGCGGGAGCTTCACGACCTCTGCGGGCGGAGCGATAGCAGGCGTGCTTGGCCCTTGCGGCAGAGAAGCCGCGGCGAGGGTCGCGCTGCCATGCAGATCCTGCAAGTAGAGCGCGTTGTAAATAATGCTTCCGGTCAGGCCGACAAAGGCCAGAAATACGAGCCGCGGCACTACCACACCCATCGCTCACGGTGAACTCAAAGGATCCAAGGGCCGAGAGGCGTCGTTGCCCCTCCGATGGCCATCTTGGCGTCCGAAACTAAAGAGAAGCTAAACAGGCCGGACGATGGCAAAACCACAGCCTGGGCGGCCCTCCCCCACCCGATCGCTCATGCGGCCGAAACCGTGGGCGTCTGCAGCAGCGCTTCGACCGATTCGCTTGGGCTATCGAGCGGCAGGAGGATGGTGGCGGTCGTGCCCTGTCCTAACGTGCTTGCAAGCTCGAGCTGGCCACCATGGAGCCGCGCCAATCCCTTTACAACCGACAGCCCGAGACCGGCACCGTCATAGCTCCGGTCATAGGAGTTGTTCGCCTGCACGAACGGATTACCGAGCTTCGGCAGATCCGCTTCGGCGATGCCGATGCCGTTGTCGGCGACGGCGAGCTCGACGCTTTCCCCCTCCACCCGGGCGGAGACGCGCACCCACCCTCCGGGATCGGTGAACTTGATGGCGTTGGAGATCACATTGAGCAGCATCTGCTTGCAGGCGCGCTTGTCCGCCGGAAGCTCCGGTATGCCGGGCGCCACATCGACGATGAGGGACAGCGACCTCTGCTCCGCCGTATGCCGCATGAGTTCGCAACAGGACTTGACCAGAGACGCCACCTCGAACGGCTCCTTGACGATCTTGAACTTGCCCGCCTCGATCTTCGACATGTCGAGGATGTCGTTGACGACGTTCAACAGGTGCTCGCCGCTCTCGTGGATAAGCCGCGCATAGTCGCGGTAGCGCGCTTCGCCGAGCGCGCCGAACAGCTCGCGATTGAGGATCTCGGAGAAGCCGATCACGGCGTTGAGCGGGGTGCGCAGCTCGTGGCTCATATTGGCGAGGAACTGCGTCTTGGCGCGGCTTGCGCTCTCAGCCTCGTCGCGGGTTCGCGTGAGCTCGGCTTCTTGCGCCTTGCGATCGGAGACGTCGCGCGTGACGGCTACGATGCTGGGTCGCTCGACCGCGGTGGTGTCTTGAGGCCGCATCGGCCGGCACCGCATCTCGACCCAGACATAGCGCGCCGGGCCGGCTGCGCCCGCGCGGCGCACTCTGAACTCGACGGCGATCGGTTCGCCGTTGGCGTGGCAGCGCGACAAGGCCGTGAGGTAGGCTGGGCGGTCGGCGACGTGCACGCGCTCGAATAGGCCGTCGCCGATCATTTTCTGCGCCGGCTCGCCGAAGAGCTGCTGCGCGCCGAGTGAAGCGAAGACGACGCGGCCCTTCTCGTCGTGGCGGGTGATCATGTCGGTCGCGTTCTCGGCGAGCAGGCGATAGCGCTCCTCGCCCGCGCGAATCGCAGTTTCCGATCGCTTGTGCACGAGCTGGACCATCACCGCGAGCGCCGCGCAATAGGCCGTGGCCGTCATGGCGCCGATGAAAGCGAGCAGGATCGGCGACAGCGAGAGCGCGTGTGGCGCCTGCATATAGCCAAACCATTCGCCGAGGCCGAGGATGGTCAGGCCGAGGCCGGCAACGCCCGCGGCCCAGGCGACGATGCGCCGGTCCGTGGCGAGCGCGGCCTCTAACGGCACTGCCACCATCCACGGGATAAGCCAGGAGCTGAGCCCTCCGGTGGGCCAGGCGCAGTAGGTGACGAGGCCCGCGAAGTTCGCGGCCGAGGCGAGGTGGGCGGCAGCGAACTTGCCCGTGCGTGACAGAAAGATGGCGATGCCAATGGGCGACAGGAGCCAGAGGAAGGCGGCGGCGCTGAGGAGCGACGGCTTGCCGCTCACCACCAGGTAGATGGGAAAGACGCAGAGCGCGAGGAGACCGCCCAGCAGATGCGACGCGATGAAGGATTGATGACGGGCTGCCGTCAGGACCTCGCCGCGGACCGACTCATGCACGAGCGAGCTGAAATAGGCGGCAAGCCCGCGTACACTTTCACGACCGAACACGCGCATCTCGGAGCGGGCTGAGCGCCGCTGCCGTCCCCGTTTGTCTTGGCCTTGGATTATTAACGCCGGCGCTTAAGGAAGAATAAAACGTGAAACGCCGGAGCTCCCCGAGACGAAAGGCCGTCAAAGCCGGCTTTGAGCCTAGCGAACCGGGCGAATTTATCTAAAATTTGATGCAATTCTGACGATAATTAAGAATGAATTATAGTGAAGTATTATGAAAGTGCTAATCATCTGATCGCCAGAATCGAGCATAATTTTCGATTCAAACTTTATTGATTGCAGTGAAGCTCCCTTATTTTCTCTGCGCTATATTGCTCATCTGAGGGGAACGATAGCGGCAGCAAGCCGCAATCTTTTAACAGAGAGGGCAAGGCGATGATGTTTCTCATAAGGACAGCCTTTTGGCTGATAGTCGTTATCCTGTTGCTCCCGACCGACGATCGGCAGCGCAGCGAAGTCTATGGAACGGCCGAGGCAGCGGTGAAGGACGTGACCTCGTTCTGCGACCGCAACCCCGAGACCTGCGCCAAGGGCAAGGACGCGTTCAGCGTGTTCATGCAAAAGGCGCAGTTCGGCGCCCGCATGCTGATGGACTTCTTCAACGACGAGACCGGGTCCGGCGGCGACGCCTCCGCGTCACTGTTTGACTCAGAGGCGGCGACCACTGCCGAGCCGGCGAGCTTCGACATGAGCGGTTCGAAGGACACGCTCAACCCCGAGGATCGCGAGGAGGCTTGGTCCGGGCCCGATCCGGCCGGGACTTAAGCGGCAAGGTTTGCTGCCTCGCCCACAAGGGCCAGCATAAAATTTTGGCAGCCCCCCGCCTGCCAAGGGCGCGCAATTGGGACGGGTTATGCCCTTTCCCTCCCAAATTGCGCGCCCCTACTTTATCAGCTCCACTCTCCACGAAGTCAGTCGTCGCCGCCGCCATTCCTCCCTATATTGGAGTCATGGACACGCTGAACGAGACTCGCTCCGAGGCGAACTTTGACGAGATCCTTTCCGATTTCGAGCTTCTCGACGACTGGGAGGACCGTTATCGCTACGTCATCGAGCTTGGACGGAGGCTCCAGCCCCTGGCCGAGGAAGACCGCACCGCCGCCAACAAGGTGCAAGGCTGCGTCAGCCAGGTCTGGCTCGCCACGCTGATCGACCCTCGCGGAGACAGCCCACGCTTGAGCTTTGTCGGCGACAGCGACGCCCATATCGTTCGCGGGCTGATCGCGATCCTCTTTTCGATCTATTCGGGCAAGACCGCCGAAGAGATCGTGAGCATCGACGCTCGCCATAGGCTCGGACAGCTGCATCTCAATGAGCATCTGACGCCGCAGCGCTCAAATGGCCTCATGGCCATGGTGAAGCGGATCAAGAGCGACGCCGAGACCGCTCTCAGCCGACGCACCCTGCACTAGGATCGTTTCTCGATAGAGGTCATGGGTCGCGCCGGCCCTTGCTCCACACCTCGAGCGTGGGACGATAGTCCTCGCTTCCCCAATGGCGCAGGCCGCTTCTCTGCCGCCTGTGAGTCTCATCCCCGCCGATCAGCCCGTAATGCCGCGCCAGGCGCGTCAAGGCGATCGGCAGCACCACCTTGCCCGCCCGCTGCGGCCAGCCATTCGCCTTCTCAGCCTCTTCCAGGCCCTTGAGCTCGCAGCAGATATCGACCAGCACGCCGGCGACTTCCGGACCGACGGCGTTAAGCGCCCGCATGACTCTTTCCTTGGCGGCGATGACTTCGTCGCGCAGCGCCGCGGCGTTCGACGGCGAGCCCCGCCGCGACCGGTCAGAGGGCGCGAGCGCCGACCAGTTCGCGGTCACCCGCGGGCTGAGATGAGCGAACCAATAGTCGGCCCGCAAACGCTCGCCCGCCTCGCATTGATGAAGCCTTCGCCGCGCGCTGCGCGCCGAGCGACGGCGCGGGCTGGCCGGTCATTGGAGCTATGACCTGAACCGGCACCTCGGCCTGTTGAGCGCCTATAAGGGAGAACTTGCCCGCCTCAGACTTGAGCGGCTGAAGGCTCAGCCGAACTGCACCCGCCGCGGGAGAGATTTCGGTTGCGGTTGATGGCGGGGATAACACAGCGGCGTGCGCTCGGCGGCCGCGCGGTCGCTCTCCGCGGGGCCGGCCACATCGTGGCACAAGATCCTGTCGACGCGGCCGCCGTCTTCCGAGAGGGGAAGCCTCAGCCAGAACAAGACCACGTGGTCGCGGCCCTTGACCGGTCCACGCACGACGCCATGGAGCGGCAAGCCCTTCTCCACCACGCGCTCATGAATACGGCGCCAATACTCGGCGGAATCTCCGGAAAAGACCTCGTCGGCGCGCTTGCCGGTGATCTCTTGCCCATAGATGTCGTGCAAGCGCGTTCCCGCCAGCCTGAAGGAGGCCTGGTCGACGCCATCCCTGACATCGATCAGACCGATATGCGGAAGCAGCCTCGGGACCTTCAGGGGATCGAGATCGGACCGGCGGGGCATGCGCCGTTGACCCGCTGACCGAAGCCAATAATCGAATAAGTCGCGCTGTCCCTGCACTACCAACTGGGCCCGAAATGCTCGTCCGGACGGCATTGGCATCCCCCTGCTGCAAGCCCTGAAAGGCCCGCGAATCGCCGCAACGTCGTCCGACTATGTGGAGTTCGTCCGCGACATGCAAGCGGGGAAAGCCAGATTCACTAAGAATCACAATGGCTTGTGGTAACACTTAGGGCAACTACCCGATCTTGGGAGCGGGTTGAGGGCGCGCGCGCGGCTCTGGTTTGCCGCGCCGCGATGGAGAGGACGTGCGCTGATTCGTAAGCGCCTCTATCGGCGCCGCTGCCCAAGGCCCATGCGTTTGGCGAGATCGGAGCGCGCCGCCGCGTAGTTCGGTGCCACCATCGGATAGTCGTGCGGCAGCCCCCACTTGTCGCGGTACTCCTCGGGCGACAGGTCGTAATGCGTGCGCAGGTGGCGCTTCAGCGATTTGAACTTCTTACCATCCTCGAGGCAGATGATGTATTCGGGCGTGACGGACTTTTTCACCGGAATGGCCGGCTTGAGCTCCTCCCGCGCCGGCTGCCCTGAGGCGCTGGACGCTTTGCTGAGAGCGTCGAACACATTATGGATCACGCCAGGAAGGTCGGTGGCGACGACCGGGTTGTTGCTGACATAAGCCGAGACAATCTCAGCGGTGAGTTCGACGAGTTCGTTTTTCTCCAGATTCGCTTCCATGAAGTGGCTCCTTGATCCTGTCTAATCCCCGGTCCTAACAAGCACGCCACAAATCGGCGGGTGATCGCGCATCTCCCGGGCCCACGTGACTCTTGAAGTCATCAGATTACGCCGTTTTTGTGACGGGTAATTATAATGTTTCGCAACTAGAGAACATGTGGCGCGCCCACGACCTTAGCTGATTTGCTCTCTATAGCACTTTCTGACAAAACCGCAACGCATCTCTTCTAGTGAAGACTTTAGGCCATGCGAATATGATAAATGAAGGAGAGACTTTCGTTTACCAAAACTTTCTCTCACCGCTGCTTAAGTTTGACTCGTAGCTGATTTATGACACTTCAGACTTCTCTCGACTCACCACCTCAGCGTGCAGACCAGCAACCTCCTCGGGAATCAAGCCTGCGTGAGGTGTCAGATGGGCCTCTTCGGAAGATCGTTGGAAATGCCTATATCCCGGACAGATAAATGCGACCAACCCGAAAGTGTTCCATCGATGAGCAAAGTTGACAGAATCGAGAAGACTGGCCCCGATAAGACTGCGACCTCCGAGGCGGAGTGGCGCAAGAAGCTTACCCCCGAGCAGTTCCATGTCACCCGCGAGCACGGCACGGATCGCGCCTTCAGCCATCCCTATTACAAAGAGAAGCGCGAAGGGACGTACCGCTGCGTCTGCTGCGGAGCGCCCCTTTTCAGCTCCGACACGAAATACGATTCAGGCACCGGTTGGCCGAGCTTCTACGCCCCTGCTGGGGAGGAAGCGGTCAGCGAGAAGGAGGACCGCTCGTTCCTCATGCGCCGCACTGAGGTCCGTTGCGCCAAATGCGAGGCTCATCTCGGCCATGTCTTCCCGGATGGGCCCGAGCCCACCGGTGCGCGCTATTGCATCAATGGCATGGCGTTGGAGCTCGATACTGACGAGCCGGGCGGCAAAGGCAGCGCATAGTCATTCAAGTATGAGTGGAAAACCACCCCGCGCGCGGGCTCCTCGCGCCGCCCGCCGACCCTTGACCTCGGTCCATCACGGCATCGCGCGGGTGGACGACTACGCGTGGCTGCGCGCCGGGAATTGGCAGGCGGTCATGCGCGCCCCCGCCGTGCTCGATCCCGAGATCCGGGCGCATCTTGAGGCCGAGAACGCCTACACCAAGGCCGTCATGGCCAATACTGAGGCGCTTCAGGAGCGGCTCTTCGCCGAGATGAAAGGCCGCATCCAGGAGGATGACGCAAGCGTCCCCGCTCCTGACGGGGCGTTTGCCTACTACACGCGCTACGTCACCGGCGCGCAGCATCCGCTGTTCTGCCGCAAGGCGAGCGCAGGCGGCGAGGAGCAGGTTCTCCTCGACGGCAATGCGCTCGCCAAGCCCCATGCCTATTTCCGCATCGCCAGCGTTGCCCATAGTCCCGATCACAGCCTCCTCGCTTATGCCGTCGATACCAAGGGATCGGAGTTCTACACCGTCAAGATCGTCGAGGCGGACACCGGGGCCCTCGTCGATTCGCGCATCGCCGACAATAACGGGGCGCTCGAATGGGCGGCCGACAGCCGCACGCTGCTCTATATCTGGCTCGATGATGAGCACCGTCCCCGCCGGGTGCTGCGGCACTCTATCGGCGCCGAGAGAGCCGACGCCGTCATCCACGAGCAACCGGACCCGGGCTATTTCCTAGGCATCAGCGCGACGCAGGACCGGCGCTTCCTTCTGCTCAGCGTGCATGACCACGAGACCGCCGAGATCAGCCTGATCGACGCCGCCGATCCGTCGGCGCCCCCGCGCCTCGTGGCGGCACGGGAGCCGGAGCATGACTACGCCGTCGACCATCATGACGGCCGCCTCATCATCCTGACCAATTCGGATGGCGCCGAGGATTACCGCATCGTCGAGGCGCCGGCCGATAACGCCGGCCGCGAGCACTGGCGCGAGATCGAGCCGCACCGCCCGGGCCGTCTCATTCTCGATGTCGTCGCCTACCAGGACTTTCTCGTGTGGCTCGAGCGCGAGCATGGCCTGCCGCGCATCGTGGTGCGGCGCTTCGCGAGCGGCGAGGAGCACGCCATCGCCTTCGACGAGGAGGCTTATTCGCTCGGTATCTCCGCGGGCTACGAATACGACACCTTGACCTTGCGCTTCACCTATTCCTCGATGACCACCCCGGCCCAGGTCTTCGACTACGACATGAAGACGCGCGCGCGGGAGCTTCGCAAGACTCAGGAAATCCCGAGCGGCCACGACCCCTCGCTCTACGTCACCCGCCGGGTCATGGCGCCCGCGAAGGACGGCGAGACGGTGCCGGTGTCCCTGCTCTACCGCAAGGACACGCCGCTCGATGGCGCCGCTCCGCTTCTCCTCTACGGCTACGGCGCCTACGGCATGGCGATCCCCGCCGGCTTCTCCACCAACGCGCTCAGCCTCGTCGATCGCGGCTTCGTTTACGCCATCGCCCATGTGCGGGGCGGCAAGGACAAGGGCTATCGCTGGTACAAGGACGGCAAGCGCGAGAAGAAGGTGAACAGTTTCACCGACTTCGTCGCGGCGGGTGAATTTCTCGCCGAGCAAGGGTTTACGGGCCGCGGCCGCATCGTCGCCCATGGCGGCAGCGCGGGCGGCATGCTCATGGGCGCCGTCGCCAACCTGGCGCCGGATCTGTTTCTCGGCATCATCGCCGACGTCCCCTTCGTCGATGTGCTGACCACCATGCTCGATGCGAGCCTGCCGCTCACCCCGCCGGAATGGCCCGAATGGGGTAACCCAATCGAGAGCGAAGCGGACTACCGCACCATCGCCGCCTATTCCCCTTACGACACTGTGCGCGCGGTGGCCTATCCGCACATTCTGGCGCTGGGGGGCCTCACCGACCCCCGCGTCACCTATTGGGAGCCTGCGAAATGGGTGGCGAGGCTGCGCGAGCTCAACTCAGGCGACGGGCTCGTCCTCTTGCGCACCAATATGGAGGCGGGTCACGCCGGCGCCTCGGGGCGCTTCGAGCGGCTGAAGGAGGTCGCTCTCGCCTACGCCTTCGCTCTGAAGATCGCGGATAAGGCACAATCCTAGGCGTCACCCTCTAGGTCGTTGACGCCGAGTCATTTAACAGTAGGCTTCTGCCTCCGCAGCATCGGCCATTGCTCCTCATGCTCCTCAATCGCGACAAGTCCCAGCTCCTCATCATCGACGTCCAGGAGAAGCTTCTCGAGGCGATCTCCGGCAAGGACCGTGTGATCGACCGCTGCGTGCGGCTCGTGCGCGGGGCCCGGATGCTGCAAGTGCCGATCACCGTGTCAGAGCAATATCCGCAAGGGCTCGGGCCGACGGCGGATTCGATCCGCGATGCTCTCGCCAATTCAGGCTTCGTCGTCGACAAGGTCGAGTTCTCCTGCCTGAAGAACGAAGCCTTGCGCGAGCGCCTGCACGAGCTGCGCCGGCAAGGGCGACCTCAGGTCGTCATCGGCGGCATCGAGACCCACGTCTGCGTGCTGCAGACCGCGATCGATCTCGAGGAGCAAGGCTTCGAGGCCTTCGTGGTTGCCGACGCCGTGGGCTCGCGCTCAAAGGTGAGCCGCAAGCTCGCGCTGACGCGGCTGCTCAAGGGCGGCGCCGACGTCGTCGACAGCGAGATGGTCTTGTTCGAATGGCTCGAGCGCGCCGGCACGCGGGAATTCAAAGAGCTGCAGGCGCTGATCAAGTAGGGCGCCACAAGCCCATAACCGGTCGCCCGCCATTCCTGAACCAATCCTGCTTTCTCGGTTCATGCAGGGTTCAGATGGATTCCCGCAAAATCCGAACTGTCAGATCCCTGTCCTTAGATAACAGCCTGAAAGATAAGGCCCGCGTCCCACAGCCTGAGGCCGCGTCCCTCAACGACCCGCCCAAAAAGCAATCTCTCCAGCCTATTGAAGATCAGGGTGACTGTCCGCCGTGTCCGTGCCGATCGTGCCGGAGGCTCGATGCCGTGCCGCACGCACCCTTCGGTCACGACGATGATGATCAGCCGCCCCCTAAACGATTGCCCCAGCCTGGGCGGGCCGGGGCAGCGCGGAGACTGACGAGGGCCACTGCTGAGAAGCCTCGTCGAGAGCTTCGCTACCATACGCGCCGCGCGCCTTCAACCGGGGGGGCATGGCGATGAAGAAGAAGGCTCAGGCCGCAGTCGTCGAGCAGGCGCTCGAGCAATTCGATGACGACATACCTTTCCCCCCTGTCGAGGACGACGAGATTGAGCCGTTCGGCCCGTTGACGGACGAGTCGACGTCGAAGCGGAAGCCAAACGGAAAGAATGGTCGCGGGCAGTTCAAGCCGAAGCCGCCCGCGTCGAACGTGGCTAACGCCCTTAAAGCCTTACGCACTGACCCGAACCTCAGGGATAAGCTTGCCTACGACGAAATGCAGCGCGCCGCCATGATCCGCGACGGGGGCTCGTGGCGACCCGTGACCGACACCGATGTCACGGGGATGCAGGAGTATTTGCAGAAGGAGAAAGGTATTACGCACGTCAGCAAAGACACTATGCACTCAGCTGTTGACAAGCGTGCCGTGGAATGCCGCTTCCATCCGCTGCGCGACTGGCTCAACGCGCTCAGATGGGATACTCGCCCGCGCATCGACTCTTGGCTCACCGACTACTTAGGGACGGAGGCCACGCCCTACACCAAGGCGATCGGGCGCATGTTTCTGATTGGAATGGTCGCGCGCGGATATAGGCCCGGCTGCCAAATGGATTACATGCTAATCCTCGAAGGGCCACAGGGCGTGCTTAAGTCAACAGCGTGCCGTGTCCTCGGTGGGCAGTGGTTTGACGACAACCTGCCCGATGTCCACACCAAGGACGCCAGCCAATATCTTCGCGGCAAGTGGCTAATCGAGGTTGCCGAAATGCACGCCATGGGAAAGGCCGAGGCGGCGCAGCTGAAAGCCTTCATCACCCGGCGCGAGGAGCGCTATCGCCCCTCGTATGGCCGCAAGGAGGTGTTCGAGCCGCGCCAATGCGTCTTCGTCGGGACACAAAATAAGAGCGCCTATCTGCGCGACGAAACTGGCGGGCGCCGTTTCTGGCCCGTGGTTACCGGCAAGATCGACATCATCACGCTCAAGCGCGACCGCGATCAGCTATTCGCCGAGGCGGTGCGCGCCTACCGGAAGGGCGAGCATTGGTGGCCGGATCGCGACTTCGAGGCGAAGCACATTGCGCCCGAGCAAGAGGCGCGCTACGAGGCCGACGCTTGGGAAGAGCCCATTGGCGAATGGCTAGAGCGAACTGCCGCTACAAAAACGACGGTATATGAGGTCGCCTTCCAAGCACTGGAGTTTAAGAAGCCACAAATCGGCACGGCTGATCAGCGGCGAATCATTGCGATCTTGCAGCGGCTCGGTTGGCGGCGCTCCGGGAAGCAGGATGCCGACGGCCGTAGCGTGTACCTGAGTCCATAAAGGCCGATGAATCAGTCCGTTGCAAAGTGCTCTGTGTGCTCTGTGCCGTTTTCGTTGAAAAACCGCCAACTCCTTACAGAGCATCCAGAGCATCCAGAGCATTTTCTATATACGCCCTATAAACACAATTTCCTCCCAGGGCCTCTATTGGGAAATGCTCTGGATGCTCTGGATGCTCTGGTTGCCATTTGGGGCATCCGCATCTACACGCCGCAAGCCGCGCTTGTCGATGATCGCAACGTGCTGTTCGTCTATCGCGAGCGACAATCCCGCCTATTGCAACGCGACGCTGTCATGCGTGGGGCGAGGAGATCAGCGGCAAGAGCTTTGACCACTCCAGGCCAAGCTTGACGACTACGGCCCCCGCCCATCGCCGCATGACCGACTTCCTGAACCAATCCTGCATCGTCGGTTCATGCGCGGTTCAGGCGGTCTGACGCAAAGTCCTAACCGTCAGGCCCCTGACTGATGTAGCAAACCTTCCTCGGCACCGGGCGCGGAGATCAGGGGCCTCCGCGCCCACTCTTCCCTGCAGGCGGTGCTTCTATCGAGATCCTCAGAGCGGGTTCGAGTAGCTGCGAGTTAGTTCCGCAGTGAACGGTCTCACGGTCGCCCTAATCCACCACCGCGATGATGGGCCCATAACCGCCATGGCTGGGCGGTTCGTTGCGATCGAGTTCCGGCGCATAAAGTCCCGGCGCCTCGCCTCCGTCGATAAAAAGGGCATTCCTGCAGCCGAGGCCGTCACGGAAAAAACGGGCAAACTCGTAAAAGCTCACCCACCCTTTGGTGATGACGAAACGCACCTGGGTTGGGCTCGACACCCCGACGCCGTTCCGCGGCCTGCGATCGGTTGAATTCACAATGAAGGCAGGGTGGATCTTCCCGTCGATGACGAGCATCGGTCCGGACTGGGTAGCGAAATTCGACTCCGGCCTATGGGCAAGAAATCGTCCCGTCTCGAGGATGCCGGCCTTGCGGTCGCCGATATAGCGCTCGAAGTCGGTGACATCGAAGAGGCTCTGGCTTTCTACGGTCGATTGTTCGAATTCGAGCTTCGGGGCAAGAGCGGCACTTCGGCCCGACCAATTCCTCGCACTGCAAAAGGGCCGGACTCAACCGGCTGACGAGGGTCGCCATTTTGGGCTTGTGGTCGACGACAAGGATGCAGTCCGCAAAACACTGGTGCACGCGGGCATCCCAACGCTGCCCGGCCCGTTTCTCGATTTTCTCGATCCGTGGGGCAACCGCATAGAGATTGTCGGCTACGACAACATCCAATTCACTAAGGCGCCGAACGTGCTGCGCGGCATGGGATTGACGCATCTGTCAAAGAACGAGAAAGCGATCAAAGAACTCACTGGGAAGGGCATGGCGCCGAACTAGAGACGGACCAGCGGAGCGCCACTCTGCGGTACCCGAAACGAAGCCCGAGGAGAAGTGAGCCCAGGGGACCAAAGATCGCCGTGAACATTGGCCAGCACTGGAGAATGCGATGCCAAGCGTCCTGATCACCGGCGCCAATCGCGGACTCGGGTTCGAGTTCGCCAGACAGTATTTGGCCGATGCCTGGCAGGTTTATGCGGCTTGTCATGATCCAAATTCCGCTTCCGAGCTGCGCCTACTGGCTGACGCTAGCGGCGGGAAAGTGCGGATCATGGCCTTGGATGTCACTGACCTCGCGAGTGTCAAGGCGGCGGCCGCGGAACTCGACGGGCAAGCCATTGACCTCCTCCTCAACAACTCCGGCATCATCGGTGCGAAGGGGGGCCAGACCATCCGAAACATGGATTATGAGGCCTGGGCGAACGTGCTCGACGTCCTATGCGGGTGTCGGAGGCGTTTGTCGACCATGTGGCACGCAGCGAGCGCAAGCTTATCTTGACCCTTACCAGCGGTATGGGATCGCTTGCCGACAATACCTCTGGTGGCTCGATCGCCTTACGAGAGCGTGACGGCGTTGAGACGTTTGATCGAAACTCTCGGGACGGAGCAGTCCGGTAAGTTCTTCAATTACGATGGACGCGAATACGCCTGGTAGGCGCGGTCACGACGATTGGAGGCGCGAAATGAGCGAGCCATTTCCTGTCGGCAATGTGATGTTGACGCCTCCTCTATATCGCCGGTCTTGACACCAGGGCTCTATGTC
Organism: Hyphomicrobiaceae bacterium UBA4118; assembly: GCA_002383105.1. GTDB lineage: Bacteria > Pseudomonadota > Alphaproteobacteria > Rhizobiales > Methyloligellaceae > Methyloceanibacter. The sequence continues at coordinate 30,672 of DFXC01000159.1, forward strand.
ACGGGCCTTCAGCTCCCGATCGTCGTCTCAATTGATGGGCCTTGCGTCCACCCATTCGGACCTTGACAGCGCAGACGGAGACGCCTTCACGCGCGCCTCTCACTTCGCAAGCCCCGATCCAATTTCCGTCATAGCCCATGGGCCGTTATGGCAAGGAATGAGATTGATCGTGTAGCCACGCCAACACTAGCCCCCTGGTTCGGTGGCGCTGCCTCCTATGTAAGACTCGACCAAACGAGTAGCACCACGGTCAGAGCCATTAGCGCTGCCGCAAGCCAGCCCAGCGAGGTGAGCCATCGCGGCAGGCACAAGGACCGTAGCCCTTTGCGTCCTGAAACCACGAGCATCATCGCAACCATGATCGGCACGGCGACGACGCCGTTGATGACCGCCGTCCAAAACAGCATGGCGATCGGATCGATGTTCGTCGCGGCAAGTGCACCTCCTCCGAGTGTCGCTGCGCCGACGATGGCATAGAAGCCGAGTGCCCGACTGGCCGGCAGCTCCAGGCTTCCGCGTAGCCCGAAAGCTTCGGCCACCGCATAGGCTGCTGATCCCGCAAGGACCGGGACCGCGAGTAACCCGGTGCCGATGATCCCCGCAGAGAACAGCACGAAGGTCAATTCACCGGCAATCGGCCGTAAGGCTTCCGCGGCCTGCGCCGCCGTGTCGATCTTCGTCACGCCCTGAGCATTGAGAGTGGCGGCCGTCGTCACAATGATGAAAAAAGCGATGACATTGGAAACGAGCATTCCAGTCCAAGTGTCGATGGAAATACGCCTGAAATAATCTTTCCCTGGCTGACGCTCCAGACCATATTGCCGCCGATGGCTCAGACGCGATTCCTCGGCCTCCTGCGAGGCTTGCCAGAAGAACAGATACGGGCTGATTGTGGTGCCAAAGACGGCGACGATCATCAGGAGAAAGTCCGCTCGAAGGACACTTTTGGGACGAATGTTGAGTAAAGGACCTTACTCCAAGGGACTTGAACAGTGAACGCAGGCGACATAGACGAACAACACCAGCGTCAGGAATTTCAAATAGCTAGCAGCGCCTCGGTGACAGGTTTCTCGCAAAGGGCATAGCCGCGGGAGAGCGCCATGCGTCCGTAGCGGACGGGGT
>DFXC01000159.1:32012-34310 GCA_002383105.1 Hyphomicrobiaceae bacterium UBA4118
GGCGCCAAGCAGCCGTAACGCTCCCGCGCGATCGCTGCGGTCTCGGGATCGACCTTGTCGAGATAAGCGAGCACGGCCTCGACGGAGGCACCGAGGCTGTAGACATCGAGCCCGTAAAAGCCCGCCTTTCGGTCGGGATCTCCGATGGACTCGTTGATGGCCTTTAGCCCGTTCAGGAACTCTGCCACCTGACCGTTGCGCCACATCCAGGTGGGGAAGCGCGTGAACGCGGCCTTCGGCATCTTAGGCCGCGGCAGTCCGCGCACATACGCGTCATACACCGCGGCATCCGGCCAATCGGCTTCGACCGCCACGATATTGAAGCCGTGCTCGGCGACCAGCATCTCGGCGATGCGCGCGCGGGCCTCGTAGAACTCGGCCGTCCCATGCGTCGCCTCGCCGAGCAGCACGACGCGGCGGTGGGCGAAGCGCTCGGCAAGCTGCGCGAGCTCATCGAAATCGCCGAAAGGCTCGGCCGCTTCGGCGATCAGGCGGCTCAACCTTGTGCGAACCGTCTTGGCGCGGTGCGCCGGTATCAGCATCCCTTCGGCGAAGCCTGAACTTTGCGCGTCGATCTCAGCCTCTTTCGCTTGCGCAGGCTCGACCCATCCTTCCGCCCCGATCAGGGGCACGAAGGCGACCGCGCCGAAGTCCTCCTCCTCGAAGCTATCCTCGCCGGTGCGGCGGATGCGCAGCAGCGTTTGGTGAATATCGCGCCCAACCGGGATGACCAACCTCCCGCCGATCGCTAGTTGCTGCTTCAACGTCTCGGGCACTTGTGGACCGCCGGCCGAAACGATGATGGCGTCGAACAGGGCCTTGTCCGGCAGCCCCTTGGTGCCGTCGCCGCAGATGATCTCAACATTGTCGTAGCCGAGCCGCTTCAGGCGCGCGCGCGCCTGGTTGGCGAGTTCCTCGTGGCGCTCGATGGCGTAGACCTTGTCGGCGATGCGGCCGAGCACGGCCGCGGCATAGCCGGACCCTGCGCCGACCTCGAGAACCTTATCGCCGGGCTGAACTTCGGCGAGTTCGAGCATGCGGGCGACGATATAAGGCTGCGAGATGGTCTGGCCGGCCTCGATGGGGAGAGGGGAGTCCTCATAGGCGAACTCTTGCAGGGGCTCGGCGATGAAGGCTTCGCGCGGCACCTCGCCCATGGCGGCAAGCGTATAGGGGTCGGAGATGCCGCGGGCCTCAAGATGCCGCGCCACCATGATGGCGCGGTCCCGGGCATGCTGGTCGTCGCGGTCGACAAGCTGGAGGTTAGGGGCTGCCATGCCAGCTAAACTACCATGGGGCCCCGGTCGTTCAGCCTGGATATGAATCAGGAATTGGCGCTCCGGGCAAAACGGGGTATCTGGTTCTCTTGATCCAGCAATCGACAGACATGTGGATGGGCTCGTCACAACATTCGGTCGTGACTTTGGGCATGAGCTCCACAAGGTTTCTTGCGCCGAGCTTCTTCATGATATTTGCACGATGAAACTCCACGGTGCACGGGCTGATACTTAGCGGCGTCCGGCTTCCTTGCCGGATGAAAATCAGACCCGCTTTTCAACCGAGGCTCAAGGCCCGGCGCTCAGCTGCTCGGTTCAGCCCGGCTGAAGCCATCTGCGCAGAAAACCGTATGTCCGCATTGGGTCAAAAGCTGACTTTGCGCCCACCGATCGACTTGTCTGCTTCGTGCCACCAACGGACATAAGTTGCTTCATCGCTGGGCTCCGGAAGAACTCACTTTCCGAAATGCCTCCCAGTTAAATTTGCGCCGCCGGTGAGCACTAGGTTGCGGCGATGACGGCAGGAGGTACAGTCGTTGGATTGAGTGTGTTTGCTTAAGAGGTCCTTCGCGCGAGCGGCAATGACGGTCCGTAATCTAGAATATGCGCTCGCCCCGCATTCGGTTGCCGTGATCGGCGCCAGCGCGGAGCCCCGGTCGGTCGGCAATAAGCTGACCGAAAACGTAATGGCGGGCAGCTTTGCGGGTGAGATCTATCTCGTCAATCCGCATCAAGAGTCGATCAGCGGCCGTCGATGCTTTCCCGACATCGCCGCGCTGCCAGCGGTGCCCGAGCTTGCGGTGATCGCAACGCCGCCAAAGACCGTGCCGTCGCTGATCGGGGCGCTCGGCAAGAAGGGGACGCGGGCGGCCGTCGTGATCACGGCAGGTCTTGGAGCCGAGCTTAAGCAGGCGATGTTCGATCAGGCGCGGCCCTACTGCTTGCGCATCATCGGCCCGAATTGTCTCGGCATTTCCGTGCCGGGCCTCGGGCTGCATGCGAATTTCGGGCTCACCCGGCC
>DFXC01000159.1:34536-35633 GCA_002383105.1 Hyphomicrobiaceae bacterium UBA4118
ATGGCCGATGTCGATGTCGGCGACCTGCTCGACTTTCTTGCCGCCGATGTGTCCACCGGTGCCATTCTCCTTTATCTCGAGACCATACCGGCCGCGCGCAAGTTCATGTCGGCGGCGCGCTCGGCCGCGCGGGCGAAGCCCGTGATCGTAATCAAGTCAGGCCGCTACAAGGAGTCGGCGCGGGCGGCCGCCACCCATACCGGCGCGTTGGCTGGCGGTGATGCCGCCGTCGGCGCCGCGTTCAGGCGTGCGGGGCTCGTGCGCGTCGACGAGCTCGAGGAGTTGTTCGCAGCCGCAGAGACGCTCACTTGCCTGAAGCCGGTCGCAGGCAACGAGCTCCTGATCGTGACCAATGGCGGCGGCGCCGGCGTGCTTGCGGTCGACGATCTGATGCGATCGGGCGGACGGCTCGCTCCGTTGAGCGGGAGCGTGGTCGCGCAACTCGATCAGGTGCTCCCCGCCAACTGGTCGCGCGCCAATCCGATCGACATCATCGGCGATGCCGCGCCCGAACGCTATGGAGCGGCAATGGACGCGGTGCTGGCCGGGGCCAAGGCCGACGCCAATTCGTTGAGGCCGTCGCTCGGCCACAAGGTAGGTCCACCTTGTTAAGGCAATTCATTCCAATCGAGCCCGAGTTCCTCGCAGGCACGACGTACGTCTCGGGGATCGAGGTCTTGGCGTGACCCGCCAAGAGGAACCTCCGACTTCCGACCTTCGCGATGGACCGTCACGAGTACGCGACCTTCACCGCGCTTATGCTCGTGCAGATCGAACCGGCACCCGTGCACGGCCAACCATTTTCGAAAAGTTGCACTCTGCATTGATCGCTCCTGTCTATCCGAACAACAGCTCCGCTCTGGGGGCGGCTAAAAAGCGAATTTTGACCGACATTCCAAGACGAGTTGATGCGAGCTCCCAAGGCCGAGGCCTCTGTGCGAGTGAAATCATGAGGAATGGCCTTCGCTACGACATTGATCTGCATCAGGTAGAGTAACCGCCAAGGGCGAAATGTCTGCTTTGGGTCAAAAGCGGACGTCATGGTGTTCAATCGCATTGTTCCGCTTCGTGCCAAAAGCGAACGTTCGGGCGCCGGA
>DFXC01000141.1:0-13129 GCA_002383105.1 Hyphomicrobiaceae bacterium UBA4118
CGTTTGGACGTGTGATTGAATCATACGTGTCCTTCGACACTATTTTACCGCTGTTGCTTGGAATTGTGACCACACGGCAGCCGCTACGTTGGGCCGGTAATGGTGATGATCAACACGAGCCGGGAAGGCAAATGACTCCGCGAGTATCCAAAGCGGGCCGCCCACGCCCGCCGAAAAAGGGTCTTTCACCACCGCGCGTCGAGCCGGAGCCCGTTAAACGGCCGTCGATTGCGCTGGTGGTGGCCGTGGTGCTCACTGCCATCCTTGAGGTGCTCGACATCACGATTGTGAGCGTGGCCGTACCCCACATGTTAGGCGCCTTCGGTGCCACGTCGGACCAAATCACCTGGGTGCTCACCTCCTATCTCGTCTCCGCTGCCGTGGTTATGCCGCTCACAGGTTATTTATCGCGGAGGTTTGGGCGAAGGCGTCTTCTCTTCTTCTCGATCGCGGGGTTCGTTGTCTCTTCAGCGCTGTGCGGCCTTTCCTGGAATCTCCTGAGCATGGTGATCTTCCGGGTCGCGCAAGGCGTTTGCGGCGCGCCGCTCGTGGCTTTGAGCCAGGCAATCCTGCTGGAAGCCTTTCCTCGAGAAAGGCATGGGCAGGCGCTAGCCATTTTTGGCCTCGGCATCATGGTCGCCCCGGTGCTTGGCCCCGTCTTAGGCGGTTGGCTGACCGACACCTTTGTCTGGCGGGCGGTGTTCTACATCAACGTGCCCATTGGGCTGATCGCGCTGCTGCTCGCCATGGGACATCTGCCCCGTGTGCCGATGAAGGACCTCGAGACTGATTGGACGGGTCTTGCGCTCCTGGTACTGGCCGTGGGCTCGCTCCAGTTCATTCTCGATCAGGGTCCAACGCGCGATTGGTTCGATTCGCGCTTTATCCAGGTGTTTACCGTGATCTGTCTGTTCTCGGGAGCAGCCTTCCTGATGCGCGGCTGGGGCAAGCCTGACAATATCGTTGACCTGTCGCTTCTCAAGGACCGGAATTTCACCGCGGGTCTTATCGCGAGCGCGGCTTACGGCATCCCCCTTTTCGGCACCATTGCGCTTCTGCCTCTCCTGACGCAGCGTCTAATGGGCTACCCGGCCATGAGCGCCGGCCTCCTGTTCGTACCCAGGGCGCTGGTGAGCGCGATTTCGCTCGCGGTCACCGGAGGTCTCCTGTTGCGCCTGATTGATCCGCGCTACCTGGTTGCTGCAGGCTTGGTCCTGTCAGCGATTGGCGCCATCGTAATGGCGCGCCTCACGCTCTTCGTCGATGCCTGGGGCCTCATTTGGCCAGGTATGATAGCAGGCGCAGGCATGGGCCTGTTCTTCGTGCCTCTGAATGCCGTTGCTTTCGGCAGCATCGCCGACGCCAAGCTCGACGAGGCGTCTGGCCTTATCGCCCTGATGCGCGGCATCGGCTCCTCGATCGGAATCGCTGTGGTGAGCTGGCTATTGGTTCACCAAGGTCAGACCCATTGGGCCAATCTCGCCAGCCACCTCAGCCCCTTCAATCCCGCAGTCCCGCCCTATCTCGCCGCGCTGGGGCTGGATGTCCAGTCGCCGAGCACCATGGCCTTGATCGTCCTGGAGATTGCTCGTCAGGCACAGATGCAGGCATTCAACGATTTATTCTGGTTCATCGGCTGGGTGACCTTCGCCATTCTGCCGCTCGTTTTCATCATGAAGCGGCCAGAAAGGACGGGCCTCGTAGTCGCCTAGGCGAGTGTCTCGAGGCGGCGGAGTGGGCAATCGAAATCAGCCGGCTCTGAGCGGGCTCGGGAGGCGGGCCCTGGTCGCCGAGGAGGCCTGGCAGTGAGCCGTCTTTAACTCCGCGTCCTCACCTTGCGCGCGCCGTCAGCTGCGCTTCACGTGCTCGCTGATCGGCTCGCTCGCCTGGGCGACCATCTCTGCCGACAGCGTGCGCAGCTCTTGCGCCTGGCTGGCGAGCGCCTTCATCTGCTCGTCCCAGAAGGCCATCTGCACGCGCGCCATCTCGATGGGGTTCTTCGCGGTGGCGAGGTCAAGGGCGAGATCGAGACCCGAGGCCACGTTGGCTCGCGCAATGTCGATGAGCTTGCGGTTGACCGCGACGGTGCCCTGCCCGGCCGCCTTGAGGGATCGCTCCATCGTGTCGACGGCGCTCTCGATCACATGTTTTGAAGGTTTCGCCAACAGGCCGGGCTGTGGCGAAGCGGCCGCGCCGGCGCGGACGGGCGCTGGCGCCGGCGTTGGCGGCGCTACGTGCTCGCGCTTCGGTGCGCCGATTGCTTCTGAGACGACCGCATTCTTCACCTGCCGGTCGTCTATAGGCTTGTTCTCTTGGTACTTTCTCTGCTTCTGCGATTTGGATTGATCGGTCATGGGGCCTCCCCTTTGAAGCCGGCAGGGGACGCGCTCCGCCGTGCGTCCAACCAGACCGGCAGTTCAGGCGCATAGACGCGCCAGCCAACAAAACCATAGCGGCGCGGCCATTTTGGGGCGCCGGGATCGTGAGCCTCAAGGCTCATATCGATGCAACCGTTTACCGTTAAGTCGGTTCCCCCTCACCTGCCCTCTTTTCTGAAGGCTGAGAGGGGGATTGAGCCCGCTGCCGCAGGCTTGAAGACCCCTATATCCTCGGTCTCAAGCCTTCAGCGGCCGAAATGGGCGGCGGCGGCTGAACCCTCATCTTGCGGAATGCGGGGATCGATTGGGGCCCAGCTCGGCGCTTGCGCGGTCCAGATGGTGAGCGAGGGTTTACCAATCTCCGGGCTCATCGAGCGTGCCGGCGCGGACCGACATGAGATGGGGGCGGGCTTCGGACTGGGCGAAGACGTGCGTCCCGCATTTCGGGCAGAAGCGCCGGTGCATGACGTTGCCGCTATCCGCCTTGCTGGCGAAGTCGCTGAGCGTGCCCTCGATGTTGAACGCTTCGCTGGGAAAGGCCACGTTGACGGTGGCGCTTCCCGCCCCGATGAACTGGCACACGCGACACCAGCAGGTTCGCGCCGCGATGGGCTCTGCTTCGATGCGATAGCGCACCGCGCCGCACAAGCATCCGCCGGAAATTGCCATTCTTCTCTCCCTGCCCAATCGATCGGCCCGGGCCTCATGGTTCGAGACGCGCCCTTCGGGCGCTCCTCACCATGAGGAACAAATGCCTCACCCTGAGGAGCCGCGAAGCGGCGTCTCGAAGGGTGAGCCCGAACCCGCAAATTACATGCCCATGGCGGCGGCCTTGTTGAGCAGCGCCTCGGCCTGGCGGATCGAGGCGATGTCGATGAGGCGGCCGTCGAGCGACACCGCGCCCTTGCCTTCCTTCGCCGCCTGCTTCATGGCCGCGACGATGCGCTTGGCCTTGGTCACCTCGGCCTCAGACGGCGTGAACACCTTGTTGGCAAGCTCGACTTGGGAGGGGTGGATCGCCCACTTGCCCTCGAAGCCAAGCACGGCGGCGCGTTTGGCCGCGGCCGTGTAGCCGTCGGGATCTGAGAAATCGCCGAACGGCCCGTCGATCGGGCGAAGCCCGTAGGCGCGGCAGGCGACCATCATGCGCGACAGGGCATAGTGCCAGGGGTCGTTCCAGTAATAGGCGCGGGGCCCGTCGCCCTCTTTGTCGGCGAGGATGCCATAGTCCGGGTGCGGGGCGCCGATGCCCATGGTGCGCGCCCGCGTCGAGGCGGCGTAGTCGGCCACGCCGAAGCTCATGGCCTCGACCCGCTTGGAGGATTGCGCGATGGCCTCGACATTGGCCATGCCGAGCGCCGTCTCGATGAGCAGCTCGAAGCCGATCCTCTTCTCGCGCTTCTTATACTGCTCGATCTGGGTGACCAGCATGTCGATGGCGTAGACGTCCTGCGGCACGCCGGTCTTGGGGATGAGGATCATGTCCAGCCGCGGGCAGTTCTCGACCACGTCGACCACGTCGCGATAGGCGTAATGGGTGTCGAGACCGTTGATACGGATCATCATGACCTTGGAGCCCCAATCGAGATCGTTCAGCCCCTGGATGATGTTCTTGCGGGCCTGCTCCTTGTCGTCGGGAGCGACGGCGTCCTCGAGATCGAGGAAGATGATGTCGGCGGCGCCCTTGGCCGCCTTCTCGAACAGCGACGGGTTTGACCCCGGCACGGCAAGCTCCGAGCGGTGGAGACGCGGGGTCGCCTGTTGGATCAGCGTGAAGCTCATTTTACTCCCTCCTGGTTTAGCCTGTGGCGCCGAGACCGGCGGCAACGGTGTTGATGGATAGTAGCAGCGCGGATTTGAAGGCGTCGCGCTCGGCATCGCCTGCGCCCCTGAAGCGGCGCAACAGCTCGACCTGCTCGCGATTGACCTCGTTGATGGTGGGGAGGCGCGAGGCCAAGCCGCGGCGAAACTCGGGGAAGCGCTCGGCGATCTCTCTGCCGCCGCTCACCCTGAGCACCATCTCCTTGGTGAGCGCGAGCTCCTTCTCGATCATGGCGAAGATGTTGTCGCGCACCTGGGCGTCGGCGACGAGGCTCGCATAATCGCGGGCGATGTCGAGATCGACCAGCAGCAGCGTCTTCTCGACCTCGTCGATGATGAGGCGGAAGAGGCGGGAGTCCTTGAACATGCGCGGAAGCAGCGCCTCGCCCTGCTGGCCCCTCACCTCGATCAGGCTGTGCAGCGCGCTGCCCACGCCGTACCAGCCGGTGATGACGTGGCGGTTCTGCGCCCAGGCGAACACCCACGGGATGGCGCGGAGATCGCTTAGCGAGCGCGCGCCGAAGCGCCGCGCCGGGCGCGAGCCGATATTGAGGAGCGAGATTTCCTCGAGCGGGCTCGCCGCCTGGAAATAGGTGACGAGATCGGGATGGCCGACCAGCCCGCTATAGGCGGCGCGCGAGGCGCCGGCCAGTGCCTCCATGATGTCGTCGAACTCGCGCCTGGGCCTGAGCGCCTCCTCGCGCTCCGATTTCAGCGCGTGCTCGAGCACGCTCGCGGCAAGAAGCTCCATCTGGTAGAGCGCGGTGCCCTTGTTGGCATATTTGTAGGAGACCACCTCGCCCTGCTCGGTGACGCGGAAGCGGCCCCTGATCGAGCCGGCCGGCTGCGCGGCAATGGCGCGACCGGTCGGCGCGCCCCCCCGGCTCACCGAGCCGCCGCGTCCATGGAAGAAGGCGATGTCGACGCCGGCATCGCCGCCGACGCGGGCGAGGGATGACTGCGCCTTGGCGAGCTCCCAGTTCGAGGCGACGAAGCCGCCGTCTTTGTTGGAATCGGAATAGCCGATCATCACCTCCTGCACGTTGCCCTGCCAGTGCGTGCTGCGGCGGATGAGCGGAACGGCCAAGGCCTCGCGCATGATGGCGGGCGCGGCCCGGAGATCGGCGATAGTCTCGAACAGCGGCACGATGGGGATGGCGCAAATCTCGGTGCCGGCCGTATCGAGAAAGGCGCCGCCCTCCTTGGCCAGGAGATAAGCGCCGAGGATGTCCTCGACCGAGCGCGTCATGGAGAGGATGAAGCTGCCGATGGCGTCGCGGTCGAGCCCGCGCCTGACCTCCCCCGCCTGCCTGAACATGGCGACGAGATCGGCGGCCTCGGCCGGAAGCTCGGGGATCAGCCGCGGGCCGGTGAGCGGGCGCGTCAGCTCGCGCAACAGCCACACTCGCCACTCGTGGCTGCCGAGCTCGGGCGGGGTGTCGTCGCCATGCCCCGCCGACGCCCACCACAGCGACTGGAGTGCCGAGGTGGTGCGGGTGGTGTTCTCGCGCAGGTCAAGCCGCACGGTCGAGAAGCGGAAGATCTCGACCGCATGGCGCACGGGGCGCACGAGATTGGCAGCGATGGAGGGGCTGTGCGCCTCGTTCAGCGCCATCTCGATGATGCGTAAATCCTGGATCAGCTCGTCAGCACTGGCGTAAGGGGCGCCGGGCCCACCGATATCCATGCCCTCGATGCGGGCGATGGTGGCGTCGAGCTTGCGCAGAACCAGCGTGAGATATTGGCGGTAAGGCTCGCCGGGATTGCGGGCGGCAATGGAGGCTCCCTCCCCGCTTGCGTCGAGCTCGCGGGCAAGCTCGGCGCGGAAGCTCGGCGGCACAGGAAGCGCGCGCTCGGTGATGGAGAGCGCCCGCGCCAGCTCGACGATGCGGTCGCGGTAATGGCGCAAGGCGGCGAAGGCATTCTGGCGCAAGGTCCAGCCGGTGACGGACGTGGTGACTGACGGATTGCCGTCGCGGTCGCCGCCGATCCACGAGCCGAACTGGAAAAAGGGCGGCAGCTCGAAGCATTCGCCCGGATAATATTGCTCGAGCGCGCCATCGAGCAGGGCGAGCATCTCCGGCGCCTTCTCGAACAGGCTCTCGTCGAAAAAGTGAAGCCCGCGGCTGACCTCGTGCTCAACGGTCGGCTTCTCCAGATGCAGCTCGCCCGTCATCCACACGAGCTCGATCTGGTCGCGCAGATCGTCGAGAAGCGCCGTGCGCTCGCGTTCGGTCCAGCGCGGCATTTCCAGCTCGCGCAGCAGGAGATAAATCCTGCGGTATTTCTCGAGCACGGTGACGCGCTTAGATTCGGTCGGGTGCGCCGTGATCACCGGCCTGATGCGCAAGCCCGACAGCAGCTTCTCGATGTCCTTGGGCCTGATGCCCTCGCGTGCGGCCTCGGCCAGCACATGGGCGAAGGTGCCGCGCAGCGCGTCACGCCCGCGCGTCCGCTCGATCTGCCGGCGCCGGCGCATGGCGGCGTTCTGGTCGGCGATGGAGAGAAGCTGGAACCAGATGCCTTGCGCCTGGAGCGCGCGGGCCATCAGCTCCGGCGTGAAGCCCGAGATATTGGCGCCGCCCTTGAGCACCGGCTCGATCTCGGGCTGATGCTGGCGCACCACCTCGAGCAGAAGCTGAAACAGGATGTCCGACGCTTCCTTGGCCGAGGTGCCGCTCAGAACCGCGAGCGGAGGATCGGTCGCAAGGCGCGGCTGTTTGAGCTCCTCGTTCATGGCAACGCCGACTGCTCCCGGTCGGGACGATGGGTTTGGGGTCCCGAGGGCTGAGCGCACCGGCGCCCGCCAACCTGCTTTCCTTAGCGCAAGGCTCGCATGCGCGCACGTCATGAGTGGCGCGGCAAGCGCCCCTCCAGCAACCCCAATAGACCCAGCAACAGGCTGTCCGACCGTGCCGCCGCTTCCGCTCACGCGAAGGCCCGGCGCTCCGGGCGGGAGGCCAGCACACCTGCCACGGTCGCGCCGAACTCGCTCGGATTGGGCGCCACCGTCAGCCCGCAGGAACGCATGATCTCGGCCTTCTCGGCGGCGCTGTCGCCGGCCGCGGAGATGATGGCGCCTGCGTGACCCATGCGCCGCCCCTTGGGCGCGGTGAGCCCCGCCACGAACCCGATCACCGGCTTCGCCATGTTGTCCTTGATCCAGGCCGAGGCTTCCGCCTCTTGCGGGCCGCCGATCTCGCCGATCATCAGAACCGCTTCGGTCTCCGGGTCTTCCTCGAACAGCGCGAGGTGGTCGAGGAACGATGAGCCGTTGATTGGGTCGCCGCCGATGCCGACGCTCGTGGTGATGCCGATGCCCTTGGCCTTCAGCTGCGAGGCGGCCTCATAGCCGAGGGTTCCCGAGCGCGAGATGATGCCGACCTTGCCCTGCAGGTAGATATGCCCCGGCATGATGCCGAGCATGGCCTTGTCCGGGCTGATGATGCCTGCGCAGTTCGGCCCCACCATCATCGGGCGCCGGTCTTTGGGATAGCGCATCAAATAGCGCTTCACCCGCATCATGTCTTGCGCCGGGATGCCGTCGGTGATCGAGCAGATCAGCCTGATGCCGGCATCGGCCGCCTCCATGATGGCGTCGGCGCAGAAGGCCGGCGCCACGAAGGTGATGCTCGTGGTTCCGCCGGTTTGCTTGACCGCTTCCTTCATGGTGTTGAACAGCGGCAGGCCGAGATGGGTGCCGCCGCCCTTCCCCGGCGTCACGCCGCCGACCACGTTGGTGCCGTAGGCCACCATCTCCTTGGTGTGGAAGGTGCCTTTATCGCCGGTCATGCCCTGCACGAGCACCGGCGTGGTTTCGTCGATCAGAATGCTCATGTCGTTTCTCTCCCGATTGCCGGCTTCACGCCGCGACGCGCGGCGACCCTTGGCACGCCGCCACGGCTTTATTCGCCGCTTCGGCCAAGGTATCGGCGGTGATGAGCTTGAGCCCGCTCTCTGCCAGGATCCTCTGCCCTTCTTCCACGTTGGTGCCGGCGAGCCTGACGACCAGCGGCACCTTCACATCCACCGTCTCGCACGCCTGCACCACGCCCTTCGCCACCCAGTCGCAGCGATTGATGCCGGCGAAGATGTTGACGAGCACGGCCCTGACCTTGGCGTCTGACAGCACGAGCTTGAGCGCGGTCGCGATGCGCTCTGGCGAGGCGCCACCGCCCACGTCGAGGAAGTTGGCCGGCGTGCCGCCGGCATGCTTGATCATGTCCATGGTGGCCATGGCGAGGCCTGCGCCGTTGACGATGCAGCCGATCTCGCCGTCGAGCCCGATATAGTTGAGATTGTGCTCGGCGGCCTGCGCCTCGCGCGGGTCCTGCTGCGAGGGATCGTGCATGTCGGCCACGTTGTGGCGGCGGAACAGGGCGTTGTCGTCGAACGACATCTTGGCGTCGAGCGCGAGCACCCGGTCGTCCTTGGCGACCACCAGCGGATTGATCTCGAGCATGGTGGCATCGCAATCGCGGAAGGCGCGATAGGCATTCATGATGGTCGAGACCGCGCTTTGCGCCTGCTTGATGCTAAGCCCGAGCTGGAAGGCCAGCTCGCGCGCCTGAAAGGCTTGCAAGCCCACGGCCGGCTCGACCACCACCTGGAGGATGGCTTCGGGCTCGGTCCTGGCGATCTCCTCGATCTCCATGCCGCCACGCTGCGAGGCGATCACGCGGATGCGCTCAGCTTTGCGGTCGAGCACGTAGCCGAGATAGAGCTCGCGGTCGAACGGCTCGGCCACCTCGATATAGACCCGCTGCACGGGCTTGCCTTCGGGCCCGGTCTGGATGGTGACGAGGCGCTTGCCGAGCAGGGCCTGCGCCGCGTCGCGGACCTCATGATAGGTCTTGCAGATCTTGATGCCCCCGGCCTTGCCGCGCGCGCCGGCGTGGATCTGGGCCTTCACCGCCCAGTTCCAGCCGCCAAGCTCGGTCGCGGCGTAAACCGCCTGATCGGGGCTGAAGGCGACGGCGCCCTTGGGCACCGGCACGCCAAAGGTCGCCAATAATTCCTTGGCTTGATACTCGTGGACGTCCACGTCTTCCTCCCTTTGTATGTGTGGCCCGGGGCCTTCGCCGGAAGCTGTTAGCTCAGCTTGCCCTTGACGACTCCATAGGCCTTTTCGGTCGCTCCTTCGGCCCCGGCCAGGAGCCCATTCAATTCCTTTAACTTAGCCTCGGCAAAAGTCTTATCCGTAATCATTTTTGCATTGGTGAAAACATTCAAGGCGGCGCTTCGCAGTGCAGCATAAGCGGCGAGCACGGCGACGCCGGCATCCGAAATCACGTTGAGATTGCCCTTCTCCGACGCGACCGCGGCAAGGTCGATCAGCTCGCGTGCGGCGTGGCAGCAGCGCATGGGAACCTCGGTGGCCTGCTTGAGCGCGGCCTGGATCGCCTTATCGCGTGCCGCCTTGTCGGTGTCGGTCTCCTTGGGCAGCCCATAGGCGCCCATCACCGCGTCGAAGGCCTTGACGTCGTCCTCGATCATGCCGGTCAGCTTGTGGCGAAGCGCCTCGGCCTTGCCGAGCACCGTCTTCATCTCGGCTTCGACATCGGCATACTTCTTCTTGCCGATGGTGAGGTTGCACACCATGCTGACGAGGGCCGCGCCCATGGCGCCGATGATTGCCGCGGCGCTGCCGCCTCCCGGCGTCGCGCCACTGCTCGCCAGCGCATCGAGAAACGGCTCGACGGCGGTGTCCTTGAACTGCACCATCAGGCCATCTCTTTTGCCAAGGCGTAGATCTCTTCGGCGTCCAACACCCGTTCGGAGCTGTCGAACAGCTTGCCGATGCAGGCGCGATGCAATTTCAGCTTAAGTCCGCCGATGCCGAGCGCGCCGAAGCAAAGTTTGCCGTGCCGCTCCTTGCCCTTGTCGGTCGCTTCGATGCCTTCGATGCCGAGCGGCGGCTGGGCGTTCGCGTCGGCGAGCAGCTCGATGTTGGGATTGTTCTGCCAAGCGGACTCCGGCAAGAGGTGCACGCCGATGGCGCCGGCAGCGAACACGATGTTGGCGTCCTTGACGTCCGACGCCCGGGAGGCGTCGTCGGCTCCCACGATTCCCTTCACCTTCACCCCGAAACGCGACTCGATGGCGCGGGCGGCGTTTTCTGCCCGTAGCTGCGAGCGCGAGGTGAGGGTCACATCGGCACCCTCCTCGGCAAGAAACGTCGCCGCCCGCATGCCGACCGGCCCCGTGCCCGCCAGCACGACCGCCTTTTTGCCCTTGAGCTTCCTTCCCTTGGTGAGCAACGCCACGCCGGCCGCCGCCGTAGTGTTGGAGCCATTGGGATCGAGCATGATGGAGACGCGGAACGGGCCGAAGAAGCGCTTCTTCACCGCTTCAAACAGCGCCTCGCCCTTCGGTATGTCGCTGCCGCCGACGAAGATCGCGGTCGACTGCTTGTCCTTGCCGCCGCGGGTGAAGATGGTGCCGTCGACCAGCGCGCCGACATTGTCCGGCGTGACACTGGCATAGCCGGCGACCCGGTCGGCGCCGCCGTCATAGGCGACGACAGTATCGAACACGCTCGCATAGGGATCAGTGTCGAACAGGAACAGCAGTTTCTTCATGAAGGTTTGCCTCTTAGGACTTATTCGACGACGTTTTGCGGCTTCCCGGCCACAAACGCCTCGACGTTATCGATGAGTTGATCGGCCAGGATCTGCATCGCCTCTTGGCTCGCCCAAGCCACATGGGGCGTGAGGATGAAGTTCGGCAGCCTGAGATCGAGGAGAATATTGCCTTCCTTGGGCGGCTCCTTGGTCAGCACGTCGAAGCCGGCGCCGGCGATGGTGCCGTCCTGGAGCGCCGCGGCCAGCGCCGCCTCGTCGACCAGCCCGCCACGCGCGGTGTTGATGAGGATGGCGGTCGGCTTCATCATCTTGAGCTCCTTCGCCCCGATCATGTTCTTGGTCTCGGGCGTCAGCGGCACATGCAACGTGACGATGTCGCTCTCTTTGAGGATGGTTTCGAAATCGACCAAGCCCGGTTGCGGGAAGATGTCGAACGGAAGGACGCGCATGCCGAGCGCCTCGGCCCGCTTGGCGATGGACTTGCCGAGCGCGCCGTAGCCGACGATGCCGAGCGTGGAGCCCGCGATATCGCGGATGGGATGGGTCAGGAAGCAGAACTGGCTTGACTTGTTCCACACCCCCTTCTGCACGTCCTCGACATAGGCGAACAGGTTCCGCCTGAGCGCGAAGATCAGCGCCAGCACATGCTCGGGCACCGTATTGAAGGCGTAGTTGCGGATGTTGACGACGGTGATGCCGTTCGCCTTGCAATAGGCCTTGTCGACGATATCGGTGCCGGTCGCGGCCACGGCGATCAGCTTCAGCTTCGGCAGTTGCTTCAGCGTGTCGGCCCGCATCGGCACCTTGTTGATGATGGCGATGGTCGCGTCCTTGAGGCGATCGATGATCTCCTCATGAGTCCAGGTCGACTGATATTCCTGATAGGTGTGCGGGAAATTCGGTCTGCGGACCTTGGCGTCGACCGACTCTCGATCGAGAAACACGATCGCGTGCTGCACGGAACCTCAACCCCTACTCAGCTCGCGCGAGTGACCCCCGCGCGACGCGCCTCACCTCTCCCGGCTCGACAGACAAGCGCCGGGCGCCCTGGTCGTTGAAATTCAGCATGCGAGGCTGGCTGGCCGGCCGAGACCGGCCTTTCGCCTCGCGCCGACCCGCCTTACTCGGCGGCGACCTTCATTTCCTTGGCCTCGGCAGCCCCGCGAAACTGCGCCTGGGCAGCACCCACGCCCGAGCCGAGCGCGACTTCGATGCCGACATCACGCATGGCCATCTCCGTGCCCGAGATGGCGCCGAGCAGCATCAGCTCGTTAAGGTCGCCCGAATGACCGATGCGGAACAGCTTGCCCGCCACCTGCGACAGGCCGGCGCCGAGCGCAAGATTGTAGCGGCGATAGGCCCGGTCGATGACATCGGCGCCGTTGAACCCTTGCGGCACCATGATCGCGGTCACGGTGTCGGAATGCCATTTCGGTTCCTTGGCGCAGATCTTGAGGCCCCAGGCCTTGACCGCGGCGCGCGCGCCTGCGGCGAGGTGGTGATGCCGGGCGAACACATTATCCAGCCCCTCCTCCTGGAGGATGGCGATCGACTCGCGCAAACCGTAAAGCAGAGGCACCGCCGGCGTGTAGGGGAAGTAGCCGTTCGGATTCGCCTTCATATGGTCGGTGAAGTCGAAATAGCAGCGGCGGCACTTGGCGTCCTTCATCGCCGCGAGCGCCTTCGGGCTCACGCACACGATGCCGAGGCCGGCCGGCAGCATGAGGCCCTTCTGCGAGCCGGTGATGGCGAGATCGACGCCCCACTCGTCGAAGCGGAAATCGAGGCTGGCGATCGAGCTCACGCCGTCGACATAGAGCAGCGCCGGATGCTTGGCGGCATCCATGGCGCGGCGCACGGCAGCCACGTCGCTGGTGACGCCGGTGGCGGTCTCGTTATGGACCACCATGACGCCCTTGATCTCGTGGTTCTTGTCGGCGCGGAGCGCCTCCTCGATACGCTCGGGCGAGGCGCCGGTGCCCCACTCCTCCTCCTGGACGATGACCTCGAGCCCGTGGCGTCTGGCGAGATCGATCCACAGATGGCTGAACTGGCCGAACCGCGCCGCCAGCATCTTGTCGCCGGGCGACCGCGTATTGGTCAGCGCGGCCTCCCAGGCGCCGGTGCCGCTCGAAGGATAGATGAAGACCTGACCGTCCTTGGTCTTGAAGATCTTCTTTATGTCCTCGAAGAGGGGCAGCGTAAGCTTGGGGAAGTCGGAGGACCGGTGGTCCTCCATGGCGACGTGCATGGCGCGCAGAATGCGATCAGGTATATTCGTCGGTCCCGGCACAAACAGAAAATTACGCCCCGGCTTTCTTGCTCCAGCCATCATCTCTCCCCTTG
>DFXC01000141.1:13342-35759 GCA_002383105.1 Hyphomicrobiaceae bacterium UBA4118
TTCAGGTCAGCTCGACCGACGCCTCGCGTGGAAAAGGGTGTTAGCGTCCGCTTAGCCGCCTGGCAACCCCTTTCCGCAGCTAGAATAAACCGGCAATTCGGCCGTCGGCAGCAAGCTCGATCGAGTTGGCTGCCGGCACCTTCGGCAGCCCCGGCATGGTCATGATGTCGCCGCACACCACCACCACGAACTCCGCCCCTGCCGAAAGGCGCACCTCGCGGATCGGGATGGTGAACCCCGACGGCGATCCCTTGGCGTCGGGATTGGTCGAGAAACTGTATTGGGTCTTGGCGATGCAGATCGGGAACTTGCCGAAACCTTCCTTCTCGAGCTCGGCAAAACGGTCCTTGACGCTCTTGTCGGCGCTGATGTCGGACGCGCCATAAATCTCTTTGGCGATGGTGCGGGTCTTGTCCCACAGCGACATGTCGTCGGGATAGAGCGGCTTGAACTTCGAGGGCGTGGCCTCGATGGTTCGGAGCACCGTGCGGCCAAGCTCGACCGCGCCTTCTCCGCCTTGGGCCCATTGGTCGGCCAGCACGCAGTCCACCCCGAGATTGGCGCAGAGCCGCTTAACGAGCGCAAGCTCTGCCTCGGTGTCGCTCGAGAAGCGGTTCACCGACACCACCACCGGCACGCCGTATTTCTTCACGTTTCCGACATGGCGCTCGAGATTGGCAAAGCCCTTCTCCAACGCCTGGAGGTTCTCTTTCTTGAGATCATCCTTGGCCACGCCGCCATGCATCTTGAGCGCCCGGAGGGTCGCCACGAGCACCACGCAAGAGGGCGTCAGCCCCGCCTTGCGGCACTTGATGTCGAAGAACTTCTCGGCGCCGAGGTCAGCGCCAAAGCCTGCTTCGGTGACCGCGTAATCGGCGAGCTTGAGCGCGGCCTTGGTGGCGATCACCGAGTTGCAGCCGTGCGCGATATTGGCGAAGGGGCCGCCATGGATGAAGGCGGGGTTGTTCTCGAGCGTCTGCACCAGGTTCGGCGCGAGCGCATCCTTGAGCAGCGCCGCCATGGAGCCTGCGGCGGACAGCTCCTTGGCGGTGACGGGCTTCTTGTCGCGGGTCTGGCCGATCTGGATTTGGCCTAAACGACGCTGGAGATCGGCAAGATCGCTCGCCAGGCAGAAGATCGCCATCACCTCCGAGGCGACGGTGATGTCGAAGCCAGCCTCGCGCGGGAAGCCGTTGGCGGCGCCGCCGAGCGAGCTGACGATGGACCGGAGCGCGCGGTCGTTCATGTCCACGGCGCGCCGCCAGGTGACGCGGCGGGTGTCGATATCGAGCTTGTTGCCCCAATAGACATGGTTGTCGATCATCGCCGCGAGCAGGTTGTTGGCGGCGCCGATGGCGTGGAAATCGCCGGTGAAGTGGAGGTTGATGTCCTCCATCGGCACGACCTGGGCGTAGCCGCCGCCGGCAGCGCCCCCTTTGACCCCGAAGCAAGGCCCAAGGCTCGGCTCGCGGATGCAGATCATGGCCTTCTTGCCAATCGCGTTCAGCGCATCGCCCAAGCCGACGGTGGTCGTGGTCTTGCCTTCCCCGGCAGGCGTGGGCGTGATGGCGGTGACCAAGATCAGCTTGCCGTCGGGCCGGTTGCTAAGCGAGGCGATATAGTCGAGCGAGACCTTGGCCTTGTAGTGCCCGTAAGGGATGAGGTCTTCAGCCGGAATATCCAGCTTGTCGGCCGCCACGTCGAGAATCGGCCGCATCTTGGCGGCCTGGCTGATCTCGATATCGGACTTTGGGCTCTTGTGCTGCTCGTCTGAACGCCTGCCCGGTTTTTCGGCATCTTCACGCGGTTGGACTGACATAACTGCTGGACCCCGGGACTTGCGGCTGCAAAAGGAATGGGCAGCGTAATTCATTCACTTGCCTTCTTGCAATCGTCTGTGCAGTTTCAACGCCCGCCAGGGGGGAGCACCCAGCCGCAAAATGACGCCTGCCGAGCTGCTCAGAGCCATGTTCCAGGCGGCGGTGGATGCCGCCTTGCCCTCCATCTGCGTGCCGGCACACCTGCCTCCCCGGCCCAAAGGCCGAACCGTCATCATCGGCGCGGGCAAAGCGAGCGGCGCCATGGCCAAGGCGCTCGAGGATGCCTGGGACGGGCCGCTCGAGGGGCTCATCGTCACCCGCTATGGCTATCGCGTTCCCACCAAGCGCCTCGAAGTGGTCGAGGCCGCCCATCCCGTCCCCGATGCCGCCGGCCGGGACGCCGCCAGACGCATCCATGAGCTCGTTCAGGGATTGTCGTCCGACGATCTCGTGCTCTGCCTCATCTCCGGCGGCGGCTCGGCGCTTCTCGCGCTTCCGGCCGAGGGCTTGAGCCTCGAGGACAAGCAGGCCGTCAACAAGGCCCTGTTGAAGAGCGGCGCCACCATCTCCGAGATGAACACCGTGCGCAAGCATCTCTCAGCCATCAAGGGCGGCAGGCTCGCTGCCGCGGCAGCGCCTGCCAAGGTGGTTGCGCTGATGATCTCCGATGTGCCTGGGGACGACCCCTCGATCATCGCCTCTGGTCCGACCGTGCCCGACCCCTCCACCAACCAGGACGCCCTCGGCATCATCGAGAAATACCGGATCGATGTGCCGAACAGCGTGCTGACGCGCTTGCGCACCGCCGACGAGACGCCGAAGCCCGGCGATCCGAGGCTCGCGCGCGTCGAGAACATCATTATCGCGACGCCGCAAGCCTCGCTCGAAGCCGCCGCCGAGGTTGCGCGCCGCGCCGGCGTGAAGCCCGTCATCCTCGGCGACTCGATCGAAGGCGAGTCCCGCGACGTGGCGCTCGTCCATGCCGGCATCGCCCGGCAATGCGCCATGCGCGGCCAGCCGGAGAAGCCCCCTTGCGTGCTCATCTCCGGCGGCGAGACGACCATCACGCTGAAGGGCAACGGCAAAGGCGGCCGCAATACCGAGTTCCTGCTCGCGCTTGCCATCGCGCTCGACGGCAGGGGAGGCATCTATGCGCTTGCCGGCGACACCGACGGCGTCGACGGCAGCGAGGACAATGCCGGCGCGCTGATCTATCCCGACACGCTCGCCCGCGCCGAAAAAGCAGGGATAAGCGCCAAGGCGATGCTTGCCGACAACGACCCGTGGACCTTCTTCGCGGGGCTCGGCGATCTGCTGGTGACCGGCCCGACGCTCACCAACGTCAACGACTTCCGCGCCGTGCTGATCGAGAAGGGCTGAGTCCGCCGTGATTAGGATCGCAAAGTCTGGTCGTCGCGAGCGGCGTACCCAAATTGGTTCGGAAATTGATCTGTTCGTTGTATTTCGGAAATTGATCTGTTCGTTGTATTGTGTGGGTCTTCGCACCTCCTGAGGTTCCATGACGATATATCCACCCCTCGAAATCCCTGAGACCCTGGCTGCCGGCCCCGGGCCGGGGAACACCGACCCCAGAGTGCTCGAACGCTTCGCCAAGACCGGCGTAGCCGATCACATGCAGAAAGACGTGCTCCGGGGCATGATCGAAGCCAAGGAAATGCTGCGCGAGGTATTCGGCACCAAGAATACCTACACCTATGGCGTCGGCGGCACGGGCTTCAGCGGACTTGATTGCGTGCTCAGCATGATTCTGCCCGGCGACAAGGTCGTGGCTTTCACCAACGGCACGTTCAGCGGCATCGATGGGCTGACCATCCGCATGAAGGCGTCGACGCGCGAAGAGCTCGCCGCGAATCCGCTGAACCCTAAGCCGGCGAGCGTCGTCATCGTAGAGGTGCCACATGGGCAATCGGTCACCGGCGACGTCGTCGATAAGGCGCTAACAAAGCACAAGCCGATGTGGGCCTTCATGGCCCACTGGGAGACCGGCAGCGGGCGCATCAACGATCTCAAAGGCTTCAGCGATGCGTGCCTGAAGCACGGGGCGATGGGAATCGTCGACGTGGTGTCCAGTCTCGGCGTCGCCGACTACAACATCGACGACTATCCGGGCGTCGTCGCCTGGGCGTCGTGTCCGCAGAAAGGCGTGCTCAGCCTGCCGCTGACCTACGCGCCGGTGAGCTTCACCGACAAGGCGATCGACGTGGTGCGGAAACGCGGCTGCTACACCTATGTGCATAACCCGATCCTCGAAGCGCGCCACTGGGGGATCATTGACGGCAAGGACGTTCCGACGCCCGCCTACCACCGCACGCATTCCTGCTATGCGGTGGCGGCGTTCCACGAGGCCTTACGCATCCTCTTGGGCTACGGACGGCGCGGCAAGGCGGCCGACTACGCCTATCACGAGAAAGCGCTCAGGCAGGCGGTGCAGGCCATGGGCTGCGACGTCACCTCGAATATGACGAGCCTCGTGGTGCTCAATCTGCCGGGCAAGCTCAAAGGCAAGGAGAAGGATCTGGTCGCGGGCTGCCGCGCTCATGGCTTCGGCATCTGGACGACCCTATCGGAGCCCGTCCAGGTGCGCATCGGCATTCTCAACCAGCTGACGCCGGAGGCGATCACCGAGATCGTCAGCCGTTTCGCCGACGCCATGCTGGATATGGGCGCCGAGTTCGACAAGCAGCAGATGATGAACGGGCTCAAGGCGTACTACGCAAAAGCCGCCTAGGGTGAAGCCGGTCATCCTCGGCGACTCGATCGAGGGCGAGTCCCGCGACGTGGCGCTCGTCCATGCCGGAATTGCGCGACAATGCGCCATGCGCGGCCAGCCCGAGAAGCCCCCTTGCGTGCTCATCTCCGGCGGCGAGACGACCATCACGCTGCTCGCCGACAACGACTCTTGGACCTTCTTCGTGAGACTAGGCGATCTGCTCATGACCGGCCCCACCCTCACCAATGTCAACGACTTCCGCGCCGTGCTGATCGAGAAGGCTCTGGCGCGGGCGGCAACACCGTGAATCTTAAGGAGGTGCAACATGAGGGATGGCGTCGTGCTCGTGCTGGCCACGTGTTTCGTTGCGCTTGCGGCGGCTGCCTCTCCGGTATTTGCGGCCCATCGGACATCTGCGGCCCGTCCGGCGCCTGAGCCGCAGGATCAAACCGCGGTCGCCTATATCCAGGCGCGCTATGCCGACAAGCCTGAGCCCGGCGCCAAGGCCCGCTATTCGCCGCGCATCGACAAGCTCTGGGCGGCCTGCACCAGCCGCGAGAAGAAGAGCGGCGACCCCTGCATGGATTTCAACATCTGGGTCAACGCGCAAGATTGGAAAATCAAGGACCTCAAGATCGAGCAGATTTCGGGCGGCAAGGATTCGGCGTCCATAAAGGCCAGCTTCGACAATATGGGAACCGAGACCGTCATCACCTTCGACCTCTTCAAGGACAAGAAGGGCTGGGTGGTCGACGAGGTCCACACCGATTGCGACACGCTCACCAGCGTGCTCAACGGCGAGCCCAGCAAGTGCTGAGGGCGCTTCGACCGATTTGCGCGGTCTTACTGATTGCTGTGGCATTGCCTGGCGTGGCAGCGGCCAAAGGGCAAAGCGCGGTCGCCTATGTCGAGTCCATCTATGCCGACCACGAAAGTCCGGGCGGGACAGCGCGCTATTCGCCGCGTCTCGATAGGCTTTGGGACGAATGCTACGCCCTCGCGAAAAAGAACGGCGACGCCTGCATGGACTTCTCCATGATCGTGATGGGCAACGACGCCGAGCTGACCGACGTCAAGGTCCATCAAAAGAAGGGCGGGCCGCATTCGGCGATGGTGGATGCGAGGTTCAAGAATCTCGGCAAGGACACCACGGTGACCTACGATCTCATCCGCGACAAGCACGGCTGGATGATCGATGAGATGCGCTCGGGCTGCTACGTCCTCTCCGAGGCGCTGCAGCAAAAAACGAAGTGTTGAGCGCGCGCCGCGCCTCAAAGCGCCCCATCCTCGCACGCAACAAGAAGCCCGCCGCGACGCGCGCGGCGGGCTTGGCTGGTGCAGAGCTTACGCGGGGGAGGGTTAGCTCGGCAGCAGCACGGCGTCGATGACGTGGATCACGCCGTTCGACTGCATCACGTTCTTGATGGTGATCTTGGCGGCGTCGCCTTTGGCATCCCAGATCCAGATGGCGCCGTCCTTCATCTCGACGGTCAGCTCCTCGCCTTCGACGGTCTTGAGCATGGCCTTGCCGCCGCCCTTCTTCACCATCTCCATCAGGTCGTTGGCGGTGATGCGGCCGGGAACGACGTGGTAGGTCAGGACCTGGGTGAGCTGGCCCTTGTTCTCGGGTTTGAGCAGCGTGTCGACCGTGCCTGCCGGCAACTTGGCGAAGGCTTCGTTGGTCGGCGCGAACACGGTGAAGGGGCCTTTGCCCGACAGCGTGTCGACGAGGTCGGCGGCCTTCACGGCGGCGACGAGCGTGGTGTGGTCCTTCGAGTTGACGGCATTCTGAATGATGTTCTTGGACGGGAACATCGGGGCGCCGCCCACCGTCACCGTCATCTCCTTGGCGAAGGTTGGCGATGCGGCGAGGGCCGCGAGAGCAAGACCGGCAGCAGTAGCTCCGGACAGAACAAATTTGGCGAACTTCATGTCATCCTCCTGGTTGGCGTGTTGTCCCGTTGGGGGGTACGGCGACAGTTACGGGGGACGCGGAATTGCGGATGCAGTGACATCGAATTTCCTCGGTGACGTTTTCGTGATCGGTTTGCGAGAGGCTGACCTAGAGGCTCGCCAACTTGCCGTTGGCGATCACCGGCCCCGTGGGCTGGCCGGTGGGCGAGCCTCCGAGCGGCTCAAGCGAGACCGCAAGCACGGCCTCGTTGCTGACTTCCCGCAGCAGGTCCTTCGGCACTTTGATGGTCACCGGCCGGTTGGGATCGATCAGCCCGAGCGAATGCGGCTTGTCGCCGGGCGGAATGAGCCAAAGCTCCATGGACTTCTGCTCGGCGCCGAGCAGGGCCGCAGGCACGATGGTGAGATTGCCTCCGTTCGTATTGATGGCGGCGACGAAGCTTGGCTTTCCGCCCTCCGCGTCGAGCCGCGCAAGCAGCGGCGCCCCAGGCTGGGAGATCGCTCCTACATAGATGAGCGCAGCAAGGCAAGCCACGGCAAGCGCGCTCGTGGCCGTGGCGAGGCCGCGCCAGAAGGCGAGGCTTTGCCACATCCCGTGCGGCTCTTCCGTCGTTGCAGCGCTGCCGAGGGCGGCCTCGATGCGCGCCCAGCCGTCGGCAGGCGCCACCAGCTCAGGCACGGCATCGGCAAGGCCGCCGAGGCGCTCCTCCCAAAAGGCGACCTCGCGGGCAAAGACCATGTCTCGCGCGATCCGCCGCTCGGCGGCGCGACGCGCGTCGGCGTCGAGCACGCCGAGAACGTACTCGGCGGCCGTCAGCGCGCCGTTCTCCTTGTCTCTGGCGCCGGTGTCGCTCATCGCTCGAGACACTCTCTAAGCTTCGCCAGGCCACGCCTGATCCAGCTCTTCATCGTGCCAAGCGGCACGCCCTCCCGCTCGGCAAGGACCTCATAGGTCAGGCCGTCCATGAATGCCGACCGGATCGCCGCGGATTGGCGCGCCTCGATCTCATCGAGACAGGACTTGAGGCGCTTGCTCTCCTGCGCGTCCTCAAGCGTTTGCGCCGCCGACGGAGCGGGGTCAGCCACGGCGTCGGCCGCCTCGATCGGCTGGCTGAACCGCACGACGCCCGCCGACCGCAGCCGGTCGATGGAGCGGTTCCGCGCGATGGCGACGAGCCACGTGATCGGGCTGGCGCGGGCGTCGTCGAACGAAGCGGCCTTGCGCCACACAGTAAGGTAAACGTCCTGCAACACGTCCTCGGCCTCGCTTCTGTCATTCAATATACGGAGGCAGACGCCAAAAAGCTTCGCCGAGGTCATCTCATAGACAAGACAGAGCGCGGGCCGGTCGCCGCCGGCGACGCGGTTGAGGGCTGCGGAAAGCTGCCGGCGCTTTGCTTCGGCATCCATGGCGCATGCGTCCGTAAGGATAGGCCGAGGAGGGCCGCCCCTCCTTAGCGCGAGGCGCAAGGGTGTGTCTCTTATTTGTGCACATCCCCTGCAGCACAATTTCGCAGTTGCGAATTGAGACCGGCGCGCTACTCTCCGGGCGGATCCATATTGTGGCCTCGCCGTGATCTCGCGATTCGGCTGGAGCGTGGGCGTCCCTACGGGCTGCCCTAGTTTTGGCCGGCGGAAGGTCTTGTCTGATCCATGTGCCATGGAACAGTCGAATTTGGATTGACTATTGGGGCGCGGCCGTTCCCGGGGCTGGGATGGCCGTCATCTTGCGTTCTTGGATCCCGGCCGCTCGCGCGAGCGGCAATTGGGGCAGCGCCAAGCAAGCACTGAGTTGCAAGGCGCCGAATTGAACAAGGCGCCGAATTGAATGAGGGATGAAGGGATGATGCTGCGGCGCGCCGGTCTCGCCCTCCTTCTCGGAGCGGTCTTGATGGCTCCAACGGTGGCTTCCGCCGGTCCCGCCCTCGTCTTCGAGCCGTATAACGGCACCGTATTCTATGCCGAGGATCCCGACGCCCCCTGGTTCCCCGCCTCGCTCACCAAGCTGATGACGGCCTACGTCACCTTCGAGGCCCTCAAAGCGGGCACCGTCACCCCCGACACCAAGGTCATCTGCTCGCAAAAGGCGACGACCCAGGCGCCGTCCAAGCTCGGACTTCCCGTCGGCGGCTCGATCACCCTCGACGTCGCCTTGAAGGTGCTCATCGTCAAGTCGGCCAACGACGTCGCCGTCATGATTGCCGAGACCGTGGCTGGCAGCGAGGAGGCGTTCATCGCGCGCATGAACGAGGCGGCCCAGCATCTCGGCATGACCCACACCAACTTCGTCAACGTCAACGGCCTGCCTGACGAGCGCCAGGTCACCACCGCGCGCGATCTCGCCAAGCTCGCCCGCGCCATCATCGTCGAGTTTCCCGAGCACGCCGATCTCTTCAACACCGTGCAGGTGAGTGTGGGCAACAAGACCATGCGCACCCATAACGGCATGCTCGTCAGCTTTCCCGGCGCCGACGGGATGAAGACCGGCTTCATCTGCGATTCCGGCTTCAATATTGTGGTGAGCGCCACCCGCGAGGGACGCAAGCTGGTCGCCGTCGTGCTCGGCGAGCAGTCGCTGGCCTCTCGTCGCGACCGCGCCACCGACCTGCTCGAGAACGGCTTCCAGCGCTATTTCTGGAAATCGCTGTTCGGCACCAGCCTCGACGGGCTCGCCATCCAAGCGTCGTTGAGCGACGTACCCACACATCTTCATGACAATGTGTGCGGTGCCGCCCGACCCGCCAAGCCCGGACGAAAGAGGACCGTCGCCGGCCGCAAGTCCAAAGCCACGCTGAGCCTCGATCCCGATGAGGGTCCGGTGGCCGTGACCAAGGATGCCGTGAATGCCACCACCGACGCTGCCGCCGCGGTCACCAAGGGTGCCGTGAACGTGACCAAGAAGACGTTGCGCAAGACCGTCAAGAGCGGCGCAAATTGAAGGCCTTCGCCTTTCCTCTCCTGCGACTTGCGGCTGTCACCGCGCTTTGCGTTCCCGTTGGCGCAGCGGCCGCGGGCGCCGCCGAGCCGCCCGATAATGTCGCCGCCGCCGTGGCCGAAGCGGCGCAGGCTTGCAAGGACCTTAACGGCAAGCCGAACACCGATGCGGTGCTCAGCGTTCAGGACTTGAACGGCGACGGCGGCGAGGACTGGATCGCCGATTACTCCAAGCTCAAATGCTCGGGCGGCATCAGTCCGCTCTGCGGCAGCGACGGCTGCACCCTGCAGATCTATTTCTGGGATGGAGCGACCGCCTGGGACGTCGTCTTCGAGGACATCGTGCAGAGCTTCAGGTTCGGCAAGAGCGGCGGCAAGCGCATGATGTACGTCACCACCTCCGGCGACTCTTGCAACAAGCCGGCCGCCCAGACCTGCAAGTACACCTATCGCCTGGATAAGGACGCCGTCGTCCCGGTGCACTAGCGCTTTGAGAAACACGGTCGCCTTAAGTTGACACCCCACCCCGACGCCGCGCACTGCGCGTCGCCGACCCTCCCCGCAAAACGGGGAGGGACGGGAAGTCGCCGCGGCGCCACGGACTCCCTCCCTCCCCGCGAGGGGAGGGTGGCCACTGCAAGCGGCCGGGTGGGGCGAGCCCCTTGAATCAGGTTTGAGAGCACAATCCACCCGATGCGATCATGCCCTAAGAGTCAGTGGCAGGCGCGGCGATGGCCGCCGCGATCAGCGCCAAGGCCTCGGGCGAGGCCCAGTCGGCGGGGCCGATCAGGCGGCCGATCTCCTTGCCGTTGCGGTCAATCACCAGCGTCGTCGGCATGCCCACGGTCTTCACCGTGCTGAACAGCTTGCCCGTGGGGTCGATGTAGAGCGCCAGGTGCGTGGCGCCCACCTCCTTGAGGAAGGACGCGGGCTTCTCGGGCCCGCCTTTGTCGATATTCACCGCCACCACCTCGAGGTCTTTCCCTCCGAGCTTGGTCTCTAGCTTATCGAGCGCCGGCATCTCATCGCGGCACGGCACGCACCACGTGGCCCAGATATTGAGGAGCACGACCTCGCCCCGCCAATCGGCCAAGGTCTTGGTCGCACCGGTTCCGTCGACAAAGGCGAGGTCCGGCAGATCGAGTGGTTTCGTCCGCACCAGCAGCGCCGCCATCGCCCCCTTGTTGAGGCCGATCAGCGGGCCGGTGGCGACCTCCTCGTCGCCCTTCCCTGTCCCCCCCGCGGCGTTGTTGGCAGCGGAATCGCCAGGAGCCTCGGTAGGCCCATTGTCAGAGGGGGCGAAACTCACATATACCGTGCCGAACCCGGCAATCGCCGCGAGAACCGCAGCGACGAGATAGATGGCCGGCGATGCGGCGCGTTCGCGTTGCTTTGCTTTGCTCAAGTCTTCCTCTCTCCTCGCCCTGCCCAGGCTAAAAGCTCATGACCAACACCATGTGGGGTGGCCGCTTCGCGGCAAGTCCAGCCGAGGTCATGGAGGAGATAAACGCCTCCATCGACTTCGACAAGCGGCTGTGGCGGCACGACATTTTAGCCTCCAAGGCGCATGTCGCCATGCTCGCGGCGACCGGCATCCTGAAGGCGAAGGAGGCCGATGAGATCGCGCGCGGTCTCGGCCAGGTCATGGCCGAGATCGAAGGCGGCACGTTCACCTTCTCCCGCGCGCTCGAGGACATCCACCTGAATATCGAGAGCCGGTTGCGCGAGTTGATCGGGCCGGTCGCCGGCAAGTTGCATACGGCGCGGTCGCGCAACGACCAGGTGGCGACCGATTTCCGGCTTTATTTGCGGGACGAGCTCGGCGCCATCGATCGCGCGCTGGGTCAGCTTCAGCTCGCGCTCGCCGACAAGGCGCTCCAGTACGCCGCCGCCGTGATGCCGGGCTATACCCATCTGCAGACCGCCCAGCCCATCACCTTCGGCCACCATTGCCTCGCCTATGTCGAGATGCTCTCCCGCGACCGGGGCCGCTTCGCCGATGCCGCCAAGCGGCTCTCCGAATGCCCGTTAGGCTCGGCGGCGCTTGCCGGCACGGGCTTCCCCATCGACCGGGACATGACGGCGAAGGCACTCGGCTTTGCGCAGCCCACGGCGAATTCGCTCGACGCCGTCTCGGATCGCGACTTCGCGCTCGAGATCCTGGCGGGAGCTTCCATCGCAGCCATGCATCTGTCGCGGCTGGCCGAGGAGATCGTGATCTGGACCTCGCCGCAATTCGGCCTGGCCCGGCTCTCCGACAAATTCACCACCGGCTCCTCGATCATGCCGCAGAAGCGCAACCCCGATGCCGCCGAGCTCGTCCGCGCCAAGACCGGGCGAATCGCCGGCGCCTTCCAAGCCCTTCTGATGGTGATGAAGGGGCTGCCGCTCGCCTATGCAAAGGACATGCAAGAGGACAAAGAGCCCGTCTTCGATGCCCTCGATGCGCTGAAGCTTGGGCTTTCCGCCATGACCGGCATGGTCGCCGACCTCGAACCGGACCTCAAGGCCATGAAGCGGGCGGCCGCCAGCGGGCACTCGACCGCCACCGACCTCGCCGATTGGCTCGTGCTCAATCTCGGCCTTCCCTTCAGGGACGCCCACCATGTCACCGGGAAGATCGTGGCCCTGGCCGAGGCCAAGGGCTGCGAGCTGAAAAAGCTGCCTTTGGCCGATTTCCAGTCGGTGGAGAAGCGCATAACCAAGGACGCCTATGCCGCCCTCGATGTCGCAGGCTCGGTCAAAAGCCGGACAAGCTATGGGGGGACCGCGCCCGTAAATGTGCGGCGGGAGGCAAATCGGTGGATAAAGCGTTTGGAGAAGCAGGGTCTGTCGCGATAAAAGGATAGGTCAAGGGCCGCGAACAGGCCCGAGAATCAGGGGCACGACCATGGGAAGCGCGTTGCGCATCCTTTTAGCATTTGTGCTGGTGATGGCGATGGCTGTTGGGCTTAGCGCTTGCGGAAGGCGCGGCTCTCTCGATCGGCCGGCGGCGACCTATCCTGAGGCGAAAGGCGACCCGTCCACCAAGATGCCGAGAGTTCCGGCCCGTCGCCTTTGGATCGACCGTCTGCTCGAATAAAAGCCTTTCCCTCCGATGCACCATTTCGCCTACCGGCGCGGCGTGTCCCAAGCCAATGTGCTCCACGCCGAAGAGGTCGATCTTTCCGATCTCGCCGCCGCCGTAGGGACGCCCTTCTATTGCTATTCGACGGCAACGCTTGAGCGCCACTATCGCGTATTCGTCGAGGCCTTCGCCGGCATCCCCGACACGCTCGTCTGCTATTCCGTCAAGGCCAACTCCAGCCTCGGGGTGCTCGCCACCCTCGGCCGCGCCGGCGCCGGCATGGACGTGGTCTCCGAAGGAGAACTTCGCCGCGCGCTTGCCGTCGACGTACCCCCGGCGAAGATCGTGTTCTCAGGCGTCGGCAAGACACGCGCCGAGATGGCCTTTGCGCTCGACCGCGGCATCTTCGCCTTCAACGTGGAATCGGAGCCGGAGCTTCGCGCGCTGAGCGAGGTGGCAGACGCGCGCGGGGCGGTTGCCCGCATCGCCTTCCGCGTCAACCCCGATGTCGACGCCAAGACCCACCACAAGATCGCGACCGGCAAGGCCGAGAACAAGTTCGGCGTGCCCTTCGCCGAGGCGCCGTCCCTTTACGGCCTGGCGAAAGAGCTGCCCGGGATCGAGGCCACCGGCGTGCACATGCATATCGGCAGTCAGATCACCGACCTCTCGCCCTTCAGGAACGCCTTCGCCCTCCTGCATGAGCTCGTGGGCACGCTGCGCGCGGAAGGCGCTACCATTGGCTTCGTCAATCTCGGCGGCGGTCTCGGCATCCCCTATCGGAGCGACCAGCCGGAACCTCCACGTCCGGCCGACTATGCGAGGCTCGTTGCCGAGGAAGTGGGGGACCTGGGCGTGCGGCTCCTGTTCGAGCCTGGGCGCATGATCGCCGGCAATGCCGGCATCCTCGTTTCGCGCGTGCTTTACGTTAAGCATGGCGCCTCGAAGACCTTCACCATCGTCGACGCGGCGATGAACGATCTGATGCGCCCGACCCTCTATGAGGCCTATCACGAGATCCTCCCCGTGACCGCGCCGGAACCCGGAACGCGCACCATCGTTACCGACGTGGCGGGGCCCGTTTGCGAGACCGGCGATTATCTCGCGCTGTCGCGGCCGCTTCCCGAGCTTCGCGCCGGCGATCTCATTTCGGTGATGACGGCAGGAGCCTATGGCGCGGTGCTGGCGTCGGAGTATAACAGTAGGCTCCTGGTCCCCGAGGTGCTCGTGGCCGGAGACCGTTACAGCGTGATGCGGCCGCGACCGAGCTACGACGACATGCTGGCGAAAGAGCGGCTGCCCAACTGGCTTTAGCTTCGAAGCGGCGCTCGAAGCCTCGGTTTCGCCCGCTTCTCGACCCAAGTTACCGTCACCCATTACGCCCTGTGCTACAAAGTGCCGATGATGCGATCCGTATTTCGACCCAAAACAACCCCGCCCGAGGGGACCGAAGATAGCGCGCTCGGCCGGCGTCTCGAGCGCCGGGTGCTCCTCAGCCGGCTTGCGCTCCTCGGCGAGCGCATCTGGGAGGCCCTGCTCTGGCCCTTCATCGTCGTCTGCGCCTTCCTCGTCGTGTCGCTTCTGGAGCTGTGGAGCGTCCTGCCGCCACTGCTGCATCGCGCCGTGCTCGGCGCCTTCGGGCTTGCGCTTCTCGTTTCGCTTCTGCCGCTCATCCGGCTGTCGCTGCCGACGCGCGTGGAGGCGCTCCGGCGCCTCGAGCGGAACGCCAATGTCAAGCACCGGCCCGCTTCCTCCTATGAGGATCGCCTTGGCGCCACGCAGCCCAAGGAGACGGCGCTGCTGTGGGCGGCCCACCGCGAGCGGCTCGCCCGGCTCGTCGCCGAGCTCAAGCCGTCGTGGCCAGCGCCCCGGACCGACCGTAAGGACCCTTATGCCATCAGGGCAGCGCTCCTTCTCGCCGTTGTCGCCGCCATGCTTGCGGCCGGAGGCAATGGGTTCGACCGCTTGCGCGCGGCCTTCTCGCCGGGCGCCACATCCGGCACGCCTGCGCTTCTGAGACTCGATGCCTGGGTGACGCCCCCCATCTATACCGGCATCCCGCCGATCGTCCTTGCCGATGGCAGCGAGCGGGTGGGAGCAGG
The DNA here is from genome assembly GCA_002383105.1 of Hyphomicrobiaceae bacterium UBA4118. GTDB lineage: Bacteria > Pseudomonadota > Alphaproteobacteria > Rhizobiales > Methyloligellaceae > Methyloceanibacter. Next base: position 27,911 of record DFXC01000141.1, read on the forward strand.
CTCAGAGAGCTTCCGCGCTTTGTCCGTGCCCGAGCGGAGCGAGCTGATCGTCCGCACCCATGCGCCTCAAGGCGAGACCGTGAGCCTGACCATGAGCAACGACGACGGGTCCGACCTCAAGACCATCGAGCCCAAGCAGGGCGGCGCCCAAGGGCTGGTCGAGTTCGACGTGGCGCTGACACAGCCGATCAGCGCCGATGTCAAGATCAGCGGCCAGACCGTGTCCAAATGGCGGTTCGAGTTGATCAAGGACGAAGCCCCCACCATCAGCCTGATGGGCAATCCGACCACCACCCCGCGGGGGGCCTTGCGCCTCGTCTTCCGCGCCGACGACGATCACGGCGTGGCAAGCGCCGAAGCCCACTTTGCGCTGAGTGAGGGTGAGGCGGGAAACCTTGCGCCCCTCCCCGCCGAGGCCGGCGCCAAGGTCGAGCCCGACCCCCTGCTCCAACCCCCGGTGATGTCGCTGCAATTGCCGCACGCCAATGCCAAGCGGGCTGACGGCCGCGCCACCCAGGACCTCACCGCCCATCCCTGGGCCGGGCTCAAGGTGCGCATGACCCTGGCTGCCCGCGACCAGGCGGGTCAGTCGGGAGAGAGCGTACCTTACGAATTCGTGCTGCCCGAGCGCACCTTCACCAAGCCGCTCGCTAAGGCGGTGGTCGAGCAGCGCAAGCGCCTGGTGCGAGAGCCGGACTCGGTCGAAAGCGTCTCCCGCGCGCTCGAGGCGCTGACCTTGGGCGGCGAGAAGGTCATCGACGACAGCTTCATCTATCTGTCTCTGCGCGACGCCTATTGGCGGCTGGCGAGCGACGACTCGCGCGCGAGCGTCGCCAGCGTGGTCGACCAGCTGTGGACGGTGGCGCTGCGCATCGAGGACGGCGACTTGCCCGAGGCCGAGCGCGACGTAAAGACGGCGCAGGACGCGCTGGCCGAGGGGCTCAAGGAGAACGCCTCGCCTGAGGAGATCAAGCGCCTGGTCGATGAGCTGCGCACCGCGCTCTCCCGCTACCTCCAGGCGCTCGCCAGCCAAGCGCAGGAAAAGGGCAATATGCCGGCGCAGGACAAGCAGAACGGCGATCAGCTCGTCTCCCAGCAGGACCTCGACAAGATATTGAAGAACATCGAGAAGCTGGCGCAGTCGGGCTCCAAGGACATGGCTCAGCAAATGTTGTCTGAGCTCAAGGACATTCTCGACCGCCTGCAGACCGGCAACTTCCCCGAGAGCGCGCAGCAGCAGCGTGCGAGCCGCATGATGAAGGACTTGAGCGAGGTCATCTCGAAGCAGCAGAAGCTGCTCGACGACACCTTCAAGGCCAAGCGCGAGCAGAACGCGGGCAACGACCAGAACCAGGGCGGCCAGTTCGAGGTGAGCCCTCCCGGCCAGCCGCTCGAATTCGGTCCCGGCATGAGCATGGCGCCGCTGTTCGAGGTGCCCGGAGACGCCGAGCCGGGAAGCGAGAAGGGACAGGGCTCGTCCGGCAAGCAAGTCTCCCCGCGCGGGTCGGGTCAGGCCGAGCAAGGGATGCAGCCTCCCGGCCCCGGCCAGCACCCCAGCCAGAACGGCCAGCTCGGCGACCGCCAGGAGGAGCTCCGCAACAAGCTGCAAAGCCTGACCGACCGCCTCCGCATCGACGGGGCGAACCCGCCTCAAGAGTTCGAGGGCGCGCAAGAGGCCATGAAGGAGGCCAAGCAGGAGCTCGGCGACGGCAATCTCGACAGCGCGACGCAATCGCAAAGCCTCGCGCTCGAGCGCTTGCGCAAAGGGGCGCAGTCCATGGCCGAGCAGATGATGCAGAACGGCGACGCGCAAGCCGGACAGGGCCCGGGCAATAACGGGCGCGACCCGCTCGGCCGCCCGGATCGCAGCAACCGGCCCGACCTCGGCCTGTCGGTGAAGGTCCCCGACGAGATCGACATTCAGCGCGCGCGCGAAGTTCTCGACGAGCTTCGCCGGCGGCTCGGCGACCCGGCGCGGCCCGCCTTCGAGCTCGATTATCTCGAGCGCCTGATCAAGCCGTTCTGATTTTCCGCGTCTCGGCTCATCGTAGCCCGAAATGGGCGAGGAGCGCGATCAGGCTGATCGATCCGAGCACCCCGAGATAGACCCCGGTAAGGAGCCCTTCGGGCCAGCGGTCTTTTGCCTTGCTGCGCAGCGCCTCGACGATCACGATCGGCGGAATGAGCGCTCCGACCACAGCGAAGATCAGATTGAGCGTGGTCATAGTGCTGCCACCTCGCCGATGAAGGGAAGCTCGCGGTAGCGGTGCGCGAGGTCCATGCCGTAGCCCACCACGAACACCGGCGGGCAGGGAAACCCCGTGAAGTCCGGCGTGATTGCCGTCGTGCGAGGGAGCTTCTTGTCGATGAGGACGCAGGTCTTGACGGATCGCGCGCCGCGCGTCTCCAGACGCGCTTTGGCGAAGGCAAGCGTCCGGCCTGAATCGAGAATGTCGTCGACGATCACCACGTCGCGGCCGTGAAGCTCGCTCTCCACGTCGCGCAAGATCTTGACCTCACCGCTCGAGGCGGTGCCCACGCCATAGCTCGCCACGAAGATGAAGTCGATCTCGGGCGCCAGCCCCTGCCGATGGAGTGCGCGGATCAGATCGGCGGCGAAGATGAAACTCCCCTTCAGCACCGCGACGATGATGAGATTGTCGAGCCTTGCAGCGGCGATCTCTTGTGCCAGCTCCTCGACCCTTCGCGCAATTGCCTCGGCGCTGATGAGCGGCCTGATGGCGGGCGCCGCCGCAATTCCGGCCATGACCCTAGTCGGCCTTGGCGAAACGAACCTTGACGCTCCGGACATTGCTTGGCGGCGAGGGAATCTGCCGCAAGAACGGCGCGTGCTCGCCGGCGGCAAGTTCGGGCTCGCCGACCTCTGTAGTCCACTCGGAAATCTCCGCGCCGCTCTCGTCCCTGAGCGCGATCACCACGGTCGGAACGTCCATCGCCGCCCCCGTCGTGTTCACCACGTCGCCCTGCACTTCGAGCACGGACTGACCGCCATCGCTGGTCCAGCCGTAGCGGACGCCCTGGAAGGCAAGCCCTTGTGACCCGACCGGCATGCCGAACAGCCCGTAGAGGCGGGAAGCGCCGGGCAGGATCGACATGACGGTTGACGGCGCCATAACGAGCAAGCCGACAACGATGGCAACCAGGAGGGCGAGCATCGCCCAACCGATGGCGACCACCGGAGGCTTCTTCCGTGCCGGCCGCTCGCTGGGGAGAGCTTCGCCGTCGAGCCCCGCCATGGCAGCTTCGACCAAGGCGGGGTCCAAAGCGGCGTCGGCCAGGGAGCTATCGTCCATGCCGGCGTCCATGGTGGCATCGCCCAACCCGGCCATGGCGGCATCGGCGGAAGCGGGAGTCCGAGCCACAGCTGGCGGCGCGGCCTGAGCAGGAGACCGCTTTGCCAGCCGCGCGAAGATCCCGCTGGACTTCTCTTTGACGGGAGGGGCCTCGGCCACGGTTTCGTCATTAAAATGCGCGGCCACGGCGGCAAGATCCTCGCCGCCACCGAACTGGGCATCGGGCTCGGCTCGGGAAAGCCGGTCGCTTAGGCTCGGCTCGGGAGCAGCTTGTTGCGGGATGCCGGCGAATCCGCGCATGGCGGTATTGACGGTTGCCGCTTGCTTGGGCGGCGCAGGCGGTGGCGCTTTTGCTGGCTTGGCCGCGACGGCGGACGACCGCCGGCGCTGCCACCACGGCCGGCTCGACCGATCTGGTGACAGGCATCGCCTGCCACACATGGGTGCACTTGCTACAGCGGACCTTGCGCCCCTCAGGCGGGAAGACGGCCGCCGTCTCGTAGCGCGTGTCACAAACTGGGCAGATTATGAGTGTTGCCATCGCAAAAGCCAAAATGGCCCGCTACCCTGGGATTCGCGGCGGCCCCATGCCGTTGCCCAAATCCATTGATACCGGACCTGGAGTTCAGCATAAAGAGCCTGTCGTCCGCAATGTTAAGAGACTTAAGGAACACGGGTGATCCGCTTTGACAATGTCGGACTGCGTTATGGCACCGGCCCGGAAATCTTGCGCGACCTCACCTTCCACGTGCTTCCCGGGTCGTTTCATTTCCTGACCGGGCCGTCGGGGGCCGGAAAAACGACGCTTTTGCGGCTTCTTTTCATGTCGCTGCGGCCAACCAGAGGGCTGATTTTCGTATTCGGCGAGAACGTGGCGGAGCTCTCGGCGAGCGGCCGTTCCGAGCTCAGACGGCGAATCGGCATCGTGTTCCAGGACTTCAGGCTGCTCGAACACCTCACCACCTGGGAGAATGTGGCGCTGCCTTTGCGGGTCATGGGCAAGAAAGAATCGGATTACCGGGACGACGTGACCGACCTGTTGCGCTGGGTCGGGCTCGGCGACCGTATCGACGCCTACCCCGAGATCCTCTCCGGCGGCGAGAAGCAGCGCGCGGCCATCGCCCGCGCCGTGATCGGGCGGCCCGAGCTGTTGCTCGCCGACGAGCCAACCGGTAACGTCGATCCGGCCATCGGCAACCGCCTCCTGCGCCTCTTCGTGGAGCTCAACCGGCTCGGCACCTCGGTCATTATCGCGACCCACGACTATGCTCTGATGGAGCAGCTCGACGCCCCGCGGCTTGTGCTCTACGACGGTCATTTGCAGGTCGGCTGAACCCCGTGACCCTTCTTTCGGACATTCGGGAATATCCCTGGACGAGCCTGTTGAGGGGGCTGCTTCCCGCCCGTCTCGCCAGGCTCCTGCCGCAGCGCTTCCAAACCGGCACCGCGCAGATCGTGCCGGCGGCCTCCATTGCCGGCAACGCCCTGACCGTGGTGATCGCCATCATGTCGTTCCTCGCCTGCCTCACCGCCGGCGCCGTGTACATGGTCAATCAATCGGCGAAAGCCTGGGTCAACGATATTGCCAGCGAGATCACCGTCGAGCTCGACCCCGTCAACACCGCCGACATCGAGAAGAAGATGACGCTCGTCGCCCTGTTCCTCGCCAAGCAGAAGGGGATCACTAGGGTGAAGCCGCTTACCGCCGACGACTCGGCCAAGCTGCTCGAGCCATGGCTCGGTCAATCGGCGGCGTTGCAGGCTTTGCCCATCCCGCGGCTGATCGCCGTCGAGATCGACCGCTCCAACCCTCCCGACATCCCGCTCATCAAGGACGCTCTGTCGCAGAACTTCGAGGGCGTCACCCTTGACGATCACACCCGCTGGCAGGCGGAAATCCGCACCCTCACGCGCTCGGCGGCGCTCGGCGGCATCGCCGTGCTCAGCCTCGTCGCGGCCGCGACCATCGCCGTCATCGTCTCGGCGACGCGAAGCGCCATGGCCTCCAACCGCGAGATCATCGAGGTGCTGCATTTCGTCGGCGCCAATGAGCGCTTCATCAGCCGCGAGTTCGAGCGCCACTTCCTCGGTCTCGGCGTCCGCGCCGGCCTCATGGGGGCACTGGCCGCGGCGATCGCCTTCTTGCTTTTGCCGCTGATGATGCATCTTCTTGGGGGCGGCGTGGTCACCGAAGCCGAGACGAGCCGCCTCATCGGCTCCGGCGAGCTTGATCTGTCAGGCTATTTCCTCTGTGTGCTGGTGGTTATCGTCGTCGCCTGCCTGTGCATGGTCACCTCCCGGCTTGGCGTGATCCGCGTGCTCAAGTCCTACGCTTGACTAGCCCCCTGTTTGCCGGGCAAGAACCGCAGCAAAGTCGATTTCACCCGCACGCGATTTGTGCCTATCCTTGCCCCCGCCTGGCAGCGTTGGAGTAAGCCGTGAGTGAGGAAGAGGAAGATAGACCCGGGCGCTTCAGCGGCTTCGTCGGTGGGATAAGGCTCATCTTCGATTTTCTGCTGATGCTCGTGGTGCTGCTCATCATCGGCTTCATCTTGTTCGCGACCGGCCTTGCCCATGAGCGGCCCCTGCCGGAGCGGAACGCCGACGGCATCGCCGTGCTCACCGGGGGCGCGTCGCGCATCGACCAGGCGATGAAGCTGTTGGCGCAAGGCAGGGCCAAGCGCGTTCTCATCACCGGCGTCAATCGCACGACCACGACGGAGGAGCTGAAGGATCTTGCCAGCCAGGGCGACCAGTATTTCGCCTGCTGCGTCGACATCGACAAGGAGGCCCGCAACACCATCGACAACGCCACCGAGACCAGCCAATGGGTGGCGCTCAACCACTACGGCTCGATCATCGTGGTCACCTCGAACTATCACATGCCGCGCGCTCTCGCCGAGCTTGGCCGCGCCATGCCGGGCGTGGTGCTCATCCCCTATGCGGTGGCCGACAACAACGTGCATCTCGACCGCTGGTGGAGCTATCCCGGCACCACCAAGCTGCTGCTCTCCGAATATCTGAAATATCTGCCGGCGCTCGGGCGGCTCGGAGCGACCAACCTCGTGCGGGCGCTGCTTCCGGGCGGCAACACAATCGCCGCCGAAGTGCCGGAGCCGTAACCGTCCTTGAGCCGAATGGCGCGCGCGCTTCTCTTCAATGTGCTGTTCTATGTGACGACCGTTTTGTTCGTCGTCCTCGGCAGTCCGCTGCTTTTCGGCCCACGCAGCTGGGCCATGGCGGCGCTCGCCGTGCATGCGCGCTTCGAGCTTTGGTTGCTGAAGGCCATCGTTGGAACGAAGCTCGAAGTGCGCGGCCACGAGAAACTGCCAAAAGGAGCCTGCCTCGTCGCCTCGAAGCATCAATCGGCCTGGGAGACCTTCGCGCTGATCCCGCTCTTCCGCGACCCGGCGCTTCTGATGAAGCGGGAGCTGTTCTTCATTCCCTTCCATGGCTGGTTCTCGCGCAAATTCGAGATGATCCCGGTCGACCGCGACAAGGGCCCGACCGCGCTCCGCCGCATGCTGCGCGAGGCCAAGAAGCGGGTCGAGGACGGGCGCGAGATCATCATCTTCCCCGAAGGCACGCGGCGGCCTCCCGGCGCGCCCCCCGACTACAAGACCGGCGTCATCCTGCTCTATGAGGCGCTCGGCATCCCTTGCGTGCCGGTGGCGCTCAATTCCGGAGTGTTCTGGCCGCGGCGAAGCCTCGAGCGCAGGCCCGGCACCATCGTGGTCGAATTCCTCGACCCCATCCCGCCGGGGCTGCCCAAGGCCGAGTTCTTGAAACGGCTCACCGACGCCATCGAGACCGCTTCGAGCCGCCTTTTGGCCGAGTCTAAGGCCGAAGAACCGGGCGGTAGGCCAGCTGTTAACCTTTGAATGCTTGACTGGAGCTGGCGACGTGTTCTACCTTTGTTCTTGAGATTCGCGACACCGTCTTGAATTCGTCATCGCCAGGCCCATTTGACAGGTCGATTTACCAGTTAACGGACCCGGACCCCCATGTGGATGCGCAAAGTGGAAGCAGAGACTGCCCAGTGGGGCCCGGCCGACGAGCCGGCGCTGGTCTGCTCCGAGGCAGCCTTCGCCCAGGCGTTCCACTATTGGCGCGGGGCCTCGGGACGGCGCTATCTGCATAGCGTCTATACGCTGATCGGCTGCCCTGCCCTTCCCCGGGCCAACTACATCCTCGTCCGCCGTTACGAGGACGGAAGGCGCTTGGCGCTGGCCTTCGGTCAGACCAAGGACGAGGCGGCCACCCTCAATCTGGCGCATCTCCGCCATGAAGGCGCCAAGTGCGGCGCCAACGAGGTGCATATCCACCTCCTGGCCGAAACCGCTGACGAGCGCCTTTTGGTCGAGGCCGACCTGGTCGCGGCGCACACGCGGCGGCTCGCAGCCAACGCCGCCTGACCCTTCTTCAATTCGGATGAAAGTCTAGCGGCGGGAGAGTTGCTCGAGGCGCTGCTGCATGGCCGAAAGCTCGGCCTTCAGCGTGGCGATCTCATCGCCGCTCGGCTTGCTGTTCGATCC
>DFXC01000141.1:36017-36732 GCA_002383105.1 Hyphomicrobiaceae bacterium UBA4118
GTGGCGAAATTCTTCCGCACCTGCTCCTGCATCGCCTCGAACGCCGCCGTGCCGAAGGTGTGAGCGAATCGCTGGCGATACTGCTCCTGCTGGCGGGTGAGCGAATCGAGGCTGAATTCGAGATAGCTCGGCACCAGCTTCTGCATGCTGTCGCCGTAGAAGCGGATGAGCTGGCGCAGGAAGCCTATGGGCAGAAGGTTGGTGCCCCTGCTCTCCTGCTCGACGATGATCTGGGTCAGGACCGATTGGGTGAGGTCTTCGCCGGTCTTGGCATCGTAGACGACGAAGTCTCGTTCTCCCCTCACCATTTCGGCGAGGTCCTCAAGCGTCACATAGGTGCTGGTGTCGGTATTGTAGAGCCTGCGGTTGGCGTATTTCTTGATGATGACCGGCCGGCTCTCCTGGTCCGCGTCCCTTGCCACGTGTCTCTGCTCCATCGCCTTGGCGCCCTGACCCAAGACTACTCTATGCCGCAACTGCGAAATCAGTAGCACGTTCTTTGTGCGCAGCACCAGAGGCTTTGCCGCAGACTTAACGGGGCCGGAAGCATAGGCTTTCACAGACCGAAGCATTAAGTTATGACCTTGGGTCCCCTGGGGAAGTGGAGATGAGTATGAGAGACGAAGAGATTGTCATCGTCAGCGCGGCGCGGACGCCGGTTGGCTCCTTCAACGGCGCCCTGTCGAGCCTGACGGCGCACGCGCTTGGCGAGGTC
>DFXC01000045.1:0-196 GCA_002383105.1 Hyphomicrobiaceae bacterium UBA4118
ACGGGCTTCAACCGTCGCGACTCTCTGCTTTGTGTATTGCGTAGGAGGGTTTCATGGGACAGTCAGCGCTTAGTCCGTCTGACAACATTGTCAGGCCAGCAAGCCTGGCCGAACGGTTGGCGACCGCAGTGCCAGTCGAGGTGCCGGCCCAGCCGGAGGCCACGGTGTCCTCAATGGCGGAGCGCTTCGCTCCCGA
>DFXC01000045.1:388-1089 GCA_002383105.1 Hyphomicrobiaceae bacterium UBA4118
CTGCTCGAGCCGGCGGTCATTCAAGGCCTGATACCCCAAGCGGCGCGCGCTCCTTCGGCCAATCGCGGGCTCCTTGTGGCCTCGATCCTCATCTCGCTGGTTCCGACCGCGATCATCCTTGCGTTGCTGTGGCAGGGCGCGATCAGGCTTCCGGGATCGGAGCGCCCGATCATCGCTGTCGATGAGGATCCGCCGGCGGCAAGCCAGCAGGCCTCGGTGGTCAGCGCGCCTCTGGTGGAGACGGTTCAGCCGAAGACCGACATCGCCCTCACCGCTCCGGGCCGGATCGAGGCTAAGGCCGGCGAAGAGGTCGGCTTCGACATTGCCGTCGACTCGGCCGATGCGCTTCCCGCCCGCAGCGTCATCGCCATACGCGCCATGCCCGAGGGCGCCACATTCTCGCAAGGCCGCCCCTATGGCGCCACGGAATGGAGCCTCAGGCCCGACGAAATCGGCGACCTGCGGCTTCATCTGCCAAAGGCCGCAAGCGGCGGGGCCGATTTGCGCATCGAGCTCATGGCGGCCGACGGCACGATCCTCGCCAGCGCCGCGACCAGGCTCGATGTTGCTCCCGATCCGCGGTCTGCCCTCATTCTCCGCTCCGACGAGAGCGGCCGCATCGACGATCTCATGGCGCACGGTCAGAAGATGATCGATGTCGGCTATCTCGCCGGCGCACGCGCCTATTTCAAGCGCGCCGC
>DFXC01000045.1:1257-2334 GCA_002383105.1 Hyphomicrobiaceae bacterium UBA4118
GCCGACACCAAGGAGGCGCGCGCCTGGTACGAGCGGGCCAAGCAGCTCGGCGTCGACGGCGCCGAGGAGGAACTCGCCAAGCTCAAGGATGACTGGACCGAAAGCAGGGCACCGGCGCAAAAGACCGAAGCAAGCTCCGCTCCGGCGGAGCTTGCCACGGCCGAGACGAGCGGTGGGGCTGAGGCTTCAGCGGACGCGACCGGAGCCGTCAACGTTGTGCCGGTCGCAAGCGCCCCGGACGGCACCTTGCCCACCGGCAAGGACGAGTGGGTCACGCTCTCGGGCTACGCCAATGTGCGGGCGGCTCCCTCATCGACAGCGGAAACGCTCAGGGTCGCGCAGAAGGGCACCAAGCTCCGCGTCACGGCACGCAAAGGCAGCTGGGTGCAGGTGACCGATCCCGCCACCGCGGAGACCGGCTGGGTCTATTCGCGCTTTGTCGAGACGGCGCAGACGCCCGCGCGGTAGCCACGCCCGCGCCGTTCGATCATAGGTCCGAGAAGGCGCGCACGCGCCGTCTCGAAAAGGTCAGCTGGTGCGGACCATCCAGGCGAGATAAGCAAGCGCCGCCCCCTCGCAGATAAGCTGAATGCCGAGCAGGACGCCAAGCACCCATTCCGAGCTTAGCGGCATATTGGCCCAAAGATAGGCACCGAGCAGGATGCCGACGATGCCGCTCAGGAACACCCAAACCCAACCCATAAACGGTCTGATGTTGAGGGCGAAGGTAACCTTGGAGATGCCCTCGACCATGAAGAACACGATCAGGAGCACGGTCATGATCAGCAGTCCGGCATCCGGATTGCGGAGCAGCAACACGCCGATCGAAATGGCGAGCACCACGGAGATGAGCTGCAGCCAGAAATGCGGCACGTCCCTGGCCCCGATCAGGCCGATGCCCTGAACGACGCCGCTGATGACCAGGATCCAGCCGAGCAGGAACACCAGGGTAACGGAGGCAATATAGGGATAGACCAGCGCCAGAACGCCGGCGACCACCATCAACACACCCTCAAGCAGATACCACAGCGAATAACGCTTCACGGTCTCGCGCATGGCCTCGCGCATGGCGGCCGA
>DFXC01000045.1:2691-2817 GCA_002383105.1 Hyphomicrobiaceae bacterium UBA4118
GTGGAAGGCTTCGCGCGCCCGCATAGGCTACCCTCTGATTCGTCATTGCCGGGCTTAGCCTGTCCTCTGGCTTGACCCGAGAACCCGGCAACCCATTCCACTCGCTTATCCACGTGTGGAGAGGTA
>DFXC01000044.1:0-2383 GCA_002383105.1 Hyphomicrobiaceae bacterium UBA4118
GCCTCAAGCCGGCACCGCGACTTAAACAGGTCGGCGACGAACATTCCGAGCGCGTGCAGGATCGCAAACATCGCTCTCAATGATGCGATGATTCTGCCTTACGGTGCGAATCTAGGCCGGATGGAATTCTCGGAAAGGACAGCCAGAAGCGGACATGATGAATGGCCCCGACCCAGCTGCGCTCGACGGCCTGTTGCTTTGACAAAGGCTAGCATGTGCCCCGGGCACATGCCACATTAGGTGCATGGTCGAACCACAGCTTCAATCCACTCTGACTTGCCCGCATTGTGGCCATCAGACGACCGAAACGATGCCCACGGACGCCTGTCAGTATTTCTATGACTGCAAAGGGTGCGGGGCGCTGTTGAAGCCGCTTCCCGGCGACTGTTGCGTTTTTTGCTCCTACGGCTCAGTTCCGTGCCCACCAGTTCAAGTTGCGCGGCGCGCCGAAGACGGCAAGGGCTGCTGCGGCTCTCTGTCGGCCCAAGCCTCCGATGATTGGGTCGGTAACGCTCGCACGAGTCTGCTGGCGTGGTGGCTTCCTCACACCCTGGTCGTTGCAGGGCTATTCGCGGGTGTCCCCGCGCGGACGGCCATTTGGCTCGCCGCGCTTGTTTGGATGGGGACCGCCTGCATCCTCAATGCCCGTCGATCCGGACGCACCCATTGCCGTTTCACCGGGCCTTACTATCTCGCAATGACCCTGCCCGTACTGGTGCTCGGGTCGCGCGTCGTGACCGCCGGCCTCTACGCTTGGATAGCTCTCGCTGTGCTCATTCTCTTGGGCGATAAAATCATCTGGTGGGCGACTGAGCGGACATGGGGAACGTTCTCTTATTCAAACTGACCCCGCCGCCGCCGCTTGCCGCTATGCTGGCGAGATGCTCAGCTCGGCCCGCGATTGGTTGAGAACAACCCATGCGCCTTGCAAGGCAAGTCCCGCCATGATTGCGGCGACTATCACGTCGGGCCAGCCCGTCCCGGTCCCGAGCACACCAAGGGCCGCGATCAGCACCGCGAGATTGTCGAGCACGTCATTGCGGGTGCAAATCCATGCCGAGCGCATGTTAGCATCGCCGCCACGGTTAGCCCACAGGAGACCGAATGAAACCGCGTTGGCGACCAGCGCCGCGACGCCTACCGCACCCATCGTGGCGGCGTGTGGCAGCGTCCCATGCCACACGTGCCAAGCCGTAACGCCTAGTACCCACAAGCCGAACACGCCCATCGTTGCCCCCTTCAAGAACGCCGCCATAGCTCGATAGCGGAGCGCCATGCCGACCACGAAGAGGCTAATGGCGTAGTTTCCGGCGTCGCCGAGAAAGTCGAGGGCATCGGCTTGGAGAGACGCCGAACCCGCTGCTAGGCCCGCTGCGACCTCAACGGCGAACATCGCCGCGTTGATGGCGAGCACGGCCCACAGGACGCGCCGGTAGCTTTCGTTCCCGCGCTGCTCCAGGGCTTGATCACAACACGATGCGCTCATGAACTCGCGTCCCTATCCCGCCTAGCAGTCCTTTGACGCTGCAGTTGCCACCTTTCTGTTCTGTGTTCTGCCTGAGGATCAACAGGTCCCGGCTCTGCGCGAGATTGGTCGCGTTGTAAAGTCGGGCGGGACGATCCGACGCCCGCGCGGTGCCATCGGAGAGCCGTCACCCGGCTATGGGAGCCATGGATTGCTTGGGCCTATGGAGCGAGTTTTGATCGCCGGACAGAAGAACATGTTCCAGAGGTGGGGCTTGAGATCATTAGGTCCAGCTTTGTCGTGGACGATCTAATAAAGCTCATTTCGGTTCTGCAAGGGATCCAGCCCGAAGATTTCACCGACCTGCGGTCCAGGAGCAAGCTTCCCTTCCTCTGCGCTGGGTGCAGAGAGACAACAAGCCAAAAGTAAAATTTGGGCGAGGGCAGTGCGACAGATTTTTAGAAGGATCGAGGGCATCATAGACTTCGGGGTTTAGTTCGCACCCTTCGCCAGTTGGTCGGCGCGTTGCGATGTCATCGGACAATCGAGGGTCTTCTCGAAGGCACCGACCAGATTCTCCTCACTCTTGGCGGTGAATAGAGTCCGTTATTCGGCTCAGCGAGGCGCTTCGCCCCATCGATGATTTGCCCCCTGTCCAAGAGTAATTTTCCACCCGATAGCCGATGTAGCCCGCGATTTGAACCTACCTCCTGATTTCTTGAAGGCTTACAAAGCTACCTAAATGCAGCCTGACTGGGGCCTGAACCCCAAGCCAAAGCCGAGATAAGGCGGCTTCTCGCTGTTCATGACCCCGCTCCTAAAGCTCGTATGGGAGCCGGCGACGGCCGGCTCCCGGTCGTAGAGCCTAAGAGGCGAACTAGATCGCTTCCCACTGGCCGCCAGCGGTAGAGCACTCGT
>DFXC01000044.1:2715-5712 GCA_002383105.1 Hyphomicrobiaceae bacterium UBA4118
ATTCTTGCCCTTGCAGTCATTCTTGGTGCTCTTGCAATTGCCCTGGCCTTTACAGCCATTGACGCCGAAGCAGCGTCCCTTCACCGTCTCGCCCATAGCGGCGCCGATCAGGGTCGCGCCCGTAACGACGAGCACGGCGGCAGTCATCGCAAGCTTAGCACCAGACTTCCGGTTCAGCTTCATTTTCCTCTCCTGTGCATGAGTTCTAGGCACGCGTGGCGAAAAACCACCAGCCGAGCTACAGCCCTTATCCAAGAGGGGCTTGCGTCACTCCTTTTCAAAGCTCCGTGACCCTTGGGCTTAACCGTCTTCACGCGGCCGTGATCGGCAGGCGAAGGTGAAGCCCGCGGATTTCGAGAAGGACGGGCTCCGGTCTAAGATCGTGCGATGGTGAAAGCGGCGATGAGCCTTAACGACATTGTCGTCCACGTGGACGGCGCGGAGGCCACCAAGGCGCGGGTGGAATTCGCCGTGGCGCTTGCCAAGGAGCACGGCGCCCATCTCCTCGGCATCGCCTTTGCCCCCACCGCCTTGCTGCCTCTGTACGGGGCCGATGTCGGCTTCGCCGACATGACCGAGATCATTGGGAGCGTGAAGGCGCAAGGCGAGACCGCGCTCAAAGCCTTCAAGGCGCGCGCCGAGGCAGAAGGCGTCAGCGCCGAGGGACGGCTGATGCAGGGCGTAAGCGACGAGTTCCCGCGCGACTTCGCCTGCTCGGCCCGGCAGGTCGATATCGCGATTTTGGGTCAGCCTCGCGACGGCGACCCGCTTATCGGCCAATATGCGCTGGTCGAACGCTGCCTGTTCGCTTCGGGGCGGCCGGTCATCATCGTGCCGGCGGCGCCCGCCAAGATCGCGCTGAACGGCACCATCGTCGCTGCCTGGGACGGGAGCGCTGAGGCCGCACGCGCGTTCAACGATGCGCTCATTTTTCTCAAGCCCGCGCAGCGCGTGGTGCTGCTGGTCGGGATCGCGAGCTCCCCCGACGAGGAGCGTGAGCCCGCCATCGAGGACATGGTGGCGCATTTGAAGCGGCACGAGGTCATGGCTGAAGTGGTGCGGTTCAAGACCAGCGAAGGCGATATCGGCAAGCTGCTGTTGACGAAGGCCGCGGCGCTAGGCGCCGACATGATCGTGATGGGAGCGTTCCATCATTCCCGCTGGCGCGAGTTCATCCTCGGCGGCGTGACGCTGACCATGCTCGAAGCCGCGGCGATTCCCTTGTTCATGGCGCATTGACCGGCAAATGACGGTGCATCTCATCAAGCTCTGCGCTGGGGTTGACACGGTCAAGGAGCTTGCCGATTGGCAGGCCGAGCGGTTGAAACGCTTGAAGCGGACGGGAAAGACGCCCGAGCTTTGCCATCGCACTTTGCAGGCGCCGCGACGGCGCGTCGAGGTGCTAGACGGCGGCTCGCTCTATTGGGTGATCAAGGGCTTCGTGCTCGTGCGCCAGCGCGTGCTCGATCTTAGGCCCGACGTGAAGGACGACGGCACCGCGTGCTGCGGCATCGTGCTCGACGCTAAGCTCGTGACGACCCGCGCCCATCCGCGCCGCGCCTTCCAGGGCTGGCGTTATCTCGAAGCGGCTGACGCGCCGAAAGACGCCAAGGTGGCCGACGGCGCCGATGACGATCTCCCGCGTGGAATGCGCGAGGATTTGCGCGAGCTCCGCCTCATCGATTGGTAGAGGCGGGAAGCGGCACCGGGACGTTGTCGATGAGGCGCGTCTTGCCGAGATGGACGGCGGCGAGAACCCGCGCCTGCTTCACCGGACCTGACAGCCTGGCAAGCGTCTCAGGGTCGCGCACGGCGACATAGTCGACGCGGAACCCTGCCGCCTCCAACTTGAATCGCCCAGCCTCGGACGCGGTATCGGCGCCTGCGCCTTGCGCCAAGGCGGCGGCGACCTCGTGGATCGTGTGATAGAGCAGGGGGGCGACTTTTCGCTCGGCGGGGGAGAGATAACCGTTGCGCGAGGAGAGGGCGAGCCCGTCTCCCTCGCGCACGATCTCGCCCCCGACGATCTCGACTTGGAGGTCGAGGTCGCGCACGAGACGCTTGATGACCAGGAGCTGCTGGTAGTCCTTCTCGCCGAACACCGCGAGGTCGGGCGCGCATTGCAGCAGAAGCTTGGTCACGACCGTGGCAACACCCTCGAAATGATTGGGCCGTGCCGAGCCGCAGAGGTCCTCGGTCAAGTCGCCGACCCGCACATGGGTGGTGAAGCCCTTAGGATAAATCCCGGCCATGTCGGGGGCGTAGACGAGATGGGTACCGGCCTTGATGAGCTTGACGAGATCGCCGGCCTCGTCGCGGGGATAGGTCTTGAAGTCCTCGCGCGGGCCGAATTGGATCGGGTTCACGAAGATGGACACCACCACGCGGTCGGCCTTGGTCCCGGCGAGCGCGACGAGGGAGAGATGGCCTTCATGGAGCGCGCCCATGGTGGGAACGAGCGCGACCGTCTCGCCCGATTTGCGCCAGGTAGCGAGGTGGGCCCTCAAATCTTTGACGGTGCGGACGGTGGTGATGGCGCCTGTCATTTCTTCTTCTCCCGAGGGCGGCGACCATAACAAGACCGCAATAGTTGGGCGAGGCCCAAAGGACTAGACTTGCGCCATGGGCGAACCCAAACGCGACATCGGCGCGACTGCCCCCTTGCCTGGCCGCGAGGCGATTAGCGAGGCGCTGTTCGCCGATGAGGGCCCGCTGGTCGCGGCGCTGATCGAGCAGGCGCGCACGAGCGCTGAGGAGCGGTGCCGCATCGAGCTTCTCGCCGGCGATCTCGTGAAGGCGGCGCGGGGCGGAAGGCGCGAGGCGGGCGGCGTCGACTCGCTTCTCCACGAATATGGGCTGTCGAGCGAGGAGGGGGTGCTGCTGCTCTGCCTCGCCGAGGCGCTGCTGCGCATCCCCGATGCGGCCACCGCCGACCGGCTGATCGCGGGCACCGTGGGCAGCGGCGATTGGGCGCGTCATCTCGGCCATTCCGACTCC
>DFXC01000192.1:0-877 GCA_002383105.1 Hyphomicrobiaceae bacterium UBA4118
CAACTGGGCGCGGCCCTTGCGCTACGCCGGGCAGCACTCGATCGTGATCTATCTCGCCTTCTTCTTGCCGATGGCGGCGACGCGGGCGTTGCTGCTGAAGCTTGCGCCCAGTCTCGACCTCGGGCTCGTGGCGCTGACGGTCACGGCAGTTGCCGCGATCACGCCGCTGCTGTTCTACGCCGTGGTGAAAGACACCTCCTGGCGCTTCCTGTTCAAGCGGCCGGCCTGGGCGCGGCTCGAACCTCTGCCTCGTCTCGTACCGGCGGCGTAAATCCCATCTCAGCCCGCTTCGCGTGAGGCGCGCCAGTTCTCCAAAAGCGCAAAAACTGAGCCAAAGCGCGACTTGACGCAGTGCAGCATTGGCGTAGGTATGCGGCTAGAAGCAGCAAGACTGGGCAAGCGCATGGAGAAGAAAAAGGTCCTGGTGATCGGCGGCGGCTTTGGCGGCGTGTTCGCGGCCAAGGAGCTCGAGCGGCTCGGCCGCGAGACGTTCGACATCGAGCTGATCAACAACAACAATTATTTCGTGTTCCAGCCGCTCCTGCCCGAGGTCGCTGCCGCCACCATCCATTCCTCCGATGCGGTGGTGCCGTTGCGGCTGTTGCTCCGCCATACCAAGGTGCGCCAGGCCGAGGTCATGGGCATCTACTTCGACAAAAAGACCGTGACGGTGGTCCAGGGCTTCCGGCGCATTCCCATCGATCTTCCCTATGATGAGCTGGTCATCGCGCTCGGCATGAGCGTCGACCTGACGCGTTTTCCAGGCCTGCCCGAGCACGCGCTCACCATGAAGCACCTCGGCGACGCGCATCGCTTGCGCACGCATGTCATCTCTTGCCTGGAAATGGCCGATGTGGCGAGGGACGCCGAGCTGAAG
>DFXC01000192.1:1152-2215 GCA_002383105.1 Hyphomicrobiaceae bacterium UBA4118
ACCTCATCGAATATGCGGACCGCATCCTGCTAACCTTCCCGGCCGACCTCGCCGAATACGCGACCGAACGGCTCAGGATGCGAGGCATCGAGGTCAAGACCGGCGTCGGCACCAAATCGGCGACGAGCACTTCGGTCGAGCTGGCCGATGGCAGCATCATTCCGACGCGGACCATCGTCGCCACCATCGGCAATGGTCCCAATCAGCTCGTGGCGGCGCTCGGGCTCGATATGCATTGGGGACGCATCAAGACCGACCGTTTCATGCGGGTGCCAGGGCATGAGGGCCTCTGGGCGGTCGGCGATGCGGCCGAGATCCCCCTGGTCGAGCAGCCCGCGGAGGACCCCTTGCATTATGCGCCGCAGACGGCGCAATTCGCCGTGCGCGAGGGGCGGCAGCTCGCTCACAATCTCATGGCCAAGACGAAGGAGACCGAGCTAAAGCCCTTCGCCTACACCTCGAAGGGCTCCCTCGCCTCGCTCGGCATGAGCAAGGCCGTGGCCGAGGTCTACGGCGTCAAGCTCTCGGGCTGGCTCGCCTGGCTGCTGTGGCGCGGCTTCTATCTCTCCTTCCTGCCGGGCTTCGCAGCGAAGCTTCGCGTGCTCGTGAACTGGGTGCTGAACCTGTTCGTGCCGCCGAACATCGTGCTCGTCGAATCCACACTGCCGGGCACCCGCTACATCCATTACCGCACGGGCGACAAGGTGCTGGAGCCCGGCATGCTGATCGATGGTTTCTATACGGTGGTGAAAGGCGCGTTGAAGCTCACCATCGACAATCCCAAGACTGGCGAGCATTTCGAGAAATTGTTCGGACCTGGCGAGCATTTCGGCGAGCGCGTGCTGCTCAAATCGGCGCTGCGCACCGGGCTCGTTATGGCGCTCGAAGATTCAATCGTGCTTTGGATTTCGCAGAAGGACTTTACCCGCCTGGCGCGGGCCTTCCCGGTCCTCGACAATTATTTCAGAGACTATATCGAGAGCACCTTCGGCGGCGCCGAGAAGTCCTTCGCGCCGGGCAGCGCCAACCACCAGGCCGAGCTCGAGACTTTGCCTTAGCCGCT
>DFXC01000192.1:2448-2892 GCA_002383105.1 Hyphomicrobiaceae bacterium UBA4118
CGAGGGCTGTGGATCGGCATGAGCTTGTACTGACGGGGCGGCCGGCAATCCCTATATTCCATCAATCATGGCAATCGACGAGACCAAGGCCCGGGCGGTCGCCGGCAAAGCGGTCGCGCGCGGCGACCACGTCTATCTGATCGACGGCTCGGGCTACATCTTCCGCGCCTATCACGCGCTGCCGCCGCTGACCCGGCCGTCAGACGGGCTGCCGGTCGGCGCCGTG
The DNA here is from genome assembly GCA_002383105.1 of Hyphomicrobiaceae bacterium UBA4118. Classification (GTDB taxonomy): domain Bacteria; phylum Pseudomonadota; class Alphaproteobacteria; order Rhizobiales; family Methyloligellaceae; genus Methyloceanibacter. The sequence continues at coordinate 2,675 of DFXC01000192.1, forward strand.
CACGGCTTCTGCGGCATGCTGTGGAAGCTATTGCGCGAGACGGGAGAGCTGGCGCCGCCGACCCATATGGCGGTGATCTTAGACTATTCCGCGCGCACCTTCCGGAGCGATCTGTTCGACGGCTACAAGGCGAACCGGCCCGAGCCACCCGGCGACCTCATCCCCCAGTTCCCGCTCGTGCGCGACGCCGTGCGCGCCTTCAACGTCGCCTGCATCGA
>DFXC01000192.1:3149-3913 GCA_002383105.1 Hyphomicrobiaceae bacterium UBA4118
GACAAGGACCTGATGCAGATCGTCAGCCCCGGCATCATCATGTACGACACCATGAAGAACAAGGCGATCGGCGAGGCGGAGGTCGTGGAGCGCTTCGGCGTGCCGCCGTCGAAGGTCATCGAGGTGCAAGCGCTGATCGGCGATTCCAGCGACAACGTGCCGGGCGTGCCGGGGATCGGGGTGAAGACCGCCGCCCTCCTCATCAACGAGTTCGGCGATCTCGACACGCTGCTTGCCCGCGCCTCGGAGATCAAGCAGGAGAAGCGGCGCGAGAGCCTCATTCATTTCGCCGATCAGGCGCGGCTGTCGCGGACGCTCGTCACGCTCGACCGCAACGTCCCCCTCGACGTGCCCCTTGCCGAAACTGCCGTGCACCAGCCCGACGCCGAGGCGCTGACCGCCTTCATGCGGAAGCTCGAATTCAGCACGCTGCTCCGCCGCGTGGCAGACGGCTTGGGCGCCGAGCTTCCTGAGGGCATGACGCCCGCGCAAGCGCCGCAGCGGCGCAAGAAGGACGACTACGACCATCCCTTGCGCCGCTCGCCACGGGGCGACTTTGTGGCGACCCGAACCGTCATTGAGCCCGCTAGAAGCGAAGGCGGCTCCCCGGCACAGCTCGCCGTCGAGCGTGCCGGCAAGCTCGAGGCCATCCCCTTCGACCGCTCCAACTACGAGACGGTGACCGATGCGGTGCGCCTCGCCGATCTCCTCAGCGCCGCGCGCTATCAGGGCCACTTCTCCTTCAGGGTGAAGCTGAATTCGTC
>DFXC01000192.1:4159-4659 GCA_002383105.1 Hyphomicrobiaceae bacterium UBA4118
CTCAAGATCGTGCAGAACGCCAAGTTCGACATGGTGGCGCTCGCCCGCTATGGGATCGCGCTTCAGACCATCGACGATCCCTGCCTCATCTCTTACGCGCTCGACGCCGGACGCGCCGAGCATCTGCCTGAGCAGCTCGCCAGTAATCTTCTCGGTTACACCTGCTTGACCCAGAAAGAGGTCAGAGGCTCAGGCCGCGCCGCGGTCGGGCTCGATCGCGTGCCGCTCCCCCTCGCCACCGAATATGCGGGCGAGGAGACCGATATCGGCTTGCGGCTCTGGCTGATCCTGAAGCCCCGCCTTGCCGCCGAGGCCGTCACCACGGTCTACGAGACGCTTGAGCGCCCGCTGGCGCCGGTGCTCGCCGAGATGGAGCGCCACGGCGTCAAGGTCGAGCGCGCCACGCTGGCGAGCTTGTCGCTCTCCTTCGCCCAGACCATCGCGCGGCTCGAGGACGAGATCAGGGAGCTGGCGGGCGAGGATTTCAACATCGGCTCGCC
>DFXC01000111.1:0-1258 GCA_002383105.1 Hyphomicrobiaceae bacterium UBA4118
TTCGTCAAGGCCTTCGGTGTGACCTTTCTCGGCCGGCCGCGCAGCAAGGCGGCGGAGCGCGCACACGAGACCGATCCCTACTCGCTCGCGGCAATGTTCTTCCTCGCCAGCCTCTGCCTCCTCGCCGGCATCCTGCCCGGCATCTTCATCGACGCTCTGGCGCCGGTCGCCAAGGCGCTTGTCGGCGAGAGCATGCCGCAGCAAAGCAGCGTTCCATTCTTCGCTATCGTACCAATCGCCGAGAGCCGCAGCTCCTACGACGGCCTGCTCGTGTTCCTGTTCATGATCGCCTCGGCGACGCTGGCGGCTGTTGCCATCCATCGTCTGGCGTCGGACAGGCTCCGCCGGGGACCGGCCTGGGATTGCGGCTTTCCCGATCCAAGCCCGCAGACGCAGTACTCCTCCTCGAGCTTCGCTCAGCCGATCCGCCGCGTATTCGGCACCACGGTGTTTCATGCGCGCGAACGCGTGGAGATGCCGCCGCCCGGCGACATGCACGCCGCATGGCTCGAAGTCACTCTCGAGGATCCGGTCTGGGACGTGGCCTATGTGCCCATCGTCGGCGGCGTCGATTTTGGTGCCACGGTCCTCAACCGGCTGCAGTTCCTCACCATCCGCCAATATCTCAGTCTCGTCTTCCTTGCCCTGGTCGGCCTCCTCCTGGTGCTCGCCATATGGCCCTGATGCTCAATCTCATCGTGCAGGGCGCGCAGATGCTCTTGGTGCTCCTGCTCGCACCGCTCCTGACCGGCGTCGTTCGCAAGGTGAAGGCGCGACTGTTGCTGCGGCAAGGTCCGCCGCTCCTGCAGCCCTATCGCGACCTCGTGCGGCTGATGCGGAAGGAGGTGGTGCTAGCCGACAGCGCGTCCTGGCTGTTCAGAGCGAACCCCTATCTCATCTTCGCCGCCACCTGGGTCGCGGCGTCCTTGGTGCCGACCTTTGGCGCGGGACTCATGTTCTCCTGGTCGGCGGACCTCATCGCCATCATCGCGCTGCTTGGACTTGCGCGCTTCTTCCTCGCCCTTGCCGGGCTCGACGTGGGCACAAGCTTCGGCGGCATCGGCTCGAGCCGCGAGGTGATGATCGCCTCGCTCGCCGAGCCGGCCATGCTCATGATCGTGTTTACGCTGGCGCTCGTCGCGGGCTCGACCCAGCTTTCCACCATGGCCGGGTTCCTGGTCTCCTCGGAGGTCGGCTTGCGCGTCTCGCTCGGCATGGCGCTGATCGCCCTCATCATGGTGGCGATCGCCGAGAACGC
>DFXC01000111.1:1434-8213 GCA_002383105.1 Hyphomicrobiaceae bacterium UBA4118
GGACGCCACCTCGCGCTGATCGACCTAGCCGCCGAGCTCAAGCTCCTCCTCTACATTTCGCTCATCGCCTGTCTCTTCGTGCCGTGGGGGCTCGCGCCCCAGGGTGCCCCCCCTGAGGCGTTGGCCGTCGGCGTCGTCGCCTATGTCGCCAAGCTCGGCCTCTGCGGCTTCTTGCTCGCGTTTTTCGAGACGTCGATCGCCAAGATGCGCGTGTTCCGTGTGCCGGAATTCTTGGGCGCGGCGCTGATGCTCGGCCTGCTCGCGACGCTGCTCATGTTCGTGTCGAGGAGCCTGTAGATGCACAGCCTCACCTTCGACATCGCCCACCTGCTGGCCGGCTCGCTCGTGCTGGTGAGCTTCATGCTGCTCTACCAGGACCGCCTCTATGCGCTCCTCAACGTCTACGCGCTGCACGCCTTCGTGCTCGCGCTGTCGGTGGCATGGCAGGCTTACGCGCAAGACGCGCCGCATCTCTACATCACCGCGGCCATCGCGCTCATGTTCAAGGCGATCCTGATCCCGGTCGTGCTGCACCGCATGATCGTCAAGCTCGGCATTCACCGCGAGGTTGAGACCGTGGTCGGGATCGGCCCCACCATGCTGCTCGGCATCGGGCTCGTGGCCCTTTCCATGGTGGTGATGCTGCGCGTCACCGCCGAGGCCGACCCGCTGGTGCGCGAGGACCTCGCCTTTGCGCTTTCGGTGGTGTTGCTCGGCCTGTTGATGATGGTGACGCGGCAGAATGTCGTGAGCCAGGTGGTCGGCTTCATGTCGCTGGAGAACGGCCTCGTGCTCGCCGCTACCGGCGCCAAGGGCATGCCGCTCGTGGTCGAGATCAGCGTCGCCTTCTCGATCCTCATCGCCTTCATCGTGATCGGCATCTTCCTGTTCCGCATTCGCGAGCGCTTCGACAGTGTCGATGTCGCGGCGCTGGATAGCTACCGCGGGGAACGGGAATGAGTTTCGATGCGGTGACGGCGGTCCTGGCCATTCCCGCGACGGCAGCGCTGCTGCTTGCTTTGCTGCCGGGCTACAAGCTCACGGCCTATCTCAACGTCGGCGCGACATTGCTCAGCTTCCTCGCCGCGCTGTCGCTATTCTTCTTTGAGCGGCCGGTGCCGGGGCCCTACATCCTGGTCGACGACCTCAACAACGTCTTCATCGTGCTCACCACTTTTGTCGGTTTCACCACAAGCGTGTTCAGCGCGAGCTATATCGAGCACGAGCTGGAGATCGGCCGGCTCACGCCCACCTTCTTGCGTTTCTATCACGCCATGTATCAGATGCTGATGTTCGCCCTGAACCTCGCTCTGGTCACCAACAATATCGGGGTGATGTGGGTCGCTATCGAGCTTGCCACGCTTACCACGGTTTCGATGGTCGGCATCTACCGGACGCATGAGGCGCTCGAGGCGGCGTGGAAATATTTTATTCTGGGCAGCGTCGGCATCGCGCTCGCGCTGTTCGGCACCATCCTCGTCTACATGGCAGCCCAGCCGGCCATCGGCGAGGGCATCAATTCCATGGTGTGGACGACTTTGATGGCCCATGCGAGCGTCTTCGACCCTTCGCTGCTCAACCTCGCCTTCGTGTTCCTGCTGCTCGGCTATGGCACCAAGGTCGGCTTGGCGCCGCTGCACGCCTGGCTCCCCGATGCCCACGCCGAAGGCCCCACGCCGATCTCGGCGGTGCTGTCGGGGCTGCTCCTCAACGTCGCGCTTTACGCTCTCTTGCGGTTCAAGATGCTGCTTGCGGCGAACCCCGACGCGCTCGCGCCCGGCCCGCTGATGATCAGCATGGGCCTCGTCTCCATCGTGTTCGCGGCGTTCATGCTGTACCGCAGGGGCGATATCAAACGTCTCTTCGCCTATTCCTCGATTGAGCATATGGGCATCATCACGTTCGCCTTCGGCATGGGCGGGCCGCTCGCCAATTTCGCCGGGCTCCTGCACATGTGCATGCATTCGCTGACCAAATCGGCGATCTTCTTCGCCGTCGGCGACATCGCCCAGGTCAAGGGCACGCAGAAAATCGCCGACATGGGCGGACTGACGGTGACCAACCCGGTGCTTGGCTGGGGGCTCGTGGCCGGCGTCGTGGCCATCGCCGGGCTTCCGCCGCTCGGCATCTTCATGAGCGAGTTCCTGGTGGTGAGCTCGACCTTCGCGCGCCAGCCGCTTCTCGCGCTGCCGCTCGTTCTCGGGCTTCTCGTCGCCATCGGCGCGCTCTTTCTCAAGTTGAATGCGGTCGCCTTCGGCGAACCACGCGGACCCACCCACAAGGCGAAGGGCTCCTATTTGCCGATGTTTTCCCATCTCGGGCTGGTCCTGACCGCCGGCATCTATCTGCCTGGACCGCTCGTCGCCTGGTTCCAGGCGGTGGCAAAGCTGCTCGGATGATGGGGTCTCCATGGCGCCGCTGACCGACATCGCCACGAAGGGCCGCAAGGTCGAGGGTCATCGCCCATGGCCGCGCGTCGTCGTCACCAAGGAGGTCTGGCGCCTTGCCATCCAGGAGTTCGTCGAGGCCCGTGCCACGCTTCTCGGCCTGTGGGGCGACACAGGCGCCGCTCATATGGCGCTCCTCGATGAGGCCTCAAACGACATCCTCGTGGTCACCGTCGAGGGCCGCGAGTTTCCCTCGGTGGGTAAGCTGCATCCGCCCGCCATCCGGCTGGAACGGACCATCCGCGACCTCTACGGCATGAACCCCGTTGGCCTCCCCGACACGCGGCCCTGGCTCGACCACGGCGTGTGGGGCGTGAAGCATCCTCTGGGGGCGCGCAAGCGATCCTCGGGACCTGCCGCGCCCTACACCTTCCTGCCGGTGGAAGGCGAGGGGCTGCATCAGATCCCGGTCGGCCCAGTGCATGCCGGCATCATCGAGCCCGGGCATTTCCGCTTCACCGCAAATGGCGAGACGGTGGTTCGCCTCGAAGAGCGGCTCGGCTATGTGCACAAGGGCATCGAATCCCTGATGACCGGCGCGTCAATCGATAAGGCGGCGCAGCTTGCCGGGCGCGTCTCCGGCGACAGCACGGTGGCTTATGCGCTCGCCTTCTCCCGCGCGGTGGAGGCAGCTCTCGGCGTCGAGGTCCCACCAAGGGCGGTGTGGCTGCGCGCTCTCATGGCCGAGCTTGAGCGTCTCGCCAACCATTTCGGCGATATCGGCGCCATCTGCAACGACGCCTCGTTCTCGTTGATGTACGCCGAATGCGGCATCCTGCGCGAGCGGACCCTGCGCGCTTCCAACGCCTGTTTCGGCCATCGCCTGATGCGCGATCGCGTGGTGCCGGGCGGCGTGGCTGCCGACCTCGCCAAAGATTGCGTCGAGGGGCTCCGCGCGCTGGTCGAGACCGTGCGGCGCCGATTCCCGGAGCTCATCGAGATCTACGACAACACCGCCTCGCTGCAAGACCGCACCGTGACGACCGGCTATCTCAGCCCATCGCTCGCGCGGGAATTCGGCGCCGGCGGCTATGTCGGCCGCGCCTCGGGGCGCGCCTTCGATGCCCGCAAGGCGGCCGCCTATCCGCCCTATGGGGAGCTCGACTTCACGGTGCCCGTGTTCGACAAGGGCGACGTGAATGCGCGGGTCTGGGTGCGCATCCGCGAGATCGAGCAAAGCCTCGCGCTGATCGAGCAGATCATCGAGCGCCTGCCCAAGGGCGCATCGCCCGATGGCGCGTCGCCCAAGGGTACGTCGCCAATGGGAACGCTCAGGGCAGACCTCGGCACTCCCGGCGAGGTACGCGAGGGCATTGCCCTGGTCGAAACCTTTCGCGGCGACGTGCTCGTCTCGATACGCATCGCTGCCGATGGCACCATAGCGCGCTGCCACTTGCGCGACCCATCCTGGTTCCAATGGCCGCTGCTCGAGGCCGTCATCGAAGGCAACATCGTGGCCGACTTCCCGCTCTGCAACAAATCGTTCAACTGCTCTTACTCGGGGCACGATCTCTGATGCGCCGGCTATTGCTCAAGAATCTGCTTCGCCATCCCGTCACCGAGACGGCGCCGGAGCCTGACGGCGCGGCGCTTGCCGAGCTTGCCGCGAACCTCGATCGCGCCGCGCGGCGCAAGCTCGGTCGCAGCCTCGCCATCCGCGAGGTGGATGCCGGCTCGTGCAATGGCTGCGAACTCGAGATCCACGCCCTCAATAACGCGTTCTACGACCTCGAGCGTTTTGGCTTGCGCTTCGTCGCCTCGCCGCGCCATGCCGACGTTCTGCTGGTGACGGGGCCGGTAACCAAGAATATGCGCGAGGCGCTGGCACGCACCTATCGCGCCACGCCGGACCCGAAATGGGTGGTGGCGGTCGGCGACTGTGCCGTCAACGGTGGCATCTTTGCCGGTAGTTATGCGGTGGAGGGAGGGGTAAGGAGCGTCATCCCTGTCGACCTCCACATCAAAGGCTGTCCGCCCACTCCCGAAGATCTGCTCAAAGGCCTGCTCGCGCTTCTCGAGGGCATATAACCGCCTCCGGACGGTCGCGATGGTGATCGTCCTCGGCGCTAACTCGCCCGAGCTGGCGATAACTTCATCGCTGTTCACATGTCGCGACGGTGGACCGTCATAACCGCTAGGCTGTTCGTCGTTTGCGCGACCCTCGCGCTGTTCATGTTCATGGCGACGGGCGTTGCCCTTCTCGCTCAGACGCGGGGGGTGCCTCCATGTCCGCCGCGCGAGAGGGGAGCGCCGAAGCCCGAGGGGTGCTACGACCCCTGTCCCAAGGGCATGGCCGGGGAGGAGCCCAACTGCGCCTGCCCGCCGGGCACTCAGCTGGCCGGACGGCCGACCTCGCCCTCCGAGCGATGCGTACAAGTCAAATCATCGCCCTCCATCTCGCTCGAACACACAAAAAAGATCCCGTGTCCGAAAGGGCAGATCGGAACTGGTCCGTTCAACTGCCACTGTCCCCCGGGTCTGACGGGACCGGACTGCAATCAGCCCATGGTCAAACCCTAGAGGGCATCTATCTAACTCAGGCGGCGCAGCCGATCACGACGCCTTGTGCATCGAATTGACCTACTTGAGCCCCGCAGCCGCCTTCAGCACGTCATCGGCGTGGCCGTCCACTTTCACCTTGCGCCAAATGTTGCGGATGACGCCGTTGCCGTCGATGAGGAAGGTCGCCCGCTCGATGCCCATGTATTTCCTGCCATACATGCTCTTCTCCACCCAGGTGCCATAGGCCTCGGAGACCTTGCCGTCCTCGTCGGAGGCGAGCGGGAAAGGGAGTTTGAACTTCCTCTTGAACTTGTCGTGGCTCGCGACCGAGTCCCGCGAGATGCCCACGACCACCGCCTTCACCTTGGAGAAATCGGGGAGCTGGTCACGGAAGGCGCAAGCCTCTGCCGTGCAGCCCGGCGTGTCGTCCTTGGGATAGAAATAGAGCACGACCGTCTTGCCCTTCAGCGCCTTCAGCGAGACCTTGACGCCGCCGTCGGCCGCCAAAGTGAAATCCGGCGCCTTGTCGCCCACGTTCAAGCTCATGCCTTCCCTCCTGCTCTAGAGACGACTCCCATTACCGCGGTATTCTGCCGAGTTAACAAAGTTTTCCGCCCTCGGCGGCTCGACCTTCAGCTCAGCCGTTTCGTCATCCCGATATGGGGGATGGTGTTCTCGTCGAACGGCTCGCCATGGGCCTGGTAGCCGAACCTCGCGTAGAAGCCTTCGGCGCCCATGCGGGCATTGAGCACCATGAGCAGGAAGCCCGCCCCGTGCGCCCAGCCTTCCGCATGGGCCAGCATCCGCGCCCCGATCCCCTCCCGCCGCCGGTCTTCCGCCACCGCCATCTGCTTGAGCTGGAGGGTCGCCTCGTCGAGCGGCCGCAACGATACCGTGCCGACCACGAGGCCGTAGGAAATGGCGCAGAAATGCTGGCGCATGGCATCGTCAGCGAGCTCCTCCTCGGTGACCGTCAACCCGAGCGGCCTGCGCAAGACTGCCTCACGAAGGCGCAGAGATTGGCGATAAAGGTCGGAGCCGATAAGCGCCTCGATGACGGCAATGTCGGGTTCGTCCGCCACCTTTTGAGCCTCACGGCCTCTTGGCAAGCTGCTCGACCATGGCCCAGATCGCTGCAATCTGGGGCGCGTCTTTGCCGAGATAGTCGAGGCCCGTATAGCCCCACCAGTCCCAGCAGCCCTCGGGGTTGACCGCCGCGCTCGCCTTCACTTGCGGGAAGAGGATGATGAGCCGGTTGGTATCGGCGATCTCGGCGTAGCCCGATTCCTTGATGAAGTCGTCGCCCACCGCCTCGCGCGACTGCTGGCAGCCATGGAGCGCGATATGGACGCGGCAGCCCGGCTGCTCGGTGCAGCTCGGAGGAACATAGACCACCCCCTCGTCGGCGAAGCCGTCACCGGGCTCGGAGAAGGGCTGCTGGTCGAACAGGATGAAGCGGCCTTTAGGTTCAGCCGAGGGCTCGGCCAGCGGGCCGTAGATCCAGGCGAGGATGGCCTTGGCCTGGTCGTAGTCGCAGTCGCTGACGTAAGGCGTGGCGGTGACGCCGCAAGCCGCTCCCCGTTGCTCGGTTATGAAGGCGTGGCCGCCTTCCTTCTCCACCAGGGTGACGTTGTCGGCCTTCACGCCGACTTCCTTGAGGAAGTTGGCGGCAGCCTCGACCACCGGCCGGGTCACGGTCTGGTCCTCGTTGCCGGAGAAAAGGTAGACGTTGTCGTCCGCCAAGCCCGCCAGCTTGTCGATTTTGCCGTCCTCGGCAAGCTCCTTGGCGCGCTTGGCCAGCGCCTTGGGGTCCGGCGTCCCCCAGCTCGT
>DFXC01000111.1:8451-8611 GCA_002383105.1 Hyphomicrobiaceae bacterium UBA4118
GCGCAAGCGTAGGGACCTCCCGCGACGATGCCGGCGCCGACGATCTGAGTCGAATGCGCCACCTCGATCTGCTCAGCCATGTAGGCTCCCGACGACAGGCCCGAGACGGAGGTGGAGGCAATGTCGGCGCCAAGCTCGGGCAGCGACTCGGTCGCGAGCG
>DFXC01000026.1:0-324 GCA_002383105.1 Hyphomicrobiaceae bacterium UBA4118
CCGGCAGCCCTTTCGAGCGCGTCGTGCTCATGAAGGGCGCGCAGTCCCCGAACAGCTTACAGCAGGTCCCCGAGATACGGCGCGGGATAGGTGCAATACCGATATTGCGACTGGCAGCGCCAGAAGCACCTCCGAACCGTTCCCGGGCAACGGGCGAGGCAGAGATTGTAGCGATGTTTGCAATAGTTCGCCGCCGCCTCCGCGTCGCCTTCGCCGAGGCCAAGCTCCACGAAGGCCAGAGTCAGGCCTGCGGCCAACACCGCAATCAGCATCTTCATGTTGCGCACCTTGCTGCCAAGCATTCGGCGGTCGAGAATAAGGCAG
>DFXC01000026.1:677-4740 GCA_002383105.1 Hyphomicrobiaceae bacterium UBA4118
CGTGGGATGTCCGTTATGGGTCAGAAGCTGACTACCACGCGCCCGATCGTGTTAGGTCCGCTTACCACTCGCTCGCCCCGGCGGCGAGCCGGAAGGGCGTATCAAGCGTTTTGATCCCTCCTCCCCTGCCCGCATAGTGCCAGTCGCTTTGTGTCCGTGTTTGTGGAGCGGTGAAGTAGTTCACAAAATAGAAGAATGATTACAATAACTTACGATGGAAATTGGCGGAGACGGAGGGATTCGAACCCTCGATACGGCTTTTGACCGTATAACGGTTTAGCAAACCGCCGCCTTCAGCCTCTCGGCCACGTCTCCCCAGTCGTCAAGGCTTACTGATCCGGTGTTGGGCGGTCAACCTCGCAGGCCCTGGCCGCCAGGAGCGGGGCTTGCGCCTCTGCTGCGGCTGAAATGGTGCCGGGGGCGGCGAATATCGAGAGTTGGGCTCTTGAGCCACCCCCTGTTCGCCCTCGCTCGCCTGGGTTGTAGCCCTGAGACTGGCGTTTTCCGCCGCTGAATATGTGATCGATGTGCTAAACTTCGAGGCAATAATGCAAAGGGGGAGGTTTGCGCCGCGCCATGTGTCGGCACGCTTGCTCAAAAGCGCTTCCGTATGCGGTTTTTGCCACAGGTCTTATCGCCTGCGGCGTGCCGTTTGCCGCGGCTGATGAGGCGAGCTACTGCATCACCTGCAAGGGCCCCGACCAAATCTATGTCTGCAAGGTCGTCGGCGAGGATTCGCGACCGAGCGACGCGCTCAAGCTCTATTGCGTCATCCGCACCGCCAAAGAGGGCAACCACGCCTCCTGCTCGGCGGAGCGCAGCTCTGCGCGCTGCAAAGGGGTGGAGAAGGTCTATAGCTATGATGGACCGTTGATCCCGCCGGACATCGCTTCCGATCCTCGCGTCAAGCGCTTCGTCGACAAGGTCGCACACGACCAGCAGGCCTTCGCCAAGCCCAAGGGCGAGGCGCCCAAGACCCTTGCCGAGCTGACCGGGCGCGCGGTCAGTGCATCGCGCCAGGGCTGGCGCAATGCCCGCGCGGCGATTGGCGGCTCCGAGGATCAAGCCCCGGCTGCAAGCAGCGCGCCGCAACCCCTCCCTGCCCCAGCTGAAGCGACCGGGAGCACGGAGAGTGCGGCGCCTCCGAGCAGGGTCGAGCGCGCCAAGCACACCGCCCAGAACGCGAGCTCTGCCGTCGGCGGTTTCGCGCGCAAGAGCTATCGCTGCGTCCTCTCATTCTTCCGCAATTGCGGTAGCGAGACGGCGCAAGGGCAAGCCGTTCAATAGCGGCTCGCGGCAACGGCACCAATTTCACTGAGAGTCGTCATGGCCGGCCCTGTCGCACAGCCACGACGATTCAATTCGGATGGTTTGCTTAGTGGGTTTGCAGCCATTCGCGGGCAAGCTTCTGCGCGCTCGCGACCTGCTCGGCCGACATCTCGCGGGCGAGCTCGACGCGATGCGTGAGGGCCGTTTGGTTGCCCCGCGCTGCCGCGAGGTTGAACCATTTGTGGGCCACCACGAGGTCGGCTGCCACGTCCCGGCCGGTCGCATAAAGCATCCCGAGCTCGAAAAGGGCATCCGGTGTCCCTGTTTGAGCCGCCAGCTCGACCATATCCGTCGAAATCTCCATCCGTGCCATCTTACCTGCCCCTTTTATCACTCACCCGACGTCATGTCGAATATTCGAGTAATTACTCATATTCAAAGGCGTCTTTGTTCGCCCTCTGATGAGGGTAATCATGGGATAGCACCTTCAATAACTTCTGAATGCGCGTGATTAACGCAAAATCACTAAATCAATAACGCTCAGTAATATTAGTTTACATTTGACGCTAATCAGCCGCCAATTAGTTAATCTAGGGGATTGTCAATGATTCCTTGACCATTCAAGGTCACTTGCCGATAACCACGAAAAGCATTCGAGAGATCGTCCCAGGGCCGAGACGGGCCTAGCGGGCGTTGCCGCTTCTCTCCACGAGCACGAGCAGCCACAGCGGCGTCAGCAAGAAGAACGGTAAGAACGGATGCATGTAACGCTCGAGATAATGCGTGGCGCCGGTGGAGAGTGCGCCGAGAATGAGGACGAGAAAGCCGCCAAGCGTGATGTGAAACACAAGGAGCGGCCAATCCGCCTTGCCTCGATCAAAGCTGCGCGGGTCCACGCCCTGCCGAACCGCCTCACGGCCCGTACGCAGCATCCCCGGAAACAGGACCGGCAGGATGACGTCGAGCGGAAATAGAAAGGCGAGCGGCGCGTAGATCGCCTTGCCGAGCCCGATCGCGCGCGCCGTGAGCCGGCTCGAGGTCTTGGGTGCAACGGCTTCGCCATAGAGAGCGACGAGATCGTGACGTCCGGCAACGAGCCAATAAAGGAAGGGCGAGGCGATGACGCCGCCCGCAGCGATGCTCGCAAGCATGCGCCAGTCGAGGACGCGGGCACGCAAACTCGGTTGCAGCAGCGCGCTTGCGAGAAGAACGAAGAGATAGCCGGCAAAGCTGTATTTGCTGAGGAGGCCTATCCCCGCGATGAGACCGAACAGGAGGTAGTCGCCGATCCCTCCCCGCTCTGCGATCCGCATGAAGGCCCACATCGAGGCCGCGACGGCGCAGATCAGCGCCATGGTGTGGGTCACGCCCTCATGCAGGTTCCAGCCGATCTGGTAGAGGAGAAGCGGCGACAGCGCCCCCATCGCGGCCCAACGGAGATCGGCAAAGACCCGCTTCCCCACGAGATAGAGAAAGGCGAAGGTCGCGGTTAGCAGGCCGTATTTGATGATGAGGAAGCTGAGCAGCGTCGGGCCCGTGAGACGCTGCACCGACCACAGTAGCCATTCGTGCAGTGGCGGCTGGCGCACCACGTAGCCGGGCTCGAGCGTTTGGGCGAGGATGTTGGCGGTGACGTCGTCCTGCGGCAGGTTATGCGAGATCGCCAGCCGCATGGACGTGTAGACAAGACCGTAGGCGAGCCCGATCGCGACGACTCCCCACAGGCTCCACAACCAGGACGAACGGTCAGCCATGGCCGCCATCCGGTCCGCAGTCGGCGCCAGAACCGACATTTCCGCCGTACTCCCCGCGCTCTAGCCCTGCCGGAACCGGTCAAGCTTAGTGGGCCGTCATGTCGGCTTCGCGTCAGGAAAAAACCAAAACTCGCGTCAGGAAAGAACCAAAACTGCGGCCGTTTGGCGCGCCATTCCAGGCGAAAGCCCTAGGGAATCAACAGTGTCGATCCGGTGGTGAGCCGTGCTTCGAGATCGCGATGGGCCCTTTCCGCCTCGGCCAAAGGATAGCTCTGGTTGGCGGCGATCTTCACCTTGCCCTTGGCGATGACGTCGAACAGATCGTTCGCCGTGGCGACCAAGTCCTTGCGCGTCTCGGTATAGCTGCCGAGCGAGGGACGGGTGGCGAAGAGCGAGCCCTTTTGCGACAGAAGAGTGATCTTGAAGGGGGGCACGGGTCCCGACGCCTGGCCGAAGCTGACCCACATGCCGAGCGGCTTCAGGCAATCGAGGGATGCCGGGAACGTATCCTTGCCGATCGAGTCGTAGACGACGTCGACGCCCCTCCCCTTGGTGTAGTCCTTCACCTTGGCGACGAGATCCTCCTCGCGGGTGTTGATGACGTGGCTGCAGCCATGAGCCCGCGCGATCAACGCCTTGCCCGCCGAGCCGACGGTGCCGATCACGGTCGCGCCGAGCGATGCCGCCCACTGACAGGCGATAAGCCCGACGCCGCCAGCCGCGGCGTGGAAGAGAAGAGTCGTCTCGCGCCCAACTTTATAGGTCCGGCGCAAGAGATATTGCGCGGTCATGCCCTTGAGCATGATGGCGGCCGCCGTCTCATCGCTGACGCCGGCGGGAATCTTGACCACGCGGTCGGCGGCGATGAGGCGCTCCTTTGCATAGGCGCCGATCGGACCGGCGTAGGCGACATGCCTGCCCACTTTGAGATCGCGCACGCCCTCGCCGACCGCGGTGACCACGCCCGCCCCTTCCATGCCCGGCACGAAGGGGAACCCGGGCTGCGGGTAGAGCCCGGTGCCTGTCTCTTATACACATCT
>DFXC01000014.1 GCA_002383105.1 Hyphomicrobiaceae bacterium UBA4118
CAAGCGGCTTCACGACCGGAACAGAACCGCGTCGTGGATGGCCATTCCGATCGCATGGCAATTTCTGTTTGCATGGGCGATGGTGGCCAAGTTCGGGGCTCGCAATTTGGACATCTTCAGTACCACCATGCTTCTGGGATCGCCCATCGCGCTTTGGGTCCTGATCGATCTCGGCATCCTCAAAGGGACGCCCGGCCCAAACCAATACGGCCCCGACCCCTTGGGGCAAACCCAAAGCGACCCAAGAGCTTGAAGCCAGGGATTTCAGGGGCGTTTCCAGGGGGCCGCCGCCCAAGTCTTGCACACATCCCCCTTTCGCAAAACCGCTCTTCGGCCTTACAAGTACGGGTGCGGCCTGAGCCTAGCCGCCAAGGGAGGGGACACGATGGATTTCCAATATCTGTTTACGTCGTTCGATGGGCGCACCAACAGGGCCAAGTGGTGGGCGGGAATGGTGATTCTCGCTGTCATCAATATCGTCTTGGGATTCATCGTGATCTCGCTATTCGGCATGGGCTTCTTCGGCCGGTTGATCAGCTTTATTATCGGTCTTGCCCTCCTCTACCCGGCCTATGCCGTCTCCGCCAAACGATTCCAGGATCGGGACAAGCCGGGCATATTCGCCCTCTATGGCCTTGGCGCCATGCTGGTCACAAGCTTGATACAGGCCTTGGGACTCACTGGCACGCCACAGCCACTCAACGCCCTTGGCTGGATTTGCGCCCTGATCAACCTGGGCGTCCTGCTATGGTTCGTGATCGAGCTCGGCATCCTCAAAGGGACGCCCGGCCCCAACCGTTTCGGCGGCGATCCCTTGGCCGCCGTGCGCTAGACCTCAGCATGTCATGGCGATGTATCGCGCGCTCGACGCCGACAAGATCATCGCCACGATCGAATCTCAAGCGGCGGATCGACGAGAGATTCCCTGGCGCCGGCCTTGCCGACGTGGCCGGAGATCTCTTGGCCGTTGCGCGCGACACCGAGGCGAAGGCAGCATCGCTGGCGCGTCCAAACCGCTTGATCCAATCCGCGGTGGCCCTGGTCATCGCCACTTTCTTGGGTCTCATTGCTTTCGCGCTGATCAATATTCCTGCGCCGACCAACACCGAGGCGACCAACATCCTTCAGACCCTCGAGGCGGCAGCCAACCTCGTCGTGCTCACGGGCGCCATCCTCATCTTCCTCGTCACATTGCAAAAGCGTCTTGGGCGGCACGAGGCACTTAAGGCCTTGCATCAGCTCCGCTCGCTCGTCCATGTCATCGACATGCACCAGCTCACCAAGGACCCGAGCCTCGTGCTCGGCAGAGAGCGCGACACGGCCGCTTCGCCGAAGCGCAAGATGACGGCATTTGAGCTTGGCCGCTATCTCGACTATTCCAGCGAGATGCTGTCGCTTGCCGGCAAGGTCGCCGCCCTCTACGCCCAAGACCTCGACGATCCCGTCGTGGTCGAGGCCGTCAACGATATCGAGATGCTGGCCACCAATCTCAGCCGCAAGATCTGGCAGAAAATCGCCATCCTGCAGTCGGCGGTGCATGAGCAAATGCAGGCAAGGTCCTGACCGAATGAGCGCCCTCGGCGACAAGGCAATCGCGCTCACCCAAAGCCTGATCCGCTGCGCCAGCGTGACGCCTGCCGACGCGGGCGCGCTCGACGTGCTCGTCCAGGCGCTGAAGCCCGCACGCTTTGCCTGCGAGCGCCTCACCTTCACCCAAGAGGGAACGCCGCCGGTCGACAATCTCTTTGCCCGGGTCGGCGAAGGCCCGCCGCATCTTTGCTTCGCCGGACATAGCGACGTCGTGCCGCCGGGCGATACCAAGTTGTGGCGCCATCCACCGTTTGCCGCGGAGATCGCCGGCGGCCTCCTCTACGGCAGGGGCGCCGCCGACATGAAGGGGGCGATCGCCTGCTTCGCCGCGGCGGCCATCGACTACGCCAAGGCGAGGGGCCGCGAACTCGACGGCTCGATCAGCCTGCTCATCACTGGCGACGAGGAGGGGCCGGCCGTCAACGGCACGCGCAAGGTGCTCGCCTGGATGAAGGAGAAAGGCGAGCGCCCCGATCACTGCCTGGTCGGGGAGCCTACCAACGCCAAGCGTCTCGGCGAGGCGATCAAGATCGGACGGCGCGGCAGCCTGAACGGCACGCTGAAGGTGAGCGGCGTGCAAGGCCACGTCGCCTATCCGCATTTTGCTTGCAATCCGGTAAAGGGCGTCATCCAGATTCTCGCGCGCCTCTACGACGCCCCGCTCGACTACGGCAGCGCGCATTTCTCGCCGTCAAATCTTGAAGTGACCAGCATCGATGTCGGCAACCCGACCGTGAATGTGATCCCGGCGGAAGCAACGGCCAGGTTCAACGTCCGCTACAACGACCGGCACCAGCCTGAGTCGCTGATCGCCTTACTGCGGGACCAGGCCACGCTAGCGCTGTCCGGCGCCGAGCTTTCCTACACGCTCGATTTCGAGCCGCCGAGTCATACCTTCCTCACCGAGCCGGGCCCGCTCGATGCGCTTCTCAGCGAGGCGGTGCACGAGATCACCGGACTCACGCCCTCGCTGGAAACCGGCGGCGGCACCTCCGACGCCCGCTTCATCAAGGATTATTGCCCCGTCATCGAGTTCGGACTCTTGACCGCGACGATTCACAAGGCCGACGAGCACGTGGCCATCGCCGACCTCGAGCAGCTCACCGCCATCTATCGCCGCTTCATCGAGCTTTATTTCGAGAGGTTCGGGGGCGCCGGTGCCGGGTGATCCCCGGCCGATCGGGGTCTTCGACTCCGGCATGGGCGGGCTCACCGTGCTGCGCGCGCTGCTCGCGCGGTTGCCGCTCGAGCGCTTCGTCTATCTCGGCGACACCGCGCGGCTCCCCTATGGCACCAAGAGCGCCGAGACGGTGCAGGCCTACGCCTTGCAGGCGTCGCGCCTCCTCGTCTCCGAAGGGGTGAAGATGGTGGTGATCGCCTGCAATACGGCCTCGGCCGTGGCAGTGGGTCCGCTGACGGAGGCGCTGGCGCCGGTGCCGGTGATCGGCGTGATCGAGCCCGGCGCGCGGGCCGGCGTCGCCGCCACCCGCAACAACTTCATCGCGGTGATCGCCACCGAAGGCACGGTGAAGGGCGGGGCTTACGCGCGCGCCATCGCGGCGCTGCGCGGCGATATCAGGATCGTGCAGCAGCCCTGCCAGGTGTTCGTGGCACTCGCCGAGGAAGGCTGGACCGATACGCGCGCCACCCATGAAGCGGCCGATCATTATCTCCGGCCGCTGTTCAGGGGCCCCTCGCCGCCCGATACGCTAGTGCTCGGCTGCACCCATTTCCCGGTGCTCGCGAGCGCCATCAGGGCGATCATCGGCAGCTCCGTGGCGCTGGTGGACTCGGCCGAGACCACGGCCCTGGCGGTGGCCGAGGCCCTTGAGGGCGAGGGGCTTGGCAGCGATGGCAACGCCGGCGGCGCCGGGGCCACGCGTTTCTTCGCCACCGATTCGCCTGAGCGCTTCGCGCGAGTGGGCGAGATTTTCCTCGGGCGACCGATCGACGCTCTTTCGGTCGAGCTTGTCGACCTGCGCGTGCTATAGCCTAGAGCGTCGGCGGCGGTTCTGAATCCGGCAATGCTGCAGAGTCGTCAGTCGGGTCGGGCGTCGCGAGCTTCGGCAGCGGCTTGTCCGCCGCAGCGCTCACGTCCCTCAGGAGGCTCCTCAGCCATCCCCGCCCGAGGAGGATGAGAACGGCCAGGCCATAGATGAAGCTGCCAAGCACGAGGAGGAGCGCGAGCGTGGTCTCCTCGCGGAAAGCCGGCATTCCCGATAGCGCACGCTCAAGCCCGTAGCTGCCGGCAAAAAGTGCCCCCCCGAGCACGACGCCGGCGATGATTAGCTTGGTCACCGGCTTGCCGATGGCAGCCCCCGATACGAGAAAGCCTTGGCGGCGCGCAAAGACGGCGAGCAGGCTCAAATTGATCCAGGCGCCGACGCTGGTGGCAAACGCGAGCCCCACCTGCGCGAACGATCCAAAGTAAGCAAGGGCGAGTTTGAGCGCGACGTTCACGCCCATGGCAAGGAGCGCCGCCTTGACCGGGGTCGCCGTATCGCCGCGGGCATAGAAGGGCGCGGTGAAGCTCCTGAGTAGGACGAAGGGAAGGAGCCCGATCGAGTAGGCGGCGAGCGTCATGCCGGCGGCGGCGGCGTCAGCCACGGTGAACGCGCCGCGGGCGAAAAGCGCGCGCATGATGAGATCGGGGATGGCGATGGCGGCGGCGGCGCAAGGGACGGTGAGCAGCAGTGCCAGCTGGATGCCTCGGGCTTGTGCCGATGCCGCTCCCTTCTCATCGCCGGCGGCGAGCCGCCGCGACATCTCCGGCAGAAGCACGGTGCCGACGGCGATGCCGACCACGCCGATGGGAAGCTGGTTGATGCGGTCGGCGTAATAGAGGGCCGACAGCGCCCCGGTCGGCAAATATGACGCGATCAGCGTGTCGGCGAAGAGCGCAAGCTGCACGCCGCCCGCCCCGATGATGGCTGGGCCCAAGGCCTTGAGGAATTTGCGCGTGGGCTCATCGAGACGCGGCATGCGGACCCTGATGCCGATCCCGTGCTTCTCGGCGTCGATGCCGACCAGCAGCACCTGCGCAACACCGGCGATGAGCACGCCCCAGGCGGCGGCCTGACCTGCCGTCGGGAACCAATGGGCAAAGAGCAGGGTCACCACCATGCAGATATTGAGCAGGATCGGCGCGCCGGCCGCGGCCGCGAAGCGGCCATTGGCATTGAGCTCGCCTGACACCATCGTCTGCATCGACACGAGCAGCAGCGAGGGGAAGGTGATGCGGGTCAACGTGACGGCGAGGTTATAGCGCTCAGGGTCGTCGGAGAGCCCGGGTGCGAGGAGGCCCACCACCCACGGGGTGAAAAAAAGCGCGAGTCCCAGCAGGACGATGTTGATGGCCAGCAACGCCGCGGCGATGCGGTCGGAAAAGAGACGCGCGGCCTTAGGCCCCGATTGCTCGAGTGTGCGCGCATAGGCCGGCACGAAGGCCGCATTGAAGGCGCCCTCGGCGAGGATGGCGCGGAAATGGTTGGGCAGCCTGAAGGCGATGAAGAAGGCGTCGGCCACGGGACCGGCGCCGAGCACCGCCGCCATGACCACGTCGCGGATGAAGCCCGTAAGGCGCGAGACGAGCGTCAGCCCGCCGACGGTGGCGATGCGCCTGATCATGGGCGGCCGGAGGGGCGGCGAACGCTGATCTGTTGCACTTACCCCCCTCCCCGACCCTCTCCCGGCAAGGCGGGAGAGGCATTTGTGGCGGCCCGATGAAGCAAGCTCGTAGCCCAGGGAGGACGAGGTGTCTATGTGGCCGCTTCGGCTCACCTCGACGGGGGCTGGAGCGCTCTCAGTAATCGACCTTTACGAGGTAGAGGCCATAAGGGGGCGCCACGGGGCCACAGGCGCTCCGGTCGCGCGCGGCAAGCGCCCGCTCCAGATCGGCCGCCTCCCATTTGCCCTCGCCGACAAGCTTCAGGGAGCCGACCATCGAGCGCACCTGATTGTGTAGGAAGGAGCGCGCCGATGCCTCGATCCTGATCTCCTCTCCATCGCGCGACACCACGAGACGATCGAGGGTCTTGACCGGCGAGGCCGCCTGGCACTCGGCCGAGCGGAAGGTGGAGAAGTCGTGGTTGCCGATGAGGACTTGCGCGGCTTGGTGCATCTCCTCGGCGTCGAGGGCGCGGAATACGCCCCAGGCGCGGTCGCGGTCGAGCGCAAGCGGGCTGCGGCGATTGACGATGCGATAGAGGTAGTGGCGGGCGGCCGCTGAGAAGCGCGCATCGAAATCCTCAGCCGCTTTCTCGCAAGCGAGCACGCTTACCGGGTCTGGCCTGAGCTGCGCATTGAGAGCGTCACGCACCTTATCGGGAGGCCAGCCCTTGGCCAGGTCGAAATGGACCACCTGCCCGAGCGCGTGCACGCCCGCATCGGTCCGGCCTGCCCCGCGCGGGACCACTTCCTCGCCGGAGAAGGCCTTGATGGCGGTAGCAAGACAGCCCTGCACTGAAGGGCCGTTCTCCTGCCTCTGCCAGCCTACGAAGGGCGTGCCGTCATATTCGAGGGTGAGCTTGTAGCGGGGCATGGCGCTTAGCTGAGGGCCGCGCCCGCGCTGAGCTTTACGCCGCGCAGGAACTCATCCGCCGACATCGGCCGCTTGCCGGCGCGCTGGACTTGCGTGAGGCGCACTGCGCCATTGCCGCAAGCAATGGTCAAATGCTCGTCGAGCGGGGCTCCAGGCGCGCCAGAGCCTGCAGCAAGCGTCGCGCGCAAGGCCTTGATGCGCTCGTGTTTGCCGTTCCGCACGATCTCGAACCAGGCGCCGGGATGAGGCGAGAGGCCGCGGATATGATTGTGCACCTCGCGAGCCGACCGCGACCAGTCGATGCGGACCTCGCTCGTATCGATCTTCTCGGCGTAGGTGACGCCTGCGCTTGGTTGCGGCTTGCAGTCGAGACGGCCGCGCTCGAGCGCCGCGAGGGCTTCGACCGTGAGCCTCGCGCCAAGGTCAGAAAGCGCGTCGTGCAACTCCTGTGCCGTCATGTCGGCGCCAATGGTCGCGCGCCTTTGGAGGCAGACAGGTCCGGTGTCGAGCCCCTCGTCCAGGCGCATGATCGTGACCCCTGTCTCGGTGTCGCCGGCCATGATCGCGCGCTGGATCGGCGCCGCGCCCCGCCAGCGCGGCAGCAGCGAGGCGTGCAGATTGAAGGCGCCGTGGCGCGTGCCATCGAGGATTGGCTTCGGCAGGATTAGCCCATAGGCCACGATCACCACCGCGTCGGCGCCGAAGGCTCGGAAGCGCTCCTGCTCCTCGGGACTCTTCAGCCGCGCAGGCGTGAGCACGGGGAGGCCCGCCTGCTCGGCAACTTCATGCACAGACGATTTCCGCGGCGCCATGCCCCTCCCCGCCGGGCGCGGCGGCTGGGTATAGATCGCCACGACCTCATGGCCCGCGTCGCGGATCGCGCGAAGCGTCGGCACGGCGAAGTCGGGCGTGCCCATAAAAATGATTCGCATCGGTGGCGTCTCGTCTCACATTGGCAGCGGCGCAAAAGGGGGGTTAAACTACTGCAATGACAAGACAGCAGGTCAAAGAAATCCTCGACCGCGTGTTGACCTGGCCGCCAGAGCGGCAGGCGGACCTCGCGGAAGTCGCGCGACTCATGGAGGCGCAGGACAGTAGCGGGCTCAAGCTCGACGAAGAGCAAGCGGCGGAAGTCCGGCGCCGGCTAGCGGAAACGAACCCCAAGACGCTCAGTCTCGCCGAGTTCAACGAGCATCTCCGCCGTCGCTACGGCATATGAAGGTTGTCCTCCGCGATTCTGCGGTGGACGACCTTGATCGTATCTTGATCGAGTACCCTTACATTATCGTCTATCGGGTCGATGACCAGCGGCGAGAGATTGCCGTGCTTGCTATCCTGCATGGGGCGCAGGGCCGCGGCACTTGGTTGCCTTAAAGCGCGTCGGCGCGCTTGGCCTTGGTGAACTTCTTCACGATCATGTCGCGCTTCAGCCGCGACAGATAGTCGATGAAGAGGACGCCGTTCAGATGGTCGATCTCGTGCTGGACGAGGGTCGACCAGATGCCCTCAAGCTCCATCTCCTGCTTCTTGCCTTCGCGGTCGATGTAGCTCACGCGGGTCTTCGCCGGCCGCTCGATCTCGGCGGTAATCTCGGGGATGGAGAGGCAGCCCTCCTCATGGGTCCGCATCTCTTCTGAGCGCGCGAGGATCTCAGGGTTGACCATGATTACCGGGTTCTTCGGAGCCTCGTCCTTGGCAGGGTCCATGACGATGAGCCGCCGCAAGATGCCGACCTGCGGCGCGGCGAGCCCGATGCCCGGCGCGTCGTACATGGAGGCCAGCATGTCGTTCATGAGCCGGCGCAGGTCGGCATCGACGCGCTCGACCAGCTTGGCCCGCTTGCGCAGGATCGGATCGGGAAGCTTGAGGATGGAACGGATGGCCATTTGAGCCGCTGAGATAGGCACCGGTTGCCTTCCGGTCAACATCCCTGCGCCGGTCGTCGATGCCTCGCCCTTCGAGACGGGGACTTCGTCCGCTCCTCAGGGTGAGGACCATCTCTCATGCTGAGGAGCCGCCGAAGGCGGCGTCTCGAAGCGTGAGGCGGGGTCCCCCTGCAGGTGGGATGATCAATGTTCTCGTTTTGGTCTAAAAGAACGAATCGGGCTATACGTTCTCCCCATGGCCCTCGACGCCATAACGGTGGGGAGCATCACGCTCGAACCCATCCTCATTTTGCTTGCGCTCGCGAGCCTCGCCGTCATTGCGCTCATCGTGCTCGCCACCACGCTGATCGTGCATATGAGCCGGCGGCGGCGCGAGACTCAGGCCCAGTCCACCGAGCTCGCCGAGCTCAAAGGCCGCTTACAGACCTTCGCCGAGATCAGCGTGGCGCGCCAAGGCGACATCGCGCGGGCCGTCAACGAGCGGCTCGACCGCATGACCCACCGCGTCGGCTCCGACCTCAACGAGACGGCGCGCAAAACCACCGACTCGATCGCCAAGCTCAATGAGCGGCTGGCCGTGATCGACACGGCGCAGAAGAACCTGACCGACCTCTCCACCAACATGGTGAGCTTGCAGGAGATCCTCGCCAACAAGCAGGCGCGCGGCGCCTTCGGCCAGATGCGCATGGAGACCATCGTCAAGGATGGCCTGCCCAAGGGCGCCTACTCATTCCAGCCCACGCTCTCCAACGGCAAGCGGCCCGACTGCCTTCTGCATATGCCGAACGCAGGGGCCGGCGTGGTGATCGACGCCAAATTCCCGCTCGAAGGCTTCGAGGCGTTCCGCACCGCGCGCCGCGACGAGGAGAAGAAGGACGCCGCGCGCCGTGTGCGCATTGACGTCGGCCGCCACGTGGACAGCATCGCCGAGCGCTACTTCATCGCCGGCGAGACCCAGGACATGGCCATACTGTTCGTGCCGTCAGAGTCGATCTACGGCGACCTCGCCGAGCATTTCTCCGACCTCGTGCAGAAGGCGCACCGCGCCCGCATCGTGATCTGCGCGCCCAACATGCTGATGCTCGCGGTGCAGACCATGCAGGCGATCCTGAAGGACGTGAAGATGCGCGAGCAGGCACATCTCATCCAGGGCGAGGTGCAGAAGCTGATGGACGACATGGGACGCTTCCGCGAGCGCGTGCTCGACCTGCAGCGCCATTTCGGCCAGGCCAATGCCGATATCGAAAAGATCCTCACCTCCTCGGAGCGGATCGCGGCGCGCGGGCGCAAGATCGAGACCTTGGACTTCGCCGAGGCGGAGGCCGCAGCCGAGATCGAGCATCAAAGCGGCTCCCCCTCACCCGGCGCCTCCGCGCTGCGCCCGGAAGCTACACCCTCTCCCACAAGGGGAGAGGGAGTAGACCAGCGCCGCAACGGGGGCGCCCGCGTCGTGCGCCAGCCCGACCTGCTTGCCGGCGAGTAGGCCGCAACGCGATGCTGGACCAGGTCCTTGTCGGCGGCGCGGCCAGTCTCGTGAACCTCATCATCCACGCCGTGCTGCTTGGGATCGTGGTCAGGACCGTGCAAAACCTGCGGCTGCACGATTCTGTCGTGCCGGAATTCCTTCGCCATACGGTGGTCATCGTGGCGACCGGCGCGCTGCTCGTTGCCGGGCACTTCACCGAGGTCGTGGTTTGGGCCTTCACCTATGGCCTGGTGGGTGCCGCGCCGCCCGGCACGCCCCTCGTCTATTTCGCCTTTGGCAACTACACCACGCTCGGCTATGGCGATCTGATCCCGGTCGAGCAATGGCGGCTGCTCGGCCCCATGACGGCGCTCAACGGCATCATGCTGATCGGCTGGTCGACGGCCTTGATCTTCGAGGTCTTGCGGCGCACGGGGCCCGCGACCTCGCCGCGCTGACAGCGCCGATTCATCGGCGGGTCTTACGGGCCGGCGCCTTCTTTTTTGCAGCAGCGCGCTTGCGGGCGGCTTGCGCGTAGCGCTCGCCATATCTCATGCCTTCGAGCTTCATCCCGTCGGGATCGAGGAAGAACACGGCGTAATAGTCGTCGTAATACTCGCCGGCAGGATCGACGATGGTCGCACCCTGCTCCTCCAAGAAGACTTGCAGCGCATCGACGTCCTTCCGGCTCCGCAAGCGGAAGGCATAGTGGTGAAAGCCGATATCGCCTTTGCGGTACTTATGCTTCTTGCCCTCGGCGTCGGCCGCCGCGATCCAGAACAGGGTCGCGCCGTTGGCCCAGCCCATCATGCTGCCTTGGTATTCCGCCTCGACACCGAAGCCAAGGAACTCCATCAGCGGGGCATAGAAGGCCTTGGACTTTTCGAAATCGCCGACGCTGACCACGAGATGGTCGATCCCGACAACGCGCACCATGCTGCTCTCTCCTTTGGTTGCTCTGCTCAACGCGTTCGCCCGCCAGACTGTTCACGCCGATGCCGGGATCCGCTCAATGCGTCAATGTCGCTTTCACTTGGTCGGCGGCACGCAAGCTCAGCGCGGCAACGGTCAGTGTGGGATTGGCCGTCGCAGAGGTCGGGAAGACGGCCGAGCCGAGGATGAAGAGATTCGGATGGTCGTGGCTGCGGAGGTCGCGGTCGACCACCGAGCTTGTCGGATCGCTGCCCATTCGAGCCGTGCCAATGATGTGTCCGGCGCCTTCGGCGACGTCCCGATGCTGGATCTCCGTGGCGTCGAGCCTGCCGAAGATCTCCGCATGAGCATCGCGGGCCGCGGCGAGGCCCGCCTCAACATAGGTGCCGAGGCTATAGGCCTGTCTCTTATACACATCT
>DFXC01000149.1:0-552 GCA_002383105.1 Hyphomicrobiaceae bacterium UBA4118
TGCCGCGGCCGAGCTCGATCGCGTGCTTGCCGCCATCCGCGCCTGCCGCCATTGCGTCGAGGCCCCGCAAGGCAAGCCTCTGCCGCACGAGCCACGCCCGGTCTTGAGGGCAAGCAGCACGGCGCGGCTTGCCGTCTGCAGCCAGGCGCCGGGCACCAAGGTGCACGCTTCGGGCACGCCTTTCACCGACCGCTCCGGCGACCGGTTGCGCGATTGGATGAGGGTCTCTCCGCAAGAGTTCTACGACGAGGCGCGCGTCGCCATCGTGCCCATGGGCTTCTGCTTTCCCGGGCAGACTGCGAGCGGGGCTGATCTTCCGCCGCGGCCCGAATGCGCAACGCTCTGGCATCGCAAGCTCTTCGCCGTGTTGCCGCAGCTTGAGCTCGTGCTTGCGGTCGGCTCTTACGCGCAAGACTGGCATCTCGGCGAGAGAGCCGGGGGCACGCTCCAGGACACCATGCTCAGATGGCGGCAATACCTTGAGAGCACGGGGCGTCCCCGCGTGCTGCCGCTGCCGCATCCTTCCTGGCGCAACAATGCCTGGCTCAAGGA
>DFXC01000149.1:678-17569 GCA_002383105.1 Hyphomicrobiaceae bacterium UBA4118
TTCCCAGTTTTGCTAGAATCGCGCAAAAATATCATCAGGACAGCCATGCTCGACCGTATGGACCGCAAAATTCTCGACATTTTGCAGAGGGACTGCACTTTGCCGGTTGCCGAGATCGGTAAGCAGATCGGGCTTTCCACCACGCCGTGCTGGCGCCGTATCCAGAAGCTCGAGGAGAGCGGTGTGATCCAGCGGCGCGTCGCGGTGCTCGACTCCAAGAAGGTCAATGTCGGGGTGACGGTGTTCGTCTCCATCACCACGAGCCACCACACGCAAGAATGGCTCGACCGCTTCCATGAGGCGCTCAAGGATTTTCCCGAGGTGGTGGAGTTCTACCGCATGAGCGGCCAGGTCGATTATCTGCTCCGCGTGGTGGTGCCCGACATCGAGCGCTACGACGCCTTCTATAAAAAGCTCATCAGCAAAATCGAGCTCTCCGACGTGAGCTCGGCCTTCGCCATGGAGCAGATCAAATATACGACGGTGCTGCCGCTTGACTACGCCGCCGAAGACAAGCGGGCATAGGGCCCGGTCCTACTTCCGCTCCAGCCGCGCGATCAGGCTCGACGTGTCCCACCGGCGCCCACCCATCTCCTGGATCTCGGCATAGAACTCGTCGACGAGCGCCGTCACCGGCAGCTCCGCGCCATTGCGGCGCGCCTCCTCGAAGACAAGGGCGAAATCCTTGCGCACCCAGTCCACGGCGAAGCCGAAATCGAACTTGCCCTCGATCATGGTCTGCCAGCGATTGTCCATCTGCCAGCTTTGGGCGGCGCCTTTGGAGATGGTGTCGATGACCTTGGGCACATCGAGGCCCGCGCAGCGCGCGAAGTTAAGCCCCTCGGCGAGGCCCTCGATCAGGCCGGCGATGCAGATCTGGTTGACCATCTTGGTGAGCTGGCCCGAGCCCGAGGGCCCGATCAGGTTGACGGCGCGGGCGTAAGACGCGATCACCGGCGAGGCTTTGGCGAAGTCGCTCTCATCGCCGCCCACCATCACGGTCAGAGTGCCGCCCTCCGCGCCTGACTGTCCGCCCGAAACCGGCGCATCGAGCGCGCCGGCACCTTGGCTCTTGGCGGCGCGATGAAGCTCCCGCGCGATCTTGGCCGATGCCGTGGTGTGGTCGACGAAGACGGCGCCGGGGCCAAGCGCGCCGAACGCGCCGTGTGCTCCGAGCGTCACCTCGCGGAGATCGTCGTCGTTGCCGACACAGGTAAAGACAAATTCGGCGCCGGCCGCCGCCTCGGCAGGGGTGCTGGCGAGCCTCCCGCCGAATTGCGCGACCCAGGCTTCGGCCTTGGCGCGCGTGCGGTTGAACACCACGACGTCGCGGGCCCCACGCATCTTGAGGTGCCCGGCCATGGGGTAACCCATGACGCCGAGCCCAATCCAGGCGACTTTGCTCATTGGCCAGACCAGCCTGCTCCTAACGAGCCATGTTTGTAACGCAGCGCCCGTTGCTCGTCATGCCCGGCCTTGGGCCGGGCACCCACGTCTTCAGGCGGGACTCAAAACGTAGATGGCCGGGACGAGCCCGGCCATGACGAAGAGAGTCAATAGAGTGGGAAAGATCGCTAGGCGATCGGCGTTTCCGGGAAGGAGAGCTGCTCGCGCGCGCGCCAATCATTGGTGACGTAGTTGATGATGAGCGAGGTGCGCACGCCCTTGATCGGGCGCTTCTCGAAGCCGTGAAAGGTATTGTCAGCGGGCACGAAGATCATCGCGGCATTGGGCGCGAAGGGCGAGCGGCCGAAATGGCGCTTATCGCCATCATAGATGTCGGTGCCGAGATCGCGGTGGCTCGGGTCCCTCGACAGATAGAGCAGCATGGTGAATAGCTTGACCCCCAGATCGCTGTGCGGCTCGAGCCAAAAGCCATCGATGTCCTGAGCAAACTCCATGCGGAGATAGGTGCCCGCGAGGTCGGTGCAGAACACCTTCTCGATGTGACCGGTCACGCGCTTGTCCTGGAAGGCCTGCGCCACCGCCTCGCAAACGAGAAAGCGCTTGCGGTTGTCCACGTCGAAATATTTGCGCGTGTTGTTGTGCAGCTCGCGCTTGCCCGAGATGCCATCGAGAGAAGGCGGCTCAAAGGGCAGCGCAAGAACGTCTTCGAGGGTATCGGAGGGGAGGCAATCCTTCAGCGACCAGTGGCGATAGGGTTGATCGGAACGCTTGCCCCTATCGATGCTCTCGATGAAGTTGCGAACGACGTCATCCGCCGAACTTTTCCCTGCAGGCGCCGAACGCTTAACCGCGACGCTTTCCCTCATGATGCCGTGCACTCCCTCGAAACGGTGCGAAAAGGCTGGCCAGCGCCCAGGCGGCCCCATCTAAGGCTCCAATAGCATCGGCGGCCTCCCCGCGCAAATGCCAAGGGTTTAGGCCTTTGGCGGCATCAAGCCGCGCGGCCGACCTGGATTAGTTGATATCCAGCCAGCGGATGCGGCGCGTCTGCAAGGCTTCGGGCGAGGCATCCTCCTCTGCCGTCATCTCCTCTGAGCGCAGGCATTTGGCGAGAAGCTCGAGCAGCGAGGCATGGAGCTCACGCTCGCCGGCAAGTTGAGGCGGATTGGCGGCGAGGAACGCGAGGATTTCCCCATAATCAGGCATCGGCAACCCCGTACTTCCCCAGCGGAGGAAGGGTGACGAGCCTGTGTGTCAAAACTTTGGCCCAACGCTCCGCAGCGCAGGCCCTCGCGGTTGATGCCGGTAAAACCGCGTTTTCGCGCGCTTAAGCCCCGAGGCGATAGCGCCCGACGAGACGCATGGGCGTGCGGCCCCCGGGGTCGCCGAACAGCGACAGGCCGTCGACGGTGACGCCGGACGCGCAGATCTCTTCGAGCACGGGCCACAGCGCCTGGGCCACCCGCTCAAGATGGGCGGCGTCGAGTGGACCGGTCAGCGTGATCGCGAAACGGTACTCGCTCAGCACGAAAGGATCGCCGAAGCTCTCCAGGAGAAGGCGCTGATAGTCGCTAAGATGCGGGCTTGCATGCTCCTCGCGCTCGGTGTCGCTCGGAGGAGCGGCGAAATCCTCGAACGCCCCGACGCATTGGGCAGCGAGCCATTCAAGGGCTGGCGTCGCTTCGACCGGGCGCAGCACGAGGAAGCGGCCGGCCCGCGACAACGTCAGGGGTCCGGTCTCGACGGGCTTGCGGCGAGCGGCAAAGGTGGTGAGCCGCGACTTCAGCGCCTCCGGTCCCATCCCGTCGCGCAGCGCGAACGGCGCCCGAAACAGCGCGTGCAGACCGGTATAGCGGCCAGGCGCGGCAGCGATCTTCGCGAAGCTCGTGCCGGAGAGGCCAGCATCGGAGAAGGCCTGCAAGGTGATGCCGTCATTGGCGCGTCCGAACCATGAGCGTCCGAAGGCGGCAAGCGCGGTCCCAGGTTGCGGCGTGAAGTAGATCGCATAGCGAGCGAAGCTCGGTCGGCAAGCGGCGGCGCCCTTCCGTTCGTTCTCGAGGTGGGCACAATTGAGCATCGAATCCTCCCTAGGCGCGCGTATTGGTCGACGGCGCTCATGACTAACGGCTAACAGGCTCCTGTGGCGGCGGCGCGACAGGTTCTTGGCGATAGGGAGGCCGAGGGATGAACACTTGGTGAATCAAATTTTCTGTAACTGCGAGCGAGGTTTGCGCGCGTTGCGTCATGCCTTTGACAATGCAGCGTTTCGCGGGCATGCGTTGCTGCGCTTGCGAAGGATGACTCTGGGGGGAACCATGATCGAGCTGTACACCTGGATGACGCCGAACGGGCAGAAGGTGTCGATCATGCTGGAAGAGGTGGGGCTGCCTTACCGCGTCCATCCCATCGACATCACCAAGGGCGAGCAGTTCGATCCGGCCTTCCTCAAGATCGCCCCCAACAACAAGATCCCCGCTATCGTCGACACCGACACCGGACTCCAGCTCATGGAGTCGGGCGTGATCCTGCTCTATCTCGCCGACAAGACTGGCAGACTGTGGCCGCAGGATTTCCCGACCAAGTGGCGCGTGGTCGAGTGGCTGATGTGGCAGATGGGAGGGCCCGGGCCGTTTCTCGGTCAGGTCCACCATTTCGTGAAATTCAATCCTGGCAAAAGCGCATACGCCGAAGAACGTTACACCAAGGAGGCCAAGCGGCTCTGGCGATTGCTCGACCGGCGCCTTGGCGAGGTCGACTATGTCGCCGGCGAGTATTCTATCGCCGATATCGCGATCTGGCCCTGGATCTCCCGCTTCGCCTGGCAGACGGTGGACTTCGCCGAGCATCCCAATGTGAAGCGCTGGTACTTGGCGATCGCGGAGCGGCCCGCGGTCAAGCGGGGCTGGGACGTGCTCAAGGAAGGCCGGGCCATTCCCATGCCGTGAGCGGCCGTGAAGCTGGCTAGCGGGGCACGCGGGAGCTATGGCAGAATGGGAGAAAGGCCGCGGATCGAGCGCCGATAATGGCGCAGTTCCCGGCAAGCGATGCGAAGTTCCAGTTCCGCCTGAAGGACCCTGGGACCGAAACGGTGGTCGCTATCTGCAATGCGACCGGCACGGAAGCAGACGGCATCAAGCACGACTTCAAGACGCGACAGTTCACCGAGCTCGGCAATTATCGCGATTTCCTCACGCGGCAGATCGTGGTGGAGGGAGCCGAGAAGATCGCAGCGGCGCAGTTGGGCCAGCAAGGCGTCTCGGGAGAGGGCGCGCCCGGCACGCCGAAATCGGACATCCTCTCCCGCACGGCGATCAAGCTGACGGTCAAATAGCGGTGAGGCTGGCGTAATGGCGAGGGATAGAACTCCACCCCCGCCGACCCATTTTTATGCGGCTTCGGCGGTTTCTCCCCATTAGCGCCGTTTTGAGGTGCCAAGGTCATCGCCTCGGGCGTGGTCCGGCTTTTGCTCCGGCGGAGGTTAGGTTTGCGTGATGTGCTAGAGTGGGCGCGCGCGGATATGCGATCGCGCCGTGAGCGTTGAGGGATCCCATGGCGGGGAGATTTCGAGGCGCTAACGGTCTCGTTTTGGGGCTTGCGCTGGTTACTGCCTGCGGGGCGGCTTTCTCGCAGATGTCGGTTGCCGAGCCCCGGGGCGACGGGTTGAGGCCCGCGCAAGGCGCCTCCCCGAGGTTCCTCCCGTCAGAGCAGCCGCGTCTGAAGCCGCGGCCCGCGCGCGAGTCGGATAGCGTTTGCGGCTTCCCTTTGACCTATTCTAGGGGTCTGCACCGCTGCGTTTGCATCCGCGACGGCTACAGCCTGCAACGGGGGAGCTGCGTGCGGGACAGGGCCGCTGCCTCGTGCCGCGACGATGAGCGCTGGTCGCCGAAGCGGGGCACCTGCGTTTGCGCCAAAGGGCTCAAGCGCGATGGGGACCTTTGCACCGCCGACGAGCCCGTCACCGCCGTCGCCACTCCTGACGCGGGGCCCGCGCCCGCGCCATCGGGCGAGCTCCCGGATGAGCAGGTGCAGGCAATTTCGCGCGCGCAGAGCTGCCTGACCGAGCTCGGTTACTATAAGGGCCCGATCGACGGCAAGAGAGGCAAGGAGACGTGGACGGCCTATTGGAACTTCAAGAACGATCACGGGCTTAAGGCCTATAGCGATTTCCTCGCCCCGCCCGTGCAGCAGAAATTCGCTTCCCTGTGCAAGGGCCCTGAGACGACCGCGGCGACCGAGCCTGCAGCCCAACCGGCTGATGACACCGAAGAAGGCGCGACGTCCGGCGAGGAAGTCGTCCCGCTGGAGCCGATCACCAGTCTCGACATCGATTGTCTGCCCGACGATCTCCTCGCGCTCCTTCGCCGCGCCCACGGGTCAAGCGTCACCACGACGCGATGCGAGACGGCTTGCCTGCCCACGCCGAAAGGGCTCGATCAGTCCCAACTCGACGAGCTGCAAACCAAGAACGGCGTGGTGTGGTGCCGCGCCTGCGTGCCCATTGAAGGGCATCTCGCCCTTGACGACGTGAGGCGCATCGAGCGCGCCGGCAACCTCCAGCTTTGCGCGACCCCGCCGCTTCAGCTCCCGCGCCTTGGGACCGGCACCGGCGCCCACGTCAAGTCCTATACCAAGGTCCGCGCGCTCTACCGCGCCTTGCCGCGGGCGGCGGAGGACACCGCTGCACTCGCCGTCATCATCGGCAATCGCAGCTATACGAAGCTGCCGCCGAGCGAGACCTCGCAGAACGATGCCGGTGCCATGTATGCCTTCCTCACCGAGCATCTCAGCTACCGCCAGGAAAACATCATCGATGTGCGCGACGCCAAGAAGGCCGACCTCGAAAGGCTGTTCGGGGCGAGCCCTGGTGACGAGGGCGATCTCGCGCGCCTCGTCCGCTCGAAGCCCGGCGCCAAGGTGCTCATCTATTACTCAGGCCATGGCGCGACCGACAGTGCTCAGCGTGAGGCGTATCTCCTGCCCGTCGAGACCGAGCCTTACCGCGAGGAGATCGCCGGCTACAGGCTGTCGACGCTGTACGCCAATCTCGCCCGGATCGACACCAAATCGGTGCTCCTCCTGCTCGAGACGGAGTTTGGGCGGGACTATAGCGACTATGTGCTGCCCCCCAATCTGCCCGAGACCACGAACACGGCGCTCCCCAAGGCCCCCATTCCAGCGCTCACCGCGCTCGTCGCCTCCGACCGCGGGCAGCGCACGCTCATCGACACGACCTACGATATCGGCCTCTTCACCCGCTATCTGATCGAGGGACTTGCCGGCAGCGCCGACCTCCGCCCGATCGGCAATGGCGACGGCAAGCTCGATAGTGCGGAGATCTATGTCTACACCGCCGCCATGGTGCGGCTCGCGGCGCGCAAGTCCTTTGGATTGTTGCAGAATCCTGTCTATTCCAGCGCCGCCACGACCGTGCTCACGAGCGCCGGGACGGCTCCCGCCGGACCCAACTGAGGTGACGGGAAAATCGGGCAGGGTTTGGCACTGACGCTCTTTGACGCACCGCTCAAGACAGATTGTTGGGGGAGCACGCGAAAAGCGCTTTACAAGGGGTGCAGGATTTCATACGGGACCACGCGGGCTCGTAGGCGGTTTCGCTCAAGGGCAGCACTGACATCGGCAGTCTCGTGTGGGAGTAGACATGGGATGGACGTTTTCACTACTGCCGCGGAGTTTCTCCGTGATCGCCGTCCGGAGCGGCCGGTCTTAGCCTTGAGGCCCCACGCCGCGCTCCGAGCGGCGAACTGGTTTCTCGCCAACTTCCCCGGCCGCGTGCTCTACGCCGCCAAGGCTAACGACGCGCCTTTGATCGTCGAGGCTCTGGTCGAGGCCGGCATCCGTTCCTTCGACGTGGCCTCCCTGGTCGAGATCGAGCGCTTGGCGCCGGTCCCCGGGGCTGAGCTCTACTTCATGAATCCCATAAAGTCGCGGGGGGCGATCGTGCGCGCCTATCGCGATTTTGGCGTCAGGAGCTTCGCCTTCGACAGCGACGACGAGCTCGACAAGATCGTCGCCGAGACGGGCGGGGCGGAAGACCTCAATCTCTTCCTCCGCGTTGCCTGTCCCAACACCCACAGCCTGATCCCGCTCGAGGGCAAGTTCGGGGTGTCGAGCGAGGAGGCTCCGGCGCTGCTTCTCCGGGCGCGCCAGCTCGCGTGCCGGCTCGGCATCACCTTCCATGTGGGCTCGCAGGCTGTCGTCCCCGCCGCCTTCGGCGAGGCGCTGCGGCAGGTCGGCCAATTGATCGTTGCGTCCGGCGTCCTGGTCGACGCCATCGACATCGGCGGCGGCTTCCCGAGCCGCTATCCTCATTCCGACCCGCCGGAGCTTGCGAGCTTCATGGATGAGGTGGTGCGGGCGGCCGACGAGCTTGCCGTCAGGCATTCCTGCGAGCTCCTGTGCGAGCCCGGGCGTGCGCTCGTGGCGGAAGCCGAGTCGGTCATCGTGCGCGTCGATGCGCGCCGCGGCAACGCCCTTTACGTCAATGACGGAGCTTTCGGCACGCTGTTCGATGCCGCCTATTCGAACTTCCGCTTCCCGGCGCGGCTGGTGGCAACCTCCCGCCGCAAGGCGAAGCCGGTCGCCGAGTTCTCCCTTTATGGGCCGACCTGCGACAGCTCCGACTACCTGCCCGGTCCCTTCCTCCTGCCGGCGTGCGTGCGCGAGGGCGACTATATCGAGATCGGCCAGATCGGCGCCTACGGCCGGGTGTTGGCGAATCGTTTCAATGGGTACGGCGAGTATGATGAGGTGATCCTCACCGACGAGCCCATGCTCTCGATGTATGCCGGCCAAGTGGAGCAGCCGCTCGTCGCGCTGAAGGCGGCGCGGGCCTAAAGCCCCGGCGCGAGGTCACGCGCATCGACGCCAGGCGCGGCTGGCGACGGCCTCAAATATCCGGATGGCTGGAGTGGTGGGCGGTACTGGACTCGAACCAGCGACCCCTGCGATGTGAACACAGTGCTCTACCAGCTGAGCTAACCGCCCGCCTCGCCTGCTGCTTGAGCATCGTCCTTTCGGGAGGTGGATTCCCACTTTCCGGATGATGCCCTGTTTGAGCATCATCTTTCCGGAAAACCGGTTCCCACTTTTCCGGATGATGCTCTACAGCCGGATTTAGCGATTGGCCCCGCGATAAGTCAAGAAATCGCCGGAGCACGGGGTGCACGCTCGTTAAGCGGCGCCGGCTCAGGGACAGATGGACGGCACGGATCCCTAGGTGCCGTCCGGCCTTCGCATACGGCCTATTTGGTCTTGGCGACCATGCCGTTGACGGTGGCGAGCGTCGCGCTGGCGTCCTTGAAATTCCCCTCGGTGCACTGGGCGTCGGCCTGGTCGAGAAGCTCGTTGACCTTCTCGGCGTCGGCGTCGCTCAGGGCATTGGCGTCGATCTTGTTTTGGACGGCTTCCTCGGCGGCTGTGAGCTGTTCCGTGCACTGGTTATCGACGGCGTCTTCGTCAACGGCGTAAGCAGTCCCTCCCATGAGGCACGCCATGGCGGCGCCGATCACGACACGTCTAAGCATCCCCGTCTCTCCCTGAGTAAGTTTGTGGTCGTCTCCCCTAAGGGCCGTGAAAGTGTGCTTTGACTATGGCTCTTCGTTGAGAGCCGTCGGGTCGAAATAAGACCGATCTGCGGCGGGATTGAGGCGTATCAGGAACGGCAGTGGCGCACGCCAACAGCTTTCAACAGCGACGTGGCGCTTCCTTGAAGCGCGTCGAAATGGTCGATCATGGCATCGGGGTCGAGGCCGTCGAGTGGGCTTGCCGCATAGCCGAAGCTCACGAGGATGACCGGCACGCTCGCGGCTTTGGCGGTCCTGACATCGACCGCGCTGTCGCCGACCATGACGGCGCGGGAGGGCTCGCCGCCGGCAAGGGCGACGACGCCGGTCAGGTGGCCCGGGTCGGGCTTGGCAACGGCGAAGGTATCGCGCCCGGCGATCGCGCTGAAATAGCCTTCAAGCTCAAGCGCTTGGAGGAGCCTCCGGGAGAGGTATTCCCGCTTATTGGTGCACACCGCGAGCCTTGCCCCTCCCGACGCGAGCGCCTCAAGCGCCGCCACGGCGCCGGGGAAGGGCCGGCTTTCTCTCGCGATGTTCGTCTCGTAATGGATGAGGAACTCGGCCAGCATCCCGTCGACATCGTCAGTGACGCCCGCCCGGCGCAAGGCCTCCTCGATCATCACGCGGGCGCCAAGCCCCACGGAGGCGCGGACGGCCTCGGCGGAGACCGCAGCATGGCCGTGGCGGGTCAGCACATCGTTCAAGGCATTGGTGAGGTCCGGCGCGGTGTCGACGAGGGTACCGTCGAGGTCGAATACGATGGTGGCATCCTTAAGCATCCCCGTCTCTGTCACACGGCACCTTGCAGCCTGGCAAGCGGCGGCGTAGAGAGCGGCGCATGCAGCTCAGCGACCCTGCTTGCTTAAGGAATTCATCGAGCTGAAATATGTCATGATGGGCGGCCTTCAGGGCTGATCGCGGGGGAAGCGCTTGCTCACGACCAACGACCTCAAGGAGAGTGCTGCGCGGGCCGCACTCGATCTCGTCGAGGACGGCATGCGGCTTGGCCTTGGCACCGGGTCGACGGCAGCCCGCTTCGTCGATGCTCTGGCGGGACGGGTGGCGTCGGGCTTGCACGTGATCTGCGTTCCGACCTCTGAGGCGACGCGCGCGCAGGCCGAACGGCTCGGCATTCCCCTCACCACGCTCGATGAGACCCCGCAACTCAATCTCACCGTGGACGGCGCCGACGAGATCGACGATCAGCTCCGCCTGATCAAAGGCGGCGGCGGGGCGCTGTTGCGCGAGAAGATCGTGGCGACGGCCTCAGACCGGATGGTGGTTATTGCCGATGAGAGCAAGCTCGTGACGACGCTGGGGACGTTCCCGCTGCCCGTGGAGGTGGTGCGTTTCGGACTACTGGCGACCATGCGCCTGATCGAGGCCATTACCGCCGAGGCGGGTTGCGTGGGAGAGATCAAGCTCAGGCCTGGGGCAGGGGACGCGCCCTTCGTCACCGATCAGGGCAATCTCATCATCGACTGCGCCTTCGGCGCCATCCCCGAGCCCGAGGTGCTGGCTTTCGCGCTTAAGCGGGTGCCGGGCGTGGTCGAGCACGGCCTGTTCCTTGGCCTCGCCGATTTGGCTATCGTGGCGGGGAGTGGCGGAGTGAGATCGTTGCGTCGCGTGGGAGCCTGACGGCCCGTGGCATACGACTACGACCTGTTCGTGATCGGCGCGGGCTCCGGCGGGGTCCGCGCGGCGCGGCTTGCCGCCGAGCTTGGCGCGCGCGTGGGCATCGCCGAGGAGTATCGCATCGGCGGCACCTGCGTGATCCGCGGCTGTGTGCCGAAGAAGCTCTTGGTCTATGGCAGCCGTTACCGCACCGAGTTTGCCGACGCACGCGGCTTCGGCTGGACCTGCGAGAACGAGAGCTTCGCCTGGCTGACGCTGATCGGCAACGTCCATCGCGAGGTCGACCGACTGAACGGCGTCTATACCCGCACCTTGGAGAAAGCGGGCGTCGACCGGTTCCTCACCCGCGCTTCCCTCGAAGACCCCCACACCGTGAAGCTCGTCGACCGTGACGGCGCCATTACCGCCAAGACCATCCTCGTCGCCACCGGGTCACATCCGGTCACCCCTGAGCTGCCCGGCAAGGAGCATCTCATCAGCTCAAACCAATGCTTCGAGCTCGAGCAGCTTCCGGCAAGCATCGTGATCATCGGGGCGGGCTATATCGGCATGGAGTTCGCCTCGATCTTCAGAGGCTTCGGGGTCGCCGTGACGGTGCTGTATCGCGGCGACCAGGTGTTGCGCGAGTTCGACATGGACCTCCGCGACGGCCTGGCTGAGGCCATGCGCAATCGCGGCATCGATCTTCGCATGGATACCGATGTCGCCTCCGTCGAGAAGGAGGGACAAGGCTATCGCGTTCACCTCAAGCGGGGCGGGGCCATCGCCGCCGATCTGGTGATGGCGGCAACGGGGCGGGCACCGAGCACGTCGGCTTTCGGGCTGCAACAGGCCGGCGTCGACCTCGGCTGGAACGGCCACATCGTGGTCGACGAATTCTGCAAGTCCTCGGTCGACAGCATCTATGCCGTGGGCGACGTGACCGACAGCAAGAACTTGACCCCCGTTGCCATCCACGAGGCGACCGCCTTCGCCGAGACCCTGTTCAACGGCAAGCCCACGCCGGTCGATTACACCTCCATCCCCACGGCCGTGTTCTCCCAGCCCGAGCTCGGCACCGTGGGGCTATCGGAGGAGAAGGCGCGCGAGATGCATGGGGATGGGGCCATCGACATCTACAAGACGAGCTTCCGGCCGCTCCGCTCGATGATCAGCGGCCGCGACGAGAGAATGCTGATGAAGCTTGTAGTCGACATGAAGACCGACAAGGTGCTCGGCGTGCATGTGCTTGGCTCGGACGCCGCCGAGATCGTGCAAATGGCGGCGGTCGCCATGCGGCTCGGCGTGACCAAGGACCAGCTCGACAAGACCATGGCGCTCCATCCGAGCGCCGCCGAGGAGCTGGTGACGCTGCGCCACAAATGGGAGATGCCGGCGCCGGTGGCGGGGTCAGATGCGGCGGCTTGAGGACAAGGTCGCGCTCGTCACGGGAGGCGGCGCGGGCATCGGCCGCGCCATCGCCGAGACCTTCGCCCGCGAGGGTGCTTTCGTGGTGGTGGCCGACCGCGACGGCGAGGCAGTTAAGGAGGTGGCAAACGCCATCGTCAAGAGCAACGGCGCCGCGTCAGCCCATAACGTCGATGTCACCGACACGGGCGCGGTGAAAGCGCTGATGGCTGCGATCGGCGAGGCTCATGGCCATCTCGACGTGCTGGTCAACAATGCGGGTGTGGGCGAGCGCTCAGACTTCCGCCATCTCAACGACGACGCCTGGGACCGGGTGTGGAAGACGAATCTCGACGGCACGGTGCGCTGCGCGCGCGAGGCCTTCGGCCTGCTGAAGGCCTCGGGCAAGGCGTCGGTGATCAATCTGTCCTCGATCATGGCGACCAAGCACACACGCCAGATGGCGGTCTATTCCGCCACCAAGGGCGCGGTGTCGGCGCTGTCGCGGAGCCTTGCCGTCGAGTACGCGCCTTACGGCATCCGCGTGAATACGCTGCTTCCGGGCTACGTCGAGACGGCGCTGATCGGCCGCTATATCTCTAATCCGATGATCGCCAAGGCTCTGCTCACGCAGACGCCGCTCAGGCGCTTCGGCACGCCGCAAGACATCGCCAATGCGGCGCTGTTCCTTGCCTCTGACGAGGCGGCCTATATCACTGGCGCCAGCCTCAATGTGGATGGCGGCATGGGCGTGACGCTGTAGCGCCTTGTGCCGGAGCGGCGCGCGGTGCCCCTGACGGCAGCATCATGGTTTCCTCGATGATGCCGTCGACCACGGCGACGAGCGCCGCCTGCTCGCTGCCGCCAAGCCCCTTCACCGCCTCGAAGCGGGCGAGCTGACGGTCTGCGCTGGTGCCGCGCTGGACGATAGTGCGCGCATGCGCCACCTCGGCGACGCAGCCGAAATAAGCGGCATCCTCGGCAACGAGATCGAACAGCTCCTCGAGCAGGACGGGGAAGGGCACCACCGCGCCCTTGCCGAAATCGACCAGGCCCTGCTCGACGCCGTAGCGCTGGGCGCGCCAGCGGTTCTCGCGCAAGAGGAAGGGCGGGTAGTAACGCCAGCGCTGGTTCTGCCGGCGCAAGCGATAGAGGAGCCGCAAGATACAGCGATAGAGCGAGGCGATGGCGATGCCGTCCTCGAGCAGCGGGCAGACATCGGTGATGCGCATTTCGAGGGTGGGAAAGCGCGCCGAGGGCCGCAAGTCCCACCAGATCTTGGTCGCGTCCTCGATGAGGCCCGCACTGACCAGGAGCTCGATGGCGCGCTCGTACTCGCTATAGCTTGAGAATTGGTGCGGCACGCCGGTGCGGGGAAGCTCGTCGAACACCGACAGCCGGTAGGACTTGAGGCCCGTCTGTGCGCCCTGCCAGAACGGCGATGAGGTCGAGAGCGCGAGCAGATGCGGCAGGAAATAGGCGGCCTGGCCGAGCAGGTCGATCCGCAAATCGTCCTCCTCGATGCCGACATGCACATGCATGCCGCAGATCACGAGTCGCCGCGCCACGTGCTGGAGATCGCGGGCGAGCACGTTGTAGCGCTCCTTGTCGGTATGCTGCTGGTCCGACCATTGGGCGAAGGGGTGGGTCGAGGCGGCGATGGGGGCGAGCCCGAACTCATCGGCGATGCGGCCGACGGTGCTGCGCAGATGCACGAGCTGGTCGCGCGCCTCCTGCATCGAGCTGCACACTCGGGTGCCGACCTCGATCTGCGAGCGCAGGAACTCGGGGCTGACCTGGCCGCGCAGCGCCTCCTCGCATTTGGCAAGGAGCGCGGGCGGAGGCTCCTGCGCCAGATCGCGGGTGTCCTTGTTGACGAGGAGATATTCCTCCTCGATGCCGATGGTGAAACTTGGTTCCTTGATGGCCATGGCGCCTATCTCCCACGATTGAGATCGCCAGTGGTAGCGGAATGGGTCACACGATGCTTTGCAGGAAGTCCCCGACAAGATAGGCGACGAGGGCGGCGATCATGCCGATGACGAAGGTCTCGAGCCCGGCGCGCCACCACGGCGTGGGCGACCAATGGCTGCGCAGCGATCCGATGGCGAAGAAGGTGGCGCCGGTCATCACGGTCGCGACGGCAAGCGGGTCATTGAGTCGGAAGAGATAGGCGAGCAGCGGGACGCTCCCGCACAGCACGAAGGCGAGAAAGGTGAAGAGCGCCGACCGGCTCGGTGAGCGGGTCACCGGCGGCATGCCATGCTCCTCGGTCATCATGGTGTCGATCCAGCGCTCGTGCTGCTCGGTGATGACGTCGACGGCACTGTCGAGCGCTTTGCCTTCGAAGCCCTTGGACTGGAAAATCTGACGGACCTCCTCGCGCTCGCCCTCGGGCGCAAGCTCCACATGGCGTTCCTCCATGCGGCGCACATGCTCGTATTCGTCGATTTCGGTCTTGGTGCTGGAGTAGTTGGCGGCGGCCATGGAGAGGCCGTCGGCGAGCAGGTTGCAGGCGCCGAGGATGAGAACCACGCGCGTTTCGAGGCCTGCTCCGACGACGCCCGCCATGATGGCGAAGGTCGTCACGGTGCCGTCGATGCCGCCATAGACCCAGTCGCGGAGATAGCTCGCCCTTGGCCCCCTCTTCAGGCGCCTGGCGATCTCGCGCGGGTGATGGCCGTGCTCGAGGTGACGATCCAAGGTCCGCTTCCTTCCCGTGCGTTAAGGGATATGTGGCATGCTCAAGCGGGTCAGGCAATTGCGCGGCCTGCCTAGTCAGGGTTCCGCCAATCGCCTATATAGCGTTCACTTTTCAAGGAGAGCCCTCGATGGCACCGCGATGGAGCCCAGATAGCTGGCGCGCCAAAGAGATCGAGCAGGTCCCGGTCTATCCCGATCAGGGTGGGCTCGACCAGGTCGAGAAGCAGCTTGCGACCTTCCCGCCGCTCGTCTTTGCGGGTGAGGCGCGCGAGCTGAAGGCGAAGCTCGCCCGCGTCGCCAAGGGCGAGGCCTTTCTGCTGCAAGGCGGCGACTGCGCCGAGAGCTTCTTGGAGCACCGCGCCGATCAGATCCGCGACTTCTTCCGCGTGTTCCTGCAAATGGCCGTGGTGCTCACTTATGCCGGCGGCTCGCCGGTGGTGAAGCTCGGCCGCATCGCCGGCCAGTTCGCCAAGCCGCGCTCGAGCGCGACCGAGACGAAAGACGGCAAGACGCTGCCGAGCTATCGCGGCGACATCGTCAACGGCATCGAGTTCACGGAAGCGGCCCGCCTGGCCGATCCCAATCGCATGCTGATGGTCTACCGGCAGTCCGCCGCCACGCTCAATCTGATCCGGGCGTTCGCCCAAGGCGGCTATGCCAATCTCGAGCACGTGCACCGGTGGAATCTCGGCTTCGTCAAGGACAGTCCCGCCGGGCATCGCTATCAGGAGCTCGCCGAGCGCATCGCCGAGACCTTGCGCTTCATGCGCGCCTGCGGGCTCAACGCCGACAATACCCCGCAGCTCCGCACCACGAGCTTCTATACGAGCCACGAGGCCTTGCTGCTCGGTTACGAGCAGGCCTTCACCCGCGTCGATTCCACCTCGGGCGACTGGTACGCGACCTCGGGGCATTTCCTGTGGGCCGGCGACCGCACCCGCGATCTCGACCACGCCCATATCGAATATCTGCGCGGCATCAAGAACCCGGTCGGGGTCAAGATCGGTCCGAGCCTTGGTGCTGACGAGCTGCTCAAGCTGATCGACGTGCTCAGCCCGCAAAACGAGCCGGGGCGTCTCACCCTCATCTGCCGGTTCGGCGCCGACAAGGTGGCCAAGCATCTGCCCGCGCTCATCCGCACCGTCACGCGGGAGGGCAAGGCGGTGGTGTGGGCGTGCGATCCCATGCACGGCAACACCATCAAGGCGGGAAACACCGGCTACAAGACGCGGCCCTTCGACCTCATCCTCTCCGAGGTCGAGAGCTTCTTCGACATCCACCGCAGCGAAGGCACGCATGCGGGCGGCATCCATGTCGAGATGACCGGGCAGAACGTGACCGAATGCGTCGGCGGCGCCAAGGCCGTCACCGAGACCGACCTGTCGGACCGCTACCACACCCATTGTGACCCGAGGCTCAACGCCGACCAGTCGCTCGAGCTTGCCTTCATCGTCGCCGAGAGGCTGAAGCGCGAACGCGAGGGGCGCCCTGAGCCCGAGTTCTCGATTGCCGCCGGAGAGTAGGCGGGGGAAGCCCCCCGTCCGCGCTTGCCAGGCCGACATCTGCCCCTAAGTTCTGCTCATGGCCGGACCGATCAAGGACTCATTTAAGCTCGCGCTGGCGCAGCTCAACGCGGTGGTGGGCGACCTCGAGGGCAATCTGCGCAAAGCTCGCGAGGCGCGCGCGCGCGCCGCGGAAGCGGGCGCCAATCTCATCGCCTTCAGCGAGCTTTATCTCACCGGCTACCCCATCGAGGACCTGGTGCTGAAGCCCGCATTGCAGAAGGCCGCCCGCGAAGCCGCTGAGGAGCTTGCCCGCGACACCGCCGACGGCGGCCCCGCCATCCTCGTCGGGCTGCCCTGGGGCGACGGCCCCTTCGTCTACAACGCCGTGGCGCTGCTCGATGCCGGCCGCATCGAGACGGTCCGCTACAAGAACAATCTCCCGAATTACGGGGTGTTCGACGAGAAGCGCGTCTTTGCGCCGGGTCCCACCCCTGAGCCGATCGATTTCAGGGGGATCAAGATCGGCGTGCCGGTCTGCGAGGACATCTGGAGCGAGGAGGTGTGCGAGGCCCTGGCGCAAGCGGGTGCGCAGCTTCTCATCGTCCCCAACGGCTCGCCCTATTGGATCGACAAGCAGGACATGCGTTACGGCGTGGCCGAGACGCGCGTGGCCGA